>NZ_NCII01000020.1 GCF_002256775.1 Novosphingobium sp. 17-62-19 | reverse complement strand
GGTCGGGGCTGCGCCCCTCCCTACGATCAGACCAGACAACCGATCCTACCGGCCATCATAGTCGCCGCTCAACCGGCCATCGTAGTTGTCGCCGCGCAATTTGATCGCCAGTGCTACTCCGGCCAGCACCGGCAGCAATGCCACGATAGCGACTAGCGCGACCGCGGCGTCGAACCAGCGTTTTAGTGTGGAAGCATAAGTGGGTTTGGCAACTTCAAGCGGCAAAGGCACCGCGTTCATGTCGCATTCGAAGCGGACACGTCGCGGCATGTCGGTGCGGCGTTCCGCAAGTGGCGCAGCGTCAACGGCAAACTCGTCCTGTATGACTAGCAGTTCCGCCTCATCGAGCAGGACTTGTTGCGGCTCGTCGCCCACTTTGGGAAAGCGGCTCGAAAAGTCGTTCATGTCGTCTGCTCCATCGAGATCGCTGCGCCCTGCCGACGCTCAGCCTGCTTCGTGCCAACTGTGAGCCGTGTGGCCCGATGAACGGCCCAGCGGGTGATTTGCATCGCCAACAGGACGGGGTACCAATAGAGATTGCCGTGCATTGCTCCGATCAGCGCCCGCAAGGCGAAGCCTTCGCTGCGCGGGCTGGCAAATCCAAGCGAACGGTCTGGCACATGCACTCGCGACAGCACGTTGTGAGCCTCGCCCGCAGCGTTGCGTCCTTTGCCGCCTGTTGTCGCGGCAAAGCCCAGCTGTTGGGCGATTTCCCGCCCGGCCGCAGCGCACTTGTTTTCGGGCCAACAGAAAATGAGCGGCTTGCGGCCTAGTTCGTCCGCAAAGGTTGAGTTGCACTCGTCGAGCGTCGTGCGGATGCGTGTGGCCACATCTGCATCGGTTTCCATGGCGTCGCCGGACAGTCCGGGCGAGGCGAGGGCGAGGCGTGAAGGGGGCACGGCGCTGCCGATTGGAACAGCCCAAGCAGCAGTGCGATCATACCAATCATGCTTTGGACCGGGCGATGCGGCCCATTGCAGCCAAAGATGATCGCGCCAGTTTGCTGCGGTCAGCCGTGCCACCGCGGCACCTGCGACCGCAATGCGCGCATGATCAATTCCGTGGGGTTCAACTTCAAGCCCCGGGATCGCTTCGATCGCTCGCAATTCGGCCCACGACATATAGCCAGGGCGTTCTGCGCGCGCACGCACCTGATCGCCCGGTTCGATGAAATTCAGCGAGACAAAGAACGTTGCGGGAAAGCCATGCTGAACCAGCAGAGGCACTGCATGGCACCAGTTGTCAAAATAACCGTCATCAAAATGCAGGACGACGGCGCGGCGCGGGATCGGCTCACCACGTTGACGCATCGCTACATAATCGCGGGTGGCCAGAACCGGCACGGCCATTGCCTTGAGCGTTTGCAGATGCGCGGCAAAGGTCTGTCGGCTGACAGTGATGTCCTTCGACCATGGCAACCATGCAGCATCATCACTGATCGAATGATACGTCAGGATGGCGGTGCCCGGCGTAAGCATCATCCTGCTGTGCGCCAGCCCTAGGAGGATGATGGCGAGAAGGCATCCAGCCCACGGCGCGACCGGCCACAGGATTCGGCAGGCTGCCACCGCTGTAGTCACAGCAAGCAGGGCCTGAAGCAGGTGCAGTCGTCGTTCCGTCTTGCGGTTCATCCGCACCGACTTGCCACAAACCGCTTAACGCTCCGTAAGCGCAGGCGGGCCTGCCACATCAGTTGTAGAATTCGTCCACGCCAGCCCGGTGCAAACAGTATCACCCGCCAAAGCAGTTCCTGCCGATCAGCATAGCGCAGCAGGTGGGGGGCAGGGCTCAAGCCATTGCCGGTCACGTCATAGAGACTGATCGTCGGGTCGGCGCAACAGTGGCGGATGTGCAAAAGGGCCAGTACATGACCCGGTGAAAGGTCAAGATGCCGTTCGCTGCACGATGTCTTGAGTGCAATCAGGCGACCATCCCATGCCATGCACAGCTCAAAGGCAACCAGTTGTCCGGCACGGTCGTGCAACAGGGCGAGCCGAAGCAGTCCGGCAGCGGCGAGGTCTTGGGCCAGTTGGCGATAGAAGCGGGCGTCCTCCGGCTTGTCGAGGATTGCTGTTCCTTCGCGGCCTTTCCAGCTGGCTTGTTCAAGGGCTAAGCACTCTTCGATGAGCGGTGCGACTTGCGCTCCATCCGTGATGACAGAAAAGCACAGCGAACCGTCTGCATCGTCTACCAGCCTTAGAAGCTTCCGTGTCCTTTGGCGTTCGCGTTTACTGCGCAGTTCGACAAAGTGATCGAAGGTATGGGTACAGACAGTGACGGGAATGGCTGCCTGAGCGATGACCAGATGGCGCAGGCCTGCCGACTGCAGCGTAGTTCTGATCGTCTCCATATCTGGGTGTGGCAGATATTCGAGTATGACGCCCGCCGCGCGATGGCGCCGCAACGCATGTCTGATTTCGGGGCTGCCCAATGATGCTTCCGCCACGATGCTGTGGCGCGGAGTCTGGAGATTGGTGGGGCTATGCAGCACGCGCAGCGAGATCGCATTCAGGCTATGTATGTGCTCCAGAAAATGGACGCCTTCAACGCATATTGCGCCTTGTGGAGCATAGGCGGAAAGCCAGCACTTCATCCACACGGCTTGAGCGCTGCGCTCCAAAACGGTTGGGGATAGGGCTGCGAAATCAGCATTTGGCACAGGGCCAGATTGCGGCTCGAAAGCCGATGCCAAAGGCGCGTCAACCATATTGGGCGGGCATCCCTGATCGGGCCACCTGCAAACATCGCTCATCTTAAGGGTCCATCAACGGCTGCCTGTTAACCGCTAACGGCAACCTCAAAAGATTCGATGAACAGCCCCGGAGACCGACTCTAGCAATGCCGTCACAAGCGCTTCTCCTGGACGAATTGGACGATGGCCAACGCGTTGTTCTTGACGCCTTTGTCATGGCCAGTCCCCATGCTGCCTATCAGCAGACAAGCGTCTGGGCCGATATTCAGAAGCGACAGTGCGGGGCACAATACCGCTACTTCTTCTACGAAGATCATGGCGTGCTTTGCGCAACAGCAGTGATCCGCGAGGTCCGCATGTCGCCGTTTCACTGGATGGCCAAGATCGTTCGTGGCCCGATTGTCCACGACATTGCACGGCTGGGAACGGTTGTTGCCGCGCTCAAGGAGGCGCTGGCGCGGACAGGATGCAGTGCCATCCAGTTGGCTCCGCGCGTGCGGGGCAGGGATGTTGCGATGGCAGCAGAAACAATACGGATTGAGGCGGGTGTGCCGATGCCGTTGGCACAACAATCGCTCCATGTATCGACCGGCATAGTGTGGCTGGATAAGCCGGAAGCGGACATTCTTGCAGGCTTCAAGCAGCGCGCTCGGCGGCAATTGCGCAAGGCTGAAGCATCGGGGCAGGTAGTGCGCCTTGCCGATCCCGATAGTAGTGCGGACGTTGCGCTCTACCAGAGCCTGCTCGACAGTTTCTATGCTGCCAAACCGCTCTACGCCAGCCGTGACCTGCCCGATGCTGTTGCGCAGGCCGAGATGGTGAAGCGCTTAGGCGGCGCGCTGCTGATTGCCGAAACAGATGGCGTACCGACCGGTGGGCACTGCTTCATTCGGCAGGCTGACGAGGCGATCTGGCTGTCCATGCCAACGGTCGATCCCGGAGCGCCGGTGCCTCGCGCTTATGGCTTGTTGTGGGAGGCCATGCGGACTGCGCGGGCGATGGGCTGCGTCGGCTTCGATCTTGCCGGCTTGCCGCTGGAGATCGCGCTGGACGAGAACGCCAGTGGAAGGCTGCAGTTCAAGCGATCGTTCAATCCGCATCGCCGCATCATGGTGCCGGTCAATTCCATCGTGCTCAAACCCGCAGCGCATGGCCTGCTGTTCAGCGCCCGTCGCGCGGCTGTGAGCTTGCGCAACCAATTGATCCGCACGAGGCGGCAGTGGGCTTGAACACGGCCCTCAAGCGCTTGTCCGCACGCATTGCTGACAGAGGTCTGAAGTCAACGCTGGCAAAAGTGTGGCAGGATCATGTCTTTCGCATCACACACAGCGTTATGGTCGAGTTCCGTGCCGAATGGCAGGGCGTGTTGGGAGACGGAAAGCTTCCCGACGGCGTGGACTGTCTACGCGTGGTCGGCGATGATCCGTTGCCAGTGCTGTGTGATTGGCTGGCTCATCGCGCGCCTGCATTTCGCCAGATGCTGCGCGATGGCAAGCACGCGCTGTTCATCACGCGCGACGGGATTGCTTGCGGTTGTGTGTGGATATCACTGACTTCGCATCAGGACCGCAAAGCCCATGAGTTCTATCGGGTGATGCCGGGCGAGGCATATCACTATTGCTGGCTGCTCGACCCTGACCAGCGCAATAGCAGGCTGGGGATGCTGCTGTGCCGCTATACCATGCACTACTTGTGTGATCTGGGCATCCGCCGCCAGTTCGGTATCGTCGACCTCACCAACGCGGCGTCCTATCTGGTGCAGTACTACTTCGGCTATCGCGAGTGCGGGCAGAAGGTGACGCATATCTATGTGCTGGGGACGCAATGGACAATCACGTCCCGCTATAGTGGCAACCTTGGGCCTCAACGCAAATCGCGGACCGTTGCGGCGTGAGGGGTAAAGACAAGCAGGCAAGCTCTTTTGCGAAATCGACCACGATGGTGTTTGGCATCCGGGTGGTCGATCTGCTGTTCAGTTTCGCCATGTCAACATTGCTGGCTTCGCGGTTTGGTGCGTCGGCCCAGCTGGATGCGTTCTTTCTGGCGCGGCGCAGCACCAATGGCGTTGCGGACGCCACTGGCAAGCTGGTTCACATGGCGCTCATGCCGCAGCTTGTCGCACGGCTCGATTCCAGTGCTTCGCTGCTGGGGTTGTTTCGCAATCGGCTGGCGGCAGGTGTGGCCGGGATCATCCTTTCCATAGTCTTCATCGCCCTGATCTGGCCTTCGTGGTTCGTCACGGTTTTCGCCCCAGGATTTTCCGGTGAGCGCCACCTTCTGATGGATCAACTGGTGCGCATCATGGCGCCGTTGATTGTCCTGACCACGTTGATCTGGATACTCAATGCGATGCGGCAGGCCAGTGGCAAACACGGTCTGGTTGAATTCGCAGCCATGTCACAGCGCATTTTGCTGGTCGGGGTTCTCCTGTTTCTGGTGCCACCGCTGGGCATTATCGAAGTTGGTGAGATGCTGGTGGTGGGGGCCATTCTGGCGCTTGCCATCATGGTTTTCGGATCGCTGCCATTTATCCACCGAATGCGTGCCGAACGGGCGCAAGCCCGAGGTGTAGGCAATGGTGGGGAACAGGCAGGGCCTGTCGCCACGGGAGCCGCGGGTGGTCTGGTCGCAGCGGTTATATTCGTCGTGTTCAATCAGGCCACGACATTGATGGATTTCATGGCCGCATCGACGCTTGCGGATGGCAGTGTGGCCGCACTGGAGTACGGCTCGCGCCTTGCCTCGCTGGTGCCGGGTCTGGTTATGTCGAGCGTTTCGGCAGTCATGTTTCCAGATCTCGTCCGGGTTATGCAATCGAGCAGCCCGCGCGAGGCGGCATTGGGTTTCGCCCAGCGTCAGCGCAGCGTGTTTGCCATTCAGACGGTGGTGTCGATCAGTATGGTGTTCTCCACCGACTTCATTGTCCGCCTGCTGTTTGGCTATGGTGCCTTTGGTGCGGACGGGCTTTCTGCGACGATCGCAACGACTATCGGCTACTGCGCCGCCGCAATGTTCCTGACACCGCTTCTGGCAACAACGTCCGCGATATTTGCCGACTCGCGCGGGAATCCTCGCGGCGACATGATTCGAATTGCCGTCACGGGAATCGCGCTGCGGGCAGTGGCGCTGCTGGCGCTGATCCCGCTGCTCGGCGTGGCTGGCATAGCATGGGGGGCTGCACTGGCAACGGCACTCAATCTGGCGCAGGCCATGCGTGTCGCCAAGGACCGTTTCGCCGACTATCCTTTGGCTGAACAGTTCCGCGCCTTTGCCAGGACCCTTGCGGCGGCGGGTGTTGGCAGCCTGTTGGCCTTCGTGCTTCAGCAGACTTTGCCCGCAGCCGGCAGTCAGTGGCTGCGCCTGTTCCTGCTCGGGCCCACCGTTGCAACATTCTTACTCGGCTATGCTGCTGCGGAACTGGTCTTGTGCCGTGATGAGGAGTGTCTGAGCCGCCAAGCCCTTGCCTTGCTTATACGGCGCACCAGGCGTGCCTGAACATCGCATCAAGGTCGCGTTCCTGTTGCCCCACTTTCGGCCGGGTGGGGCAGAGCGGGTCGTGCTCAACTGGCTGGGGGCACTTGATCGCTCGCGGTTCGATCCGCATCTTCTGCTGGGGCGCGTAGAAGGGGATTTCCTCGACCTCCTTCCCCGCGATGTCGAGCCACTTCGCATCGGTGCCAACCGTGCGCTCTGGCGCAGCTTCGACATCGGCAGGCAACTGGATGCACTGGGCATCGATGTCGCCTATTCGGCTACAAACGCAATGAATCTGGCACTTATGGCGGCACCAGCCCGCAATTGTGCGCGGATCGTTTCAGAGCACACGACGCCCACCGCGTATCTGGCCGGGGCCAAATGGCCTTGGCTGCGCAAGGCGGCGATGCGTTTGCTCTATCCTTCTGCCACTGCGGTTGCGGTGCCGACACAGGCGATTGCCGCCGAACTGAACGCCCTGATGAGGCGGGAATTGCCGATCCGTTGCCTGCCCAACCCGGTAATCGATGATTGGGCATCCCAAACCTGCGTCCATCCCTCCGCCGCAGTCCGAACGGGGCCGTGGCAGATCGTCAGCGCGGGCAGGCTGGTGAGGGAAAAGGGCTTTGATCTGCTGATTGCCGCCGTTGGAAAGCTCGCGCGGCATGATCGCCCATGTCAGCTGACAATCTACGGCGAAGGCCCGGAAAGAGCGAAGCTTGAAGCGCGGATCGTTGCTGAGGGCCTGAATGATCATGTCCGGCTGGCGGGGCACGTGGCCGATCCCGGTGCCGCCATGGCAGGGGCCGACCTGTTCGTTCTGGCATCGCGGCGCGAGGGCTTTGGCAATGTCCTGATCGAGGCGATGCATCAGGGGCTCCCGGTCCTTGCTACACGGTGCGGAGGGCCGGACAGTTTTATCAGCGATGGTGATAATGGCTGGCTTGTGCCGACCGGCGATGCGCAGGTTCTGGCCGCGCGTATCGAAGAACTTCTGGCCGATCCGGCGCGGTTGACCAGCACAGTCGGCGCTGGTCGCGCTACGGCAGCCCAATACGGCATTCAGCGCTCGACCCGCATGTTCGAGAAGATGCTCGTAGGTCTCGCAAGGCGCTGAACGCCTGCACAGAGTTAACGATAAATTTAGCGTGCCCGGCCTAGGAAAACGGACGTTCAAGGGATTTGCAAATCGTGTCAGACGACCTTCGTTTCTCAAAAGGCCGTGCTTGCGCAGCAGCAGGGCTGGCAGCGCTTCTGCTGACCGGCTGCGCGAGTTCGACCCAATATCAGCCCCAGCGCAACATCGCGATTCTGCCAGAGCAGGGCGTAACTGCACCGCGCGGGGCGCTCGGCGATGAGGTCAGCGATACGCTCACCCAGTTGCTCGAACGTCCCGGTGATTTTTCGCCCAATGATCTGGTTCGTATTCGCTTTCCTTATATGCCGCTGCTCGACAGTGAACAGCGGGTGCTGGTCTCGGGCGAGATCAGCCCGCCGTTGCTCAAGCCGATGCAGACGCGCGGTTTGACCGCCACTGAATTGCAGGAAAAATTGCAGGCGCTCTATCGTCCAGTGCTGGAGCGGCCGTCGGTATCGGTCCAGGTGCTGGAATACGCCCGCCCGCCGTTGCCGCCGGAAACTTTCGTGATGGGCGAAGTCGCCCGTCCTGGCGCATTCCCCTATCGCGATGGTAGTTCCCTGTTCGAGGCACTAGCCCGTGCCGGCGGGGCATCGCGGGACGCAGACCTTTCGCAAGTGGTGCTGCTGACCCCGGTCAAAGGGCAGCTTCTGGCCGAAATGATCGATATGCGCGCTGTTCTTGACGGCAGCAGTGCGCAGTTGCGTGAACTCAAACCGTTCAGCGTCATCATCATTCCCGCAACGCAAGTCGCCCGCATGGCAGACCGCGCGCGCCAGATCCGCCAGATCATCGGTTTCAATGGCATAAACCTCGGTTCAAACGTCACTCTGGTGTCGCCCTGATGCCCGTCGGTCTGTATTACTGGCGGCTGATCATGTCGCGCTGGCGGTTGGTCGGCGGCCTCGTGATTGGCTGCACGCTGCTGGCGTGGCTGTTCAGCGTGGCCGTGCTGGCACAGCGCCCCAGCTTTGAATCGGCAGCGCGGCTCAACATTGTGCCCACCAGCGCCGAACTCGGCTTTGCCACGCGCTTCGTGCGCGGCCAGACGTTCGATGGCGGCGCGGTCATGGTCCAGACTTATGGCGAGTACGTCTATACGCGCCCGGTGCTCGAACCCGTGGTCGAGCGCTACCTTGCGTGGGAGGCAAAGCGCGCGAACGTCTCGCTTGAGACTCTGGAGCGCAATGCCTCGGCCCCCAGCTTCTTCACTCCGGGCCAAATCCTCAGCTGGCTGAACTACGGCGAAGTGGTGAAAGTGCCGCTGCGCGAAGACCTGATGCAGTCGCTGATCGAGAACACGACCATCGAAATGGTCGAAGGCACCTATCTGATGAAAGTCGCGGTTGCTTGGGACGATCCGCAGGCCGCCGCCTGGCTGGCCAACGCGCTGTCCGAAGCCATCGTATCACGCGCGCATACGCAGTCGGAAGCCAGCGAGGAGCTGCTCACGACCACCCTCGGCAAGAACCTCGTGGCCAAGCGTGCGGAACTCGCCACGCTGCTAAACCAGTCGCGCTTGCTCAAGCAGCGCAGCGGCGTTGTCGATGTCGATACCCAGAAACAGGGCCTGATGCAGGAACTGATGGCGGAGGAAAGCCGCCTCACCAGTGACCGCGTTGCTCTCGACAGTGCCGCGGCTGAAGTCGCCGCACTGCGTCGGCAGGCAAGCGGACGCATGAGCACGTCGCAGCAGGCCGTCGAACAGGCGCTCGCCACCGCCGCCCCCAAGGCAGACGGGCTGCGCCAGGGTATCGCGATCCGGCAGGGCCGTATCAGCGCTTTGCGCGCGCAGTTCGGCAAAGTCAGCGGCAGTGAAATGACGATCAAGCAGATCGACGACCGCATTGCCCTTGTGAGCAAGGAAGTTGACGATCTGGCGCAGCGGGTCAGCTTCAACCTCAACGAAAATCAGACCAATGCCCCCAAGATCGAAGTGATCGAGAAGGCCACGCCACCGCTGGTCCGTTCCTCGCCCAAGGTCTTTTACAATACTATCGCCGGTTTTGTTGCCGGTGCTGCACTTGCCGCCATTGCGCTTCTGCTGCTTGGTCCGGGCCAATCGCTGGCAGCAGCCGTGAACGGTGCAAGCGTGGATAACGACGATGCCGTCGATCTCCGCCCGGCCAGCTTTGCCAACAAACGCCGGGACGCCGAACATGCCCCACAGGACCTGCCCGAAAACATTTCGATCTTCCGCCAGCGCGCCAGCAACGCTGCGATAGAGGCCACACCAGTTGCCGGGCCGATCCACCGCTACAGCCCCACCATGACAGCCGGTGCGAACGCGCTTGCCCAAGACATTGACCTTGCCGAACATGGTGAGGAGCCCGCACAAGAGGTGGCGACCGAACCGCAGCCAACGCCGCAGGTCGCAATAGCCGGGGTGATCCCGTCTCCAGCAGATGGCGCGCAATACAATCTTGGCGAACGTCGTGCGGCCTGCGCAACGCTTGGCGATGCCCTTGTGCAATCGGGCCTGACCTCGGGTGACATCTGCGTGGCCGTGTCGGTCGGCGCACACACATCTGCCCGCCTGCTTACCCAATGTGCGCTTGATATGGCGAAGGCAGCAGGGCGGCCGATGCCCGTGGCCGATGCAACCCGCGCCAGCTTCGATCCTGTCGCTGTGCTGCCGGGCACGCTGGTCTATGCAGGGGCGGTCGATCAGGAATGTCCACAAGGATGGCTCGCTGCGATGGGCTGCTCTGTCCGATATTTCATCGGCATCCCGGCTCATGCCGCCGCCGATCCGGCCTGGCTGGCGGAAACCTGTGAACGCTGGAAGCAGGATATCGGCGGCGAACCGCACTTCTTCATCGGCTGATCATGGCGTCAACCGCGCCTTCGTCGCCCATGCTGCATGGAGGCCCGAACCGGCTGATGGCCATGCCGGTGCAGCACCTGCTGTTGCTGTTGGCGCTGCTCTATGCCGCGCTGACGCAGCTTGATGCTGTGGGCAATCGGCTGACGGCCAGCCTGCCGATCAGCGCTGGCGAGATGCTGTTTGCTGGGCTGGTGGCGGGAAGCCTGATCTGGCTGCTGACCATCCGCCTGAACAGTCCGCAGGAAGGGGGGCACCTCCTGCCCTTCGGCGTGCGCCTTATCGCAATCCTTTGCGCATGGATATTCGTGTGCTGGGCGATGAGCGCGCACAAGTCTGAAGGCGTGGATTACATCATCAAGCTGTCGGGTTCCATCCTTCCGGCACTGTGCATCATGCTGGCCATCAGTTCCCCGCGCCACCTGACGCTAGTCACCGGCTCCATCGTGCTAGCCGGAACCGTCGCGGCGGTGATCGTGTTGATCGAATACAAGACCGGCACGCGCCTTGTCGCCACATCGATCGCCGCCACCACTGCCGAGTTCGAAGGCGCAGCCCGGTCCTCTGGCGGGTCGGACGAAAACCCCACTACAGCGGCGCAGATGCTGATGGTCAGCACGGTGCTGGCAATGGCGCTGACAGTCTATGCCGCGCGGCGCTGGCAGCCCGTGCTGCTGGGTGCCACCGCGCTTGGCATCGTGGCGCTTGGCCAGATGTCGGCCCGCAGCGCGCTGATCGGGCTTGCGCTGGCAGCAGGCCTGCTCGGTTGGCGGTTTCGCGGCCATCGCGCCTTTCCGCTGATGATCCTGGCGGGCATCGCTGCGGTGATCGGCCTGATCGCCATCGCCCCGCCCGAACTGGTCGAGCGCTTCATGGCCATCGGCGATTTTGCCAAGGACCGCACGCTGTTCCGCCGCATCACCTATCTGCGCATCGGCGGTGATCTGCTCTCGGGATCGCCGATCTGGGGCATCGGCCCCGGCAATTTCCCGAGCTATTACGTGGGGCCGGAGTACCGCTGGTATCCGGGCCGCATTCTGGAACCGCGCGAATTGCACAACATGTTCCTCGATACGGCGGTGGAATACGGGTTGGTCGGCCTTGCGCTGTTTGCGCTGCTGGTGCGCGAGGTGTTCCGCCAGTTGATAGACGCATCCCGCTCCATCAGCCAGGAACTGTCGTCCGTGGCCATTGCCCTGATGCTTGCGCTGGCCGCGCTGTTGGCAGCGTCGTTTTTCATGCCGCACAAGGATTTGCGCTATCTCTGGCTGCTGCTCGCGCTTGGCTTGCGCGCGGGAATGCTGGCGCAGGTTGGGCGGCTCAACAGGAACACCCCATGAAGATCGCCGTGATCGTCACCGAATTTCCCAAATCGACCGAAACCTTCATCTACCGCGATCTGATGAAGTTCATCGAACTGGGCCATGAGGTGCGCCTCTATCACGTGGCGGCATGGCGGAAGAACCAGACCCTGCACGGCTTTGCCGAACCGCTGCGCGAGCGCGTTCGCTCCATTCCGCTGCTGGGCCGCGAAAGCCTCACGGCGTTAGCGGGAGGGGTGGTTCGTCGCCCGTTGACGATGGGGGCCATCATCGGGCGGATAGTGACCGCCTATGCCTCGTTGCCGCGCATTGCCGCCAAGTCTCTGGCGCTCCTGCCAAAAGCGCTGGCGATTGCCGCCGATGCACAACGCTGGGGTGCCGATCACATCCATGCTGAATTTGCCGGACACCCCGCCACCGCCGCATGGATCGGACGGCGCATGGGGGGGCTGCCCTATTCGGTCAGTTGCCGCGCGCACGATATTTTCCGCACGCAACGCCTGCTGGATGCCAAACTGTCCGAAGCGGGCGGCATCCGCACCGTCAGCGAATTTGGCGCGGCCTTCCTGCACCGGACAGTCCCCGCCATTGCCGAACGCCCTATCCAGGTCATCCACTCCAGCGTGGACACAGCCCGCATCGCGCCTGTTGACACTGTGCCTTCAACCGACCCATTCCGCATCCTCTATGTCGGCGCGCTGGAACCCAAGAAGGGCGTCGAATACCTGCTCGAAGCGCTTGGCGCGGTAGGCGAGCGGTTGGGCAACTGGCAGCTGGACCTGATCGGCAGCGGCCCCAGCGCCGAAGCGCTGAAAGCGCAGGCCGCATCGCTCGGTGATCGCGTGCGCTTTCGCGGGATGCAGCCGTTCGAAGTGGTAGCCGAAAGCTATCGCACCGCCAGCGTTTGCGTTGCCCCCAGCGTGATCGGCCCTAGCGGCCGCCAGGAAGGCATTCCCAACGTGATGATCGAAGCTCTGGCCTATCAGCGCCCCGCCATCACCACTGCCATATCCGGCATCCCCGAACTGATCCGCGATGGAGAAACCGGCCTGCTGGTGCCGCAGCGCGATAGCGCGGCGCTTGGTCAGGCATTGTTGCGCGTTTTCACCGATCCTGTCGCCGCGCTGGAAATGGCCAAGCGCGGGCGACGTCATGTGGAACAGGAATTCGACCTCACGGCCAATGCTTCACGCCAGCTGGCCATGATGGCCGCTGCCTAATAGGCGGTGCGGTCTGGCTGCTTGCCCAGCGCCCGCTTGATCCCGTGCGTCACCGCCTTGAACCCGCGATGCGCGCTGACCTTGGCCTGATCGGCCAGCGGGCTTTGGCCGGGCAGGGCGGGTTGCAGGCCAAGTTTGCGCAACTGGTGGTTCACCAGATGCAGCCGCGCTTCGCCATCGCTCAGCCGTGAACGCCATGTAACGCTGAACGAGATCGATACCTCAGGCCCGTTCTGCACCCAATGCGGTGCCTTTACCGGCACGTAGACCGCATCACCGGGCTGCATCGCAAAGGGCCGGGCCTGCGCTTCGAAGGCATCGCGATGCACCAGATTGCGGTGCGCGCCGCGATGGAATGCCTCATGCGCCTCCTGCGGCACCATCTCGGTGCTGTCCGCCGGATAGACGTTCATCGTCTTACCGCCTTCAATTTGCAGCAGGATGTTGTGTTCGGGGTCCATGTGGAACGGCGTGACCGAATTTGGTGCAGACAGGAACACGAAGGATTCCGGGCGCACAATCGGCCCGGTCAGCGGAATCACCAGATTGGCGATATCGGCCAGCAGCGCGTCGAGCAGGCGGGCATAGGCAGGCACGTGCTCCACCTTCTTCATCACCATCCAGCACCGGTTGGTGTCGATCGTCCGCACCACGTCTGCCGCCGTCAGCGGCACAACCTTGGTCGCCGAAGGGTCCTGATTCACCGGCACATCGCCGATTGAATGCTCAACGTGGGATGCTGGCAGACTGGCAGCCAGTTCTTCAAGCGCGGCGCGCGTGAGCAGCGGATGGCCCACAAGGCCGTGGTTCAGGCCGCAGGGCAAGGCGGGGTAGGCCGAAACAAGTGCCGCGTGCCCGGCTGGTGTGAAAAGGACGGTGTTCGTCGTCATGGTTCAGTTCGTTTCCATCTCTGGAACAGGGGCGGTTTGCGCGTGCGATCTGGCCTTGCGCCGGTCCATCAGCGCGGTCAGCCCGATGATCCCCCGGCCGACCAGCGTGGGCTGGCCGATCACCACCGAGCAGACAGGCATACGATCCACCCACAGGCGGTTGATCATCGGATGGTCCGGGCGGGCGCAACTGTCGCACCGGGTCAGCCGGTCGCCGTCAAGCATGGCCTGCAGGTATTCCAGTTCCAGCAGCACCCCCGGTGAACTGGCGGCATGGCGCTCGTCATAACTGATCTTGTACTGAAAGGCCTGACCTTGCCCGTTTTCGAGGCAGGCCAGCATCGACAGCGGCTCGCCATCCAGCGTCATCCGCCAGAAATCGAGCCGACCCAGTCGGTGCGCTTCGTCCAGCAGACGATGCACGCATTGCTGCAACGCCGGATCGCAGGCAGCGGCCACCCCATCGCGGCCTTTCCAGCCTACGGTTTCAAGGCCAAGCAATTGTTCGGTCCAACTGGCCGCAGGCATTCCAGTGCCAAGCTGTTCCACACGCAACTCGCCTCGGTCCGCCAGCCGCCGCTTCAACCGGCGATATTCCTTCAGCACTTTGCCGCGGATGTTGCTCGCGCAATAGTCGGCGGCAGCAGGCCCGTGGTTCAGGACCGCCCGTTCCAGCCTGCGCGTCAGCCGGTGCGGCCACGCCCCTTGGCCCAGTATATTCAGCAGCGCGGCTCCCACCGGGCCTTGTTCATCCAGTGTGGAAAGCCGCAACATCGGCTGCCACCAGTCCCGCGCCAGCATCGCCAACATGGCTTGCCACACGTCTGTTTCCAGACCTTTGACGATCAGCGGATCGCCCAGCGCCCGCACGCGTTGGTCCCAGTTCTGCCAACCGATGGTCACGCCCCCGGCACGCCACGGCATCAGCGGCAGCAATCCGGCCCAACTGCCATCATGGTGCTCCACCAGCAGCAGTCGCAATCCGCGGCCTTCGGGAAGGGTCTGGCAGGCTTGCACTGCCCAGTGCTCGTAAAAAACGTTGGAATTGGCGCACCTTGCCGCCAGCGCCTGCCAGCGCGCTACGTCGGCCAGCGCATCTTGCGGCTCGATCCAGCGCGCGCTCAGCATCAGCGGGCCTTACCGGCAGGGGCCGTCACATCGATCTTCACATTGTCGACCCAAAGTTCCGCCGGTTCGGGGTTCGAATTGGCGGTCAGCCCCACTTGCACCCGGTCGATCCACTCCATGCGCTTGGTCATCAACGTGCGCCCTGTGCCGCCGACAACTTCACGTCCATCAAGAAAGGCCCGCGCCCAGCCATCGTCGCCCGCCGAAACAAGCATTTCATAAGCAACATGGTGCCAGCGGCCACGCTCCATCTGCGGCCCTGCATCGTTCATCCACGCCCGCGCAACATCGATCTTCGAACGGTCGATCCGCAGCCGCCCATGCCGCAGGTAAAGGCGCACGCCGGGATTGTGCGACCACCCGCAGTCCGCGCATTCCAGATCCACCAGTTGCAGCGAATTGCCGGGGCGGCCATGCGGCACCATCATGTCAAACGAGACGCGGATCACGCTGCCCTGGCCCGCAGGCGCAATGCGGGCCACCAGCGCCGCCTTGGCCACCGTCTCACCCCGCTTCGGCCCCGCCAGCGCATGAAGCGCCAGCCCGCCGCGCCCCGCGACCGGCTCTGCACGTACCTCACCATCGACGCGCTGCTGAAAATACCACGGACACTCATCCGATCCGGCGCACAGCCCATTGTCGAACGTGTCAGCCAAGTGCTGATCGCCCTGCGCCGGTTGGGCCGCTCCGGGGGCAAGCATAAGCCCGAAGCCGATCACCGCAGCGGCCCCGACAATCGCAATGCCCCACTTCACTTCGCAGGCGTCCACTGGCTGTAGCGGCGACCGGTGGCGAATTGCCACACGCCCGTCAGCTGTCCGGCAAGATGCAGCGCCAGCCCGTGCAGCATCCGTACCGGGCGCGGCCAGCCAATGCCCTCGGCCAGCCCGGCAACCCCGCACAGCACCAGCAGGCTGAGGCCCCCACACGTCGCCGCCCAGAACCACGCCGCCAACCCCTGCGCCGCCAATGCCGCCATCAGCGAAAGCGGCCACAGCGCCACAAGGAACAGCGGGGCCAGCCGCCGCAACAGCTTGTGAACGATCAGTCCGAAGGCATAGCCGCCAGTCACAAACGGATTCATCAAACGCCGCCGCCGCCACAGGCCGGTCATCCCCCGCACGGTAATGCGCACGCGCCGACGGAAGTTGCGGTGGCTGCCCGCAATGCTTTCCTCCACCACGCGCGCGGCAGGCTCGAACACGATGCGCTGCCCGCCCGCAACCGCTGCCGTGCTGATATAGAAGTCGTCGGTCACATCGCCCGGCACTACCGGAAACAGCCCGCGCCTTATGGCAAACAGCCCGCCATCGGCACTGCTGCACCCGATCAACCGGCTCTCAGCCGTGCGCAGCCACGATTCATACGTGCGGAAAAGCCCGTCAAACTGCGCCAGCCTGCGCTTCCCACCACTGGCCCGGTTGACCACAACCGCGCCTGCCACCGCACCCACTGCCGGATCGGCAAAGGGCCGCACAATAGCGTCGATCGTGTCGGGCAGAAACAGCGGATCGGCGTCGGTCAGGATCACGATATCGCCCTGCGCCAGATCGATGATCCGGTTCAGCACCGAAGCCTTCCCTCCGCGCGGGCAACGCACCACCGTCAAGCGCGCGTCATCAACACTCTCCGCCAGCAAAGCCGTGTCATCGGTAGAGCCATCGTCGCCAACGATCACGGCAACCGGCCAAGGGCTATTGTCCGCTGCGGCCAGCACCGTTTTCAACTTCTCGAGGATGCTGCCTTGTTCGTTATAGGCCGCGATAAGAACTGTGACCGAAAGGCCGTGGGGCAGGGCATGGCCCGCCCCATCATCGCGCCGTGGTTTGATGCCGTGCAGCAGCAATAGCGCCAGCGGATAGCCAAGGTAAGTCATGGCCAGTACAAGCACGAGCGCTAGGGAAACGGCAGCCGATGTCATCCTCCCGCGTTAGCCGGGCCGAGTTGAAAAGCGCTTAACAGTAGCGTGAAGTTAGTGTGGTGATTATCCGCAGCAGGCTTGCGCTGCAAAGGCGATCAGTTCCTGCTCCAGCCTACGATCATCACCGCCGATGTGCATGGTGATGCTATAGTGATTGTGCCCGCGCACCACGCCGCCAGCCGGAAGGCAGCCTTGATGCAGCAACCGGTCCTGCATCAGCCCCACCCATTCCGTCTGGAAACGCACCGGATCGAATTCAGCGCAACATGCCATGATCGGCAGCCGAACTGCGGCTAATGCATCCTTGGTCCAGCGCTGAGGATAGAGCGCCGGTTCGCCGGTATAAAGCGCGTCACGTGCATCGGGCGGCGTGTAGCCGTAAAGGCCCGACAACAGGATCAGCCCCCGCACATCCGCCTCTGCCTGCGCAGGGCCGACATGCTTGACATAGCCAGACACATGCACCGCCCCAGCCGATGTGCCGCACAGGATGATCCGCTGTGGATCGCCGCCATGATCCGAAGCGTTCGCTTTCAACCACGAAACCACAGCCCCAACGTCTTCTGCACCCGCAGGCCACACATGATCGGGCGCAAGGCGATAGTTGATGACCACGCCAAGGAACCCTGCGCGCGCCGCGATACGGCCCATGTTGGTGTTGGCCAGGCTGCCGTTGTCGCCCTTGTCGCCCTTCAGAAATCCGCCACCATGCACAAATACCAGAATGGGCGCGCTTGCTTTGCCCTGTGGCTTGTAAAGGTCGAACCGGTGCCGCTCGTGGGGGCCATAAGCCACGTCCTGCACCGAAACCGGCACCGCAGCGGCTAGCGCGCGTTGCTGATCGGCATAAAGCGTCCCCAAGGCTTGCAACACTTGCGGCCCCAGTTCCCGTCCCATTTCGGCAATGCGGGCGGCAATATCAGCAGGCTCTGTCATCACATGTCCCCTGGTTCCCGGCGCCGTGCTAGCCATTGCCGCTCATGCTGCATAGTACTACAAGGCAATGAAGCTATAACCATCAGGAATGATCATGGACATCGATACGCGCCACTGGCGGGCCTTGCGCGCGGTGATCGAGCACGGATCTTTCAACCGCGCCGCAGAGGCCCTTGGCGTCACGCAACCTGCCATTTCCAAAAGCATCGCGCTGATTGAACGTGTCGCCAAGGCGCAAGTTCTGGAACGCGGGCATCGCGGAGCGGTGCCCACACCGGCGGGCGTCATACTTGGACGCACGGCCATGGCGATGACCAACCTTGCCCGGCAGGCGCGCGATGAGCTGTCCTCGCTGGGTGAGGAAGCACTGGGGCCACTGATCGTCGGCGCAACGCCCAGCGCCATGCCCGGCCTGATGCCCGCCGTGTTCGGCCACCTGTGTACACGCGGTGGCCCCTTGCGGATTGGCCTGCGTGAAGGGCTGGATTCCGAACTCCAGCCCGCGCTCGAAAAGGGCGAGATCGGGCTGTTGGTCGGCCCGGTCACCGATATCGGCGGGACCGATGGCGGCAGGCCATCACCCAACATCGTCGAAGGCGTGCTGCTGACCGAACGTATGTATGTCGGCATGGCGCGCGGAAACCCGCTGGCGCAGGCCCCGACATTGCGCATTCAGGATTTGCTGGATCAGCCTTGGGTCTTGCCGACCGGTGGCAGCCGCTTTCACCAGTTGATCGAGGCCTTGTTCCTCAGCCGGGGCCTGCCTTGGCCGGCAGACGTGATCCGCACCAACTCGCTCTACCTGCAAAAGCACATCGCGCTGGCCAGCAACCGCCTGTTCCTGCTGACTGATGTGGAACTGATCGGACACGAACCGCAGTTCGCATGGGTTCCACTGGCCGACAGTCCGGTCCGCAAATTCGGTTGGAAGCGCTTGAAAGCAATCGTGCCCAGCCCGATGGCAAAGGCGTTCATTGACGTCATGACGGACCTGATCGCCGCCCACCGCTAAAATGCCAGCGGAAAATCAGACGTCTTCCCACCACCCGCTTCCGACAACCCGCCTCCCACAATCCGCTCATGCTGAGTTTGTCGAAGCATACTGCACGGCGCCGATGCAGACACCCTTCGACAAGCTCAGGGTGAGCGGGCCCTGGCAAGTCGAAGCAGTCAGCCCACGTGATACATTACACTTCGTCGATCACCGGGTTGGACAGCGTGCCGATCACACCGATGGACACTTCGCAAACATCGCCGCCCTTCATGTAAAGCGGCGGCGTTCGTTTGTCGCCCACGCCTCCGGGCGTGCCGGTGATGATTACGTCGCCGGGATTGAGCGGCGCGAACGTGGAGCAATATTCGATCACGAAAGCCACGTCCCAGATCATGTCCGAGATGGGCTGATCCTGCACCAGTTCACCATTCAGCCGGGTCTGCACGCGCTGGCTGGCAAGGTCGGCCACATCATCGGGCGTGACAAGGGCAGGGCCAAAAGCGCCGGTGCCGGGGAAGGTCTTGCCGGGCGTGAACTGGATGTTGTGGCGCTGCCAATCGCGCACCGATCCATCGTTGAACACCGAATAGCCCGCCACATGATCGAGCGCCGTGGCGCGGGGAATGCGGCGGCCACCTTTGCCGATCACCACGGCCAGCTCGCCTTCATAATCGAACCGAGTGGTTTCGGGCGGGCGCACCAGCGGTTCGCCATCAGCAACCAGACTGTCGGCCCAGCGGGTGAAGATTGCCGGAAATTCCTTCTGGTCGCGCCCGGTTTCGGCCACGTGGGTGGCATAGTTCAGGCCCACGCAGAAGATCTTGTCGGGGTTCGGCACCACCGGCAGCAAGCGCACATCGGCGCGGGCAAAGCTGGCGTTGGCGGCAAGCGCTGCCAGATCGCCATCCAGCACGTCCTTGAGGAAAGCAGACGCCCCTTGAACGCCAAGATCCTGCACGGTCTCGCCATCAAGGCGGCCAAAGCTGGGGGTGCCGTCAGGGCGTCGAAAACTGATGTAACGGGCCATTGTCTTTTCTCCCGGGAGGATTTGCCTTGCATGTCCGGTGGTTCCAGCCAGTGCAAGCGCGGCCGTGCCGCCAACAAATCCCCGTCTGTTGATGTTCAAAGCGGGGCAGGTTCCCAATCGCGGCGGCAACGGAAGCGTTCCTCGGCAACGCGCAGGGCCGCAAAGTCCTTGTCCGAAACACCCCACTGGTCAATGCGCTGTTCGGGCCAGGTCCAATCGTCCGGCTCACCAGCGCGATAGTCCAACGGGACTTTCTCGACGGCCGTCGAATACTCGATCACTGGCCCGAACGGCGCGATGTAATAGGCATAGACATTGTCGCCCGGCCCATGCCGCCCCGGCCCCCATGCAGGCGCAAAGCCATTGTCGCGCATCCAGCCAATGCCGCGCATCACCGCGTCCAGATCGTCCATCTCGAAAGCCACGTGGTTCAGGCTGGCAAAGCCCGCGCGGGCAAACGCAGTGGAATGGTGACTGTCGTTACAGCGCACGAAGACCATGCCCTTGGTCCGGTCAGACACGCGGAAGCCCAGCACGTCTTCAACGGCATGGCCCATCATTTCGGCATCGGCGGCGTTGAACACCACGTGCGTCAGCTTGACCGGGGAGACGCGCTTGCTGGCCTTGGTAAAGCCTTCAACTGGCGCAACCTCCTTGGTGCCCGCCAGAAAGCGCAGGATCGTGCCTTCGGGCAGTTCCACCACAATGCCCGAACCATCGCCGGGATCGGATGAATTCACTGGCCGTGCTGCCCAACCCTGCTGCGTCACGCGCACCTTCAGCGCGGCCATCTCCTCCTCTGAACACACGAAAGTGGTGGAACACACAAATTCTGCGTCCGATTTTTCAAACGCCACCAGATAAGGGGACGGTCCGGTGCCGCGCAGGTAATGCGTTTCGCCGCGCACTTCTGCGGGATAAAGGCCCCACACGTCCACCATCCACGCCGCCGCGCCCGCCGGATCGGGTAGTGCCAGTTCGATGCTGCGCAACTTCACTTTGCATTCTCCAGATTGAACCCGGCAGCGCGAATGCCCGCCAGCGCGCATTCCTCGTCACAATCGCCGGTATCGCCGCTGATCCCCACCGCGCCGATCACTGCGCCCGCGTCGCGGATCAGCACGCCGCCGGGCGAGAACGCGATATTTCCGCCTACCACTGCCGTAACGCTTTGAAAGAAAGCTGGATTGCCCTTGGCGCGCTCTGCAATCACGCGGGTATCATCGCCCATGCCGATGGCGCCCAGCGCCTTTGCCCGTGCGATGTCATGGCGAAACATGGTCGCCCCATCTTCACGGGCAAAGGCTACCGGATGCCCCCCGGCGTCCAACACGATCACCGCCAGAGCCTTGGCAGAGCGCGCGCGCGCTTCGGCCAGCGCAGCGGTAACAATGGTCTGTGCAGCGGAAAGGGAAAGGCTCACGCGGCAACCTCCTGCTTGTTCTTCAACAACATATCGCGCAACGCGAGAAGGTCGGCCGCCTTGCCCGTGCCGAACACATAGTGGTCAGGCCGCACCAGCACAGCTTCTGCTTCATGGGCGTCAAGCCACGCCGCCACTGCACCACCATCGGGCAGGTCGGCGGCGACTATCGCTCCGGTCGGCCCACCAGCACGCACGAACAAGCGCCAACCCTGTCCGGTCAGATCATCCAGCTTGCGCCCATCACACAGGATCGGCTGCACAAACCGCATACCCGCCCCAGCAGTGCCGGGCGCAACGAAGCCCGTTGAAATCGCCGGGATCAGATCCGCCGCCGTCTCGCCCGCCTTTTGCGCGGCCTGCTCACGGATTGCCGCATCGCGCGCCGTTGCCTTGGCAGCATCAAGCTCGCAAATATAGCGCCCCGCCGCCACCGCCGCACCAATCACGCCGCGCACATGCGGGTCGCGTTCGGGCTGATAAGTGCTGAGAATGGCCTCGTCCGAGCCATCATTCACAATCGCCGCCATTTTCCACGCAAGGTTGGCCACATCGCGCAAGCCATGACACATGCCCTGCCCAAAGAACGGCGGCGTCTGGTGTGCGGCATCGCCTGCCAGAAACACCCGGCCCACCTGCCATTGCTCGGCCACCAGACCGTGAAAGCGATACGTGGCGGCTCGCACGATCTGGTGCGGAACCTCCTTCGTCCACGAACCGATCAGCGCCGCGACGTTCTCAGGCTGCATCATCACCGCATCGTCCTCACCGGGCAGCAGCATGAATTCCCAGCGGCGGTGATTGCGCCTTCCGGGCACCACCGTGGCGGGGCGGGCAGGGTCGCACATCATCACCGACAGGCGCTGCAAATCAGCATCGGCGGGCACACCGGTCAGTGTTGGAAAAGTGACCGGGCCTTCCACTTCGGCATCGACGACAAGCCACGGCTCCTCGAAATCGAGGTCGTCCAGCTTCACGTTCAGCGCTTTGCGCACAGGGCTGCGTGAACCGTCCGCTGCGATCACCCAGCGTGCGTCCAGGTGCATCTTGGTGCGCTTTTGGTGCATTTTGGTGTCGTTCAGGAAATAGCGCACCCGAACGTGGCTATCATGCTGTTCCAGCGCGGAAAATTCGGCGCCAAGCAGCAGTTCGATGGCCCCGTTGTCCGCAAAGGCATCACGCAGGTGCGTTTCGAATTCTGGCTGGTAGAAAAAGTAGTCGTTGGACCAACCGAACGGCTTGGGCTTGCCCACGGTGCCCATGTAGCGGATCACGCCATGATCGGCGCCCACGTGCAGATGGCCGTCCGTGGCCACCATGTCGGGCAGAACGCGGTCAATCACGCCCGCGCTCTGGAAAAGGCGCATCATTTCGTGGTCGAGGTGAACTGCGCGGGGGAGGGGGTAATGCTCGGTCTCTTTTTCCAGCACTATGACCGAAAGACCCTGCTTTCCCAGCAGGTTGGCAGCCATAGCTCCGACAGGGCCGCAACCGATGATCGCAACGTCGATCATGCTGCAGGAGTCTTGTAGAGCGCGCCGCCCTGCATGATCATCACCAGCCGCGCCTTGTCCTGCAGGATGCTCACGTCCTGCGTCGGGTCCCCATCGACCAGCAGCAGATCAGCCAGCCAGCCTTCGCGAACGCGGCCCACTTGCAGGTCCATCAATTCGCCACCCAGTGCCGTCGCGGCCGTCAACGCCTCGGCTGGACTATAGCCGAAATGATCGACGAAGATCTGCAAGTCGCGGGCGTTGCGGCCATTGGGATTAAACGGAAATCCATAGTCCCCGCCGATCAGGATGCGCATTCCGCGCGCCTTGAGCGCCGGCACCAGCTTCGCCTCCAGCGCCATGCGTTCAGCAGCGCTTTTCTTCATGTGGCTCATGTCGATATGCGGCGGCGGGGTGGCTTCCAGCGCGGCGATGGAGACGCCGGGCGAGGGGGCGTAGAAGGTGGTGTCCTTGGCCGCAATCATCGCATCGGCGGCGGCTTCATCGGCATAGGATGCGTGGTAGATGATGCGCGCTCCGGCCTTCAGCGCAAGGTCGATGGCCTTTGGGTAATAGGCGTGCGTGGCAATCCACAGGCCTGCCTCACGCGCAGCCTGCCCAGCGGCTTCCATTTCCTCGTCCGTGTAGAGCACATCGCCCGCAGAGCCGGGCTTCAGCGCATCTTCGCCCGAAACCACCAGCTTGAGCGAGCCGACGCCCTGCTCCTTGCAATAGGCCACGAAATTGCGGATCGCGTCAGGCCCGCGCCCGTTGAAAACGTCCCCGGTTTCAACGCCTTCTGCGCCTTCGGGGCTGCGTTCCAGCGTGGAGGGGATTAGGCGTGGTCCCGGAGTTTCGCTGGATGCAATGGCCTTTGCCAGTTCAACTTCGATGCCATCGCCCAGCGCGCCTGCGGAAAAGGCGCTGGTGAAACCATGATCGAGCAGCACGCGCGCATTGCGCCACGCCGCCACTTTCAGCTCTTCAGGCGGGAGGATGAACTGGTGGTAGATTTTCTCGACCGAAGAACCCCAGGTGAGGTGGGCGTGCGATTCCACCATGCCGGGCATCAGCGTCATGCCCCTGCCTTCGATCACGTGGTCGAAAGCCTGCCCGTCAAACGCACTGGCGGCGTCTGCAATAGCCTCGATCCGGTCACCGGATACAACTACAGCGTTGTTTCCGCTGTGCATTGTCTCGCCATCGAAGATCGCGACATCTCGGATCAGGGTACGCATGGTCTTCTCCCGGAGTGCTTTGGCTTGTTCCGGGGTTCTAGGGTGACGAGACTATGCCGCCTAGTTCTATTGAATGATAAATGTATTCCGAATTGGAATGGTAAGAGACCGGACCAGTCCAGCTAGTAAAGCTTCACTTCGATCAACCGCGGCCCAGCCTCGCCGTTCGCGTTCAGCAGCGCGCGGGCCAAGTCTTCGGCAGTTTCCACGCGGACGCCGGGGACGCCCATCGATTTGCCCATCGCCAGCCAGTCTATCGTCGGGCGGTCAATATCGATCATGGTCAGCGCGCGTTCGGTGGGAGCGGGGCCTGCGCCCATGTTCGAATATTCGGCCTTGAGGATGTTGTAGCTGTTGTTGGCAAAAACCACCGTGGTCACCGGCAACTGTTCGCGCGCCTGCGTCCACAACGACTGGATCGTGTACATCGCGCTGCCATCGCCCACCAGGCAGATGGTGCGGCGATCAGGGCAGGCCATCGCCGCGCCGGTGGCCACAGGAGGGCTGTAACCGATTGAACCGCCGAGGTTGTTGATCATGTCGTGCGGCAGCGCGCCGAGCGTATAGCTCATCGATTCCCGGCCACTGGTGAGGGATTCATCCACTACGATGGCGTTTTCGGGGATGCCAGCGCACAGGGCGTGAGCAATGCTGATCGGGTCCAGCTTACCGGACGGGGCGATGCGTTCCGCCGCTGCCTGCAAACGCGGCGCGCTGCCGCCAAGGCCAAGCGCATCGACCAGCATTTCCAGCCCGAGAACGCTGTCCTCGTCCGGTTCGACCAAGGTATGAACGATGGCGTCGGGCGCTTTCATCAGGCTTGGCCGGTCAGGATAGGCAAAGAAGGCCACCGGCTCGCGCGTTTCGACCGTGATGATGTGCTTGAAATCCTTTAGGAAGGCCATCGCAGCGGGGACCGCGTAAGGAATGCGTTCCAAGGACACGCGGCCAGCGCCGCGCTCTATCCGGGTGGTGAAGAACTGCGATCCGAGCCTGCACCCGGTCCCTGCGGCTACCTTTCCGGCGAGTTCCAGTGGGGCGGTGCGCGCGGCCTTGTTGGCAAGGATCATCAGCGTTGGCTCGCCCGATCGCAAGACCTTGGCCACGGCTTCGATGCGGGCAGGATCAGGCGCTTTGCGGGGCTGTGCGGCAAAGCTTGGCGTGGCCGAGCCGCTGGCGTCCTGCCATGCTGTATCGCCCGGCAGGATCAACGTGGCGATCCGGCCCGGATGCTCCGATGCCTTTGCCACCGCAGTTGCGGTATCCCAAGCGATGCTCTGCGCGCTTTCGGCGCGGCGGACCCAGTGGCTCAGCGGGCGGGCCAGTCCTTCAATGTCGGACATGAGCGGCGGATCATACCGCAAGTGCGAGGCGGAATGTTCGCCCACGATGTTGACCATGCCTGAACTAGCGCGCCGGGCATTGTGGATATTGGCCAGTCCGTTGGCGAGGCCGGGGCCGAGGTGCAGCAGCGTGCTGGCCGGCTTGTCGCGCATCCGATACCAGCCATCGGCCGCCCCGGTGCAAACACCCTCGAAAAGACACAGCACCGATTTGATGCGCGGCGTTTCCAGCGCCGCCAGAAAGTGCATTTCCGACGTACCGGGATTGGCAAAGCAAACTTCGATGCCGGTGTCGGCAAGCGTCCCGACCAGAGCGTTCGCGCCGTTCATTCCGATCAATTCCTCGCCTTGTGGCCCTGACAAACAACGCAGCGGGACCACGCCGGGGGCCTTAGAGCACTTTCCGACCAATCTGGCTCACCACGATTGCCGCAGGAAGCTTCTCGGCAAGGAGCCTTGTGCAGGGCGGGCTGGTTGCCCGTCCAAACAAGGCGACGCGGTCCGAGGGGCTCCCTGCGGCAACCCCGCAGGGGCGGGCCCCTTTTGGCCGATTGCTGCGTCTCTCCTCGGTCACTATGCAATGGCATGGCTCCCTCCTCGATCCTTGCACTCGGCCAAAATCGGCTCCGTCGTGGTGAGCCAGATTGGTCGGAAAGTGCTCTAATAGACTAACGGTAGCCGTGTTTATTCGGTCGTTCAACGGCTCCATCTGGTTACGGCGGGAACCATGTCTTCGCGCGCTCGTTCAAATCGCGAACAGGAGGACATATGCTAGGCAAGATCATTTCCGCTGTTGTTGGCAAAAAGATTGCTGAACGCACTCCCGATATGAGCGAAGGTGGCGGCGCGCTTTTGGGCGTTGTTGCAGCCACGGCCATGCGGCGCATGGGGCCAATGGGCATGGTGGCAGCAGCGACCGGAACCTGGCTTGTTTCGCGCCATTTCAAGAAGAAGCAGGCGCGCCAGCGGCACCTGCCGTACTGATTGATCCTGACTGGCGGGCCGCCCGCTCCCTCACGGAGCAGGCGGTCTTGCCGCAGGTTCGATCCAGATAGATTTTTCGGCGCATTTGTATGGCGCGAACGGAGGTGGGGCGTTTCAGCCCTGCCTTCGTGTGTGCTTGCGCGCGCACACTTTCCAAGGGACATTTTCAATGGCCAAGACAGCACCTGAACCTTCCGCCGCCAGCCCCGCACTTGAAAACGGTCTGGCAGACCACCAGCCGGGCAGTGGCAAGGCCAGCTACGATACGGCATCCGGCAATGCCGGAGAGACGCATCAGAACGCCACGAGTGGCAACGATGCCTCAGCCTTTCTGACGGACAACTTTGGCCACCGCATTGCCGACAACCAGAACAGCCTGAAAGCTGGCGCACGCGGCCCGACGCTGCTTGAAGACTTCATCCTGCGCGAGAAGATCTTCCACTTCGATCACGAACGCATTCCCGAACGGATCGTCCACGCGCGCGGATCGGGCGCGCATGGCGTGTTCGAAGTGACCAAGGCGATCCCTGAACTGACCAAGGCAGGTCTGTTCCAGAAGAAGGGCAATTCCTGCCCGGTCTTCGTGCGCTTTTCCACCGTCGCAGGCGGGGCAGGTTCGGTCGATACGCCGCGCGACGTGCGCGGGTTTGCCGTGAAGCTCTATACCGATGAAGGCAACTGGGATCTTGTTGGCAACAACATTCCGGTGTTCTTCATTCAGGATGCGATGAAGTTTCCCGATCTTGTCCATTCGGTGAAGATGGAAGCCGACCGTGGCTATCCACAGGCCGCCAGCGCGCATGACACCTTCTGGGATTTCGTGGGGCTGATGCCTGAAACGATGCACATGATCATGTGGGCCATGAGCGACCGCGCCATCCCGCGCACCTTGCGGATGATGGAAGGTTTTGGCGTCCACACCTTCCGCTTCATCAATGCTGCGGGTGAAGGCAAGTTCGTCAAATTCCATTGGAAGCCTGTGCTGGGCATGGAATCGCTGATTTGGGACGAGGCCGTGAAGATTGCCGGGGCCGATCAGGATTTCCACCGCCGCGATCTGTTTGAAAGCATCGAGGCGGGCAACTTCCCGGCGTGGGATCTGGGCGTGCAGGTGTTTGACGAGGAGTTTGCGGCAAAGCAGCCTTACGATGTGCTGGATGCCACCAAACTGATCCCCGAAGAAGATGTGCCGGTGCAAATCATCGGCCGCATGACGCTCAACCGCAACGTCGACAACTTCTTTGCCGAGACCGAGCAGGTGGCGTTCCTGCCCTCGAACGTGCTTCCCGGCATCGATTTCTCCAACGACCCGCTGCTGCAGGGGCGGCTGTTCTCCTATCTCGACACGCAGAAGTCGCGCCTTGGCACGACCAACTTCCATCAGATCCCGGTCAACGCGCCCAAGTGCCCGTTCCACAATATGCAGCGCGATGGCCTGATGCAGACGCTGGTCCCAACTGGCCGTGCCAACTATGAACCGAACTCGCTGGACGAAGCGGGCGAGGATGCAGGACCGCGCGCGTCCGTGGACACGGGCTTCACCTCGTTCCGCGAAAATGGCGAGCGCAATGACCCGACCGAGAAGGTGCGCGTGAGGGCAGACCTGTTTGCCGATCACTACAGCCAGGCTGCGCTGTTCTTCCAGTCGCAGACGACAAGCGAACAGGCGCACATTGCTTCGGCAATGGTGTTCGAACTGTCGAAGGTTTCACTGGAACACGTCCGGGTTCGCGTGCTTTCAAGGCTGCGCAATGTTGACGAGGCGCTGGCAAAGCGGGTGGCCGATGGTCTGGCGATGGATCTGCCGGAAAAGGCCCCGGCGGCGCGTGAACCTGTGAAGATGAAGCCGTCGGATGCGCTTTCCATCCAGAAGCAGGCGAAGATGACGTTTGAAGGCCGCAAGGTCGGCATCCTGTTTGCCGAAGGTTCGGACAAGGAAACGATCGACAAGCTGAAGTCTGGCGTTGAAGCGGCAGGCGGCAGCGTGTTCCTTGTCGCGCCCAAGGTTGGCGGGATCGCGGTCAAGGGTGGCACGCTCAAGGCCGATGGCAAGCTGGAAGGTTCGCCCTCGGTGCTGTTCGATGCGGTGGCTGCGGTGCTGATGCCTGATGCTGCGGCAAAGCTCGCCACGCAAGGCGCGGCGGTGCAATGGTTCATGGACGCCTATGGCCATTGCAAGACCATCGCGCATTGCAAGGGGACACAAGTGATCCTCGACAAGGCAGGCGTAGAGAAGGACGAGGGCGTTGTGCCCAACGAGGAACTGCTGAACATCGGCCCGGTGCGCCACTTTGCGCGCGAGCCGAAGATCCGTGATCTGGCCTGAGGGAGTGATCAACATGGCAAGCAAAACCAAACGTGAAGCGCCCGCTGAGGCGAAATCCAAAGCTGTAGCCAAGGCCAAAGCCATCGCGCCCGATGTTCCGGCGCGGATCGGGACAACCCCGGAGACCGACCTGCGTGGGCTGCCCGATATCTTCGGGCGCCTGATTGAGGACCATGACCGACACCGCGCGCTGCTCGCCATGATCGAGGTAACCGAGGGCAAGAGCGCAGACCGCGAGGCTCTATTCGAGGAACTGGTCTATGAGCTGAAATCCCACGCCGCTGCCGAGGAGCAGGCGCTGTGGTCCACTGTCCTGCGCAACCCGGAAACCACCGAATTTGCACGCCACGCCGTGGCCGAGCACAAGGACATCGACAAGATGCTCGATGACCTGACCGCGCGCGACATGGGCAAGAAGAAGTGGATGGAGCGCTTCGCTGATCTGAAACACGAATACCTGCACCACATCCGCGAAGAGGAGCAGGAGCAGTTTGTGGAAAGTGAGAAGATTCTCACCGAAGCCGACCGCCAGCACATGCGCGATGTTTTCGAGCGCCGGAAGACAGAAGAGAAAGCGCGGGCCGAACTCAAGCCGAAGCTCAAGGTCGAAGACATCGCCTGACGATAACGTTGCGGCAGGGCCTGTCGTGTCTACTGACCGGCAGCGCCCTGTCGCGTGCGTTTCAACCGGGCCAGCGATGGCGTTACCAGCATTCCGTGGATCACCACCGAACTCACGATGATTAGGCCCATCGTCCCCCACAGGCTGTGCTCATGGTCAAACCTGCCGTGATTGATGCCGTAGCTCAGGTAATAGACCGAACCGAGCCCCCGTATCCCGAAAAAGGCGATGATCCCTCGTTCAAGCCCCTGAATGGGTGAACCGATCAGGCTCAACAGACCTGCCGCAGGGCGCACCACCAATAGCGCCAGCGCGGCGAATGCAATCTCTGCCAGCCCGATGCCAGCGAGGAGCCCCGCAGCGAGCATTCCTCCGAACAGCAACAACAGAAGCATCATCAGCAGGCGCTCGGCCTCGTCCGCGAAGTCGTGCAGGCGTGTGTTGAAGTCATGGCCTCGTGCCGCACGGCGCATCATCAGCCCGGCGATAAAGACGGCAAGGAAGCCATATCCATGGACGAATTCGGTCAGGGTATAGACCGTCAGGGTTGCCCCAAGTGCGACAAACCCGTCGCCAGTCCGTGAAAGACGGGTGTTGCTTGGCAGTCGGTAGATGATGACACCGACCAGCCAGCCGAGCCCCGCTCCGGCTGCCGTTCCCGCGCTAAGCCGCCATAGCACATCCACCAGCAACCAGTCGCCAAGCTTTGCCGAGGCGAAGCTCCCCGCAGCGGCCAGAGCAAGCGCGAGGTGGATGAAGGGAAATGCCAGCGCGTCGTTGAGACCGGCCTCGCTGGTCAGGGTGAATTCGGCCGGAGCGTCTTCCTCGCCGGGTTCGATCTGGATATCGCCGGCCAGCACTGGGTCGGTCGGCGCCAGCGCTGCTGCAAAGAGCAGTGCCGTGGCAAGGCCCAGCCCCAGCAACTGCTGCCCCAGAACCATCAGGGCAATGATGGTTACAGGCATTGCCACGGCCAATAGCCGCCATGTCGCGCGCCATTTCCTGTCGTTGACCGGCTTGCTGATCTTCAGCCCCGCTCCCATCAGCGAGACGATGACGATCAGTTCTGCGGCCCGTTCAATGAGGCCGGGCGTCTTTTCGGGATGAGGGGCAAGGGCGGAAAAGGGTGGAAGCGAAAATACCACGACGCCCAGCCCGAGGCAGATCATGGGAAGGGATAGCGGCCATTTGCGAAGCACCAGCGGCAACCACGCCACCATCAGGATAATCGCACCCAAGCCACAAAGGATCGGGAAATAGTAGTCTGCCAGCGCATCGACGTTTGCGCCGACGACCGCCGCCTCGGAAATGATCTCGATCAGCGCCATGGCCACGCACCGTTGCGGGGCGGGCCATGATGGTCAAGCGTGAAGCGTCAGGCCGATTGCCGAAAGCTATTCCTCCGCCTCTCCTGCATCACCCATGCGGAACTCGTTCCACATGCCGTTGATGATCCCGAACGATACGGCAAGGCCAAGGCCGAGTATCCAGGTGAAGTACCACATCGTCTTGATTCCTCAGTAGAAGTCGGGGCTATGCTGGATTTCGCGCATCGTCAGTCGCCCGAACATGACGCGCATTGCCCATGCGGTGTAGGCCAGGACCAGCGGCAGCATGACCACTGTCACCAGCAGCATGATCCACAGCGTCAGATGGCTCGACGATGCGGTCCACACCGTCAGGCTTGATGCCGGATCGATGGAACTGGGCAGGATGAACGGGAACATCGACAGCCCCACCGTCGCGATGATCCCCACCGTCGCCAGCGAGGAACCGCCAAAGTTCAGCAGGTGGTTGCGGCTGCGAATGCCCACCAGGGCCACTACCGGCCCGGCCAGCCCCAGCACCGGCGCGAACAGCGTCCACGGCTGCGCGCCATAATTGTCGAGCCATGCGCCCGCCGCCATCACGGCCCCGGCATAGTGCGGGTTCGAAGGCCCGGCAGTGTCAACCACGCCATCGATCCGAAAACCCAGCCCACCTTGCGCCACGATCAGTCCGCCCAGAGCAAACAGCACCACGGCTGCAATCGCCGAGACGCTGCCAAACCGGCGTGCGCGATCCAGCACAGGGCCGTCCTCGATCTTCATGGCCAGCCAACCGGCCCCATGCAGAACCAGCATCGCCACCGACAGCAGCCCGCTCAACAGTGCAAAGGGCGTGAACAGCCCCAGCAGCGTGCCTTCATAGAAGCTGCGCAGATCGCCATCCAAACGGAAGGGCACGCCCAGCAGCACGTTGCCCACCGCCACGCCAAACACCAGCGCGGGCACGATGCCGGACACGAACAGCGCCATGTCCCAACGACTGCGCCAAGCGGCGCCGTTATGCTTCGAACGATACTTGAACGCCACCGGCCGCAGGATCAGCGCGGCCAGCACCAGAAACATCGCAATGTAAAAGCCCGAAAAGCTCACCGCATAGACGAACGGCCAGGCTGCAAAGATCGCCCCGGCGCCAAGGATCAGCCACACCTGATGGCCCTCCCAATGCGCCGCTACCGAATTGATTACCAGCCGCCGCTCGGCATCGTCCTTTGCCACGAAAGGCAGGAGCGAGGCGACGCCAAGGTCATAGCCATCGGTCAGCGCAAAGCCGATCAGCAGCACGCCCATCAGCGCCCACCAGATGATGCGCAGCGTTTCATAATCGAGGGGAATACCCATCGCAATCGCTCCTTATTCGGCCGGCATCGGCGCAAAGCCGCCGCCGAAAGCTGTGTCCTTTTCAGGCTCCGGTGCATGTTCCACCGGCCCCTTGCGGATCGACGAAAGCATCAGCCGCACCTCGATCACCGCCAGTGCCGAATAGAGCGCGGTGAACCCGGCAATGGTCGTCCAGACCTGACCCACGGTGAGCGAGGAGGCGCCAAGGAACGTCGGCAGCACGCCTTCCACGGCCCACGGCTGGCGTCCGATTTCGGCCAGCAACCAGCCGAACTCGATGGCAATCCACGGAAGCGGGATCATCACCACAGCCAGCTTCAGGAACCAGCGCTTTTCAAACTGGCAGGTGGACGAGCAGTAGAACGCCAGCGCAAAGAAGCCGATGAACAGGAAACCCAGCCCCGCCATCAGGCGGAACAGCCAGAACATCACCGGCACGTTGGGGATCGTATCGCGTGCCGCCTGCAGGATCTGCGCATCGTTTGCAGTGCGCGGATCGGGGATCTGCCGCTTGAGCAGCATGGCATAGCCAAGGTGCGCCTTGTTGCGCTCAAACGCCTCGCGCGCCGCCACGTCGGTGCGGTTGGCTTTCAGCCGTTCCAGCGCATCATAGGCCAGAATGCCCGCCCGGATGCGCTCATCCGCTTTCAGCACCAGATCGTTGATGCCCGCCACTTCGCCGGTCAGGCTACGCGTGGAGATCAGCCCCAGCACATAGGGGATCTTCACTTCAAACGCAGTGGTCTGGCTCTCCATGTCGGGAATGCCAAAGATCGAAAGCCCTGCCGGAGCCTCCTCGGTGTGCCACATCGCCTCGATTGCGGCGAGCTTCATCTTCTGGTTGTCGGTCAGCGCATAGCCGGATTCATCGCCCAGCACGACGACCGAGAGGCTGGACGCCAGCCCGAACGCGGATGCCACCATCATCGACCGTTTGGCAAAGCCCACCCATTTGCCCTTGAGCAGATACCACGCCGAAACGCCCATCACGAACACCGCGGCACAGACATAGCCCGCGCTTACGGTGTGGACGAACTTGGCCTGCGCCACCGGATTGAACAGCACTGCGGTAAAATCGGTCACTTCCATACGCATCGTATCGGGATTGAAGCGCGACCCCACCGGGTTCTGCATCCACCCGTTGGCGATCAGGATCCACAGGGCCGAAAGATTGCTGCCCAGCGCCACGCAGAACGTGACGGCAAGGTGCCCCACGCGCGAAAGCCGGTCCCACCCAAAGAACATCAACCCGACCATCGTCGCTTCAAGGAAGAAGGCCATCAGCCCTTCAATCGCCAGCGGAGCGCCGAAAATATCGCCGACATAGTGCGAGTAATACGACCAGTTGGTCCCGAATTCGAACTCCATGGTCAGGCCAGTCGCCACGCCCAGCACGAAGTTGATGCCGAACAGCTTGCCCCAGAACCGCGTGATCTGTCGCCAGATCGGGCGGCCCGTCATCACGAACACGCTCTCCATGATGACCAGCATGAACGACAGGCCGAGCGTCAGCGGCACAAACAGAAAATGATACATCGCAGTCAGTGCAAATTGTAACCGCGATAGTTCGACGACGGCCATATCCATAAAAGGAATCCCCGGTACGTGACAGGTCGGATCAATGCCACGACAGGCCCGACTCGACTTGGCCCGCCATCTATCACACTTCCCAATATCAGAAAACGGTAATATACACTTGCAGTCACCCTAAGGGGCGGGCCATAAGCGCTTCGTGAAATGACCCAGCCCGCTTCTACTTTCCTGAAATCGAAATCGTCCCACGCGCGCCGCGCCGCTGTTTGGTGGCAAACAGACGTCGTTGGCGCGGCGCTCTTTGCGGGCGCGCTGGCGTTCTGGCTGGGTGGTGGAATGGGTGACCGACCCGCTTTGGTGGGGATGCTCGCGCTGGCTGCTCTTGCGCTCAGCGGTCCGGTGCGGGCGCTGGCACAGGCACGTGGCGCGGCGCAGGGGCAGGCCGCCGCGAATGTCGCAAAGCAGGCCTTGCGCACCCGCCTGTTCAGCGCCTTGTTGCCCACCGGGTTCCGCCGGGGCCGCTTGCCGGGAGAGGACTTGCGCACCGCTATCGACGATGTTGAAGTGCTCGATGGCTATGTTGGAAAATTCGCCCCGATCCGCAGCGCGGCCGTCGTCTCCCCGCTGTTCTGTGCCGCACTGGCCGCGCTCGCCAGTTGGGTCGCCGCCGCGATCATGCTGGCCACGCTGATCCCGTTTGCCTTCGGGATGATCCTTGCGGGCACCGCCGCGCGGGTTGAGGCAGAGCGCCAGCATCTTGCGCTTTCCCGCATGACCGGGCTGTTCGTGGATCGCGCCCGCACGCTGCCCACCATCGTCAGCTTCGGCGCAGAGGATCGCGTCACCCGCCAGATCGCCAGCGCCGCGCAGGATGTGGCAGCGCGCACCTTGCGCGTGCTGCGCATCGCCTTCGTCTCCAGCGCGGTGCTGGAATTCTTCGCTGCGCTCTCGGTCGCGCTGGTCGCGGTCTATTGCGGCTTCTCGCTGCTCGGCATCCTGCCGTTCCCCGCGCCGGAATCGCTCGATCTGACGCGCGCTTTCTTTGTCCTCGCGCTCGCGCCCGAATTCTATCTGGGAATGCGCCGCATGGCCGCCGCCTATCACGAAAAGCAGCAGGGTGAGGCCGCGATGGCCGCGACGGAACCTGAACTGGCGCGGGCCGAGGCGATGCTGGCGCAAGCACAACGGCACAACGCTGCGCCGGCCGGCCTTTCGTTGCACGAACTGCTTGTCCGTTATGATGATGGCTCCACCATCGGCCCGTTCAGTGTGCAATGGCCGCAGACCGGGCTTCACGCTGTCACCGGTCCCACAGGTTCGGGTAAATCCTCGCTGCTCCACGCTATCGTTGGCATGGTTCCGGTCGCTTCGGGAAAGCTGCTGACGGCAGATCAAGACGTTGCGCCCGGCGCGCTCAACCCGCACATTGGGTGGAGCGGCCAGCGCCCTTTGCTGCTGCCCGGCACGCTCGCTGACAACATCCTGCTCGGCAGCGTAGGTGATGCCGATTGGCGCGATTTGGCGCACCGTCTAGGCCTTGACGCGTTGCTCGGTGCACGCGGCGGCGATCTGGTGATTGACCCGGTCGGTTCGGGCCTCTCAGGCGGAGAGCGCCGCCGCATCGGCCTCGCCCGTGCGATCTTGTCTGAGCGCCCGATCCTGCTGCTCGACGAACCGACCGCTGATCTCGATGCCGACATCGCCCGCAAAGTCACCGCAGTTCTGCAATACGTGGCCCGCACCCGGCTGGTCATCGTCGCCACGCACGATCCGCTGCTGATCGAAGCCGCGCAAACTACCGTGCCCTGCGCATGAGCGCCGATCTTCCCATCGCCCAACTCGCAGGTCGCAAGGCTGGCTTCGCCGCCGGGCTGGCAGGCGCGCTCGCCGCGCAGGCGGGCGTCGGGCTGCTCGCGGTTTCGGGCTGGTTCCTGACTGGCGCGGCCTTGGCCGGGGCGGGCGGCATCGCTGCGGTGCAGGCATTCAATTACCTCCTGCCCAGCGCAAGCATTCGCGGCCTTGCCATCACCCGCACGCTCGCACGCTATTTCGAACGCCTGCTCAGCCATCGCGATGCGTTGAACAGCCTTGCAGACCTGCGCCCGCGCCTTTTCTCCCGCCTCGCCGCTGCCGATATGGCGGAGATGGCCAAGCGGGGCAGCGGCACCATCGCCGCGCATCTGGGCAGCGATGTAGAAGCGCTGGAAGATCTGGCAATCCGGCGCGTTTCGATCACCTCAGGCACAGCGGGTGCAGTCGCCGGATTGGTCGCGGCCTTGCTGGCCGGGCCGTTGGCTGCCGTCATTCTGGGAATAGGCCTCGCCACCAGCGTCCTTGCTACGCGCGCCCTGGCGCCGCGTTGGCTTGGCCAGCCTTGGCAGGATCATGGCGCTGCTCTTGAACGGCTCAAGGCCCTTTATGCTGAATATGCCGGGGCCAGCGTCGAACTTGCGCTCTATGGTCAGGCAGAGCGGGTCAGCGCGCTGCTCGGCGCGGAAGGGGCAAAGGTCGATCAGGCCCGCTCCTCTGTCGTCCGCGCAGAAGGCCAACTGCAGGCGGTGCAACTGACCATCGCGTCTTGCACAGTCGCCTTGATGCTGGCCACCAGCACCGCCCCGCTTGCCTTGCAGGCCTTGGCCGCGCTGGCCGGAGCCGCCGCGTTTGAAGCGCTGGGCGGTGTGAGCCACTCACTGCTCCAGCGTGCCCGCGTGGATGCCGCACTCGCGCGGCTTTCGCAAATTGCGCGAATGCCAGAGCGCATGGCTGATGGATCACCATTGCGGCCAACCTCGGCGATTACGCTGGGTGAGGGGGCGCAGGCCATCACACTCCAACCGGGCGACCGCGTGCGGATTTCCGGGCCATCGGGCAGTGGCAAAACGCGGCTGGTGCAGGCGCTGTGCGGTTTGTGCCACGATGTGTCGCAGGTTGTGTTGATTGACGGAAAGTCCATGGAAAGCCACAACGTCAACCAGTTACGCGGTCTTTTTGCCATGTCTGCTCAAGATGCTCCGCTGCTCGCAGGCACCGTCGCTGACAACCTGCGGCTTGCGCGACCGGGGGTGAGCGAGGCCGAAATGTGGACCGCACTGCAAGTCGCCTGCCTTGCCGACACTATCCACGCCATGCCTGCCGCACTGGAAACATGGCTTGGCCCAGACGGCGCGCGCCTGTCCGGCGGCCAGCGCAAACGCCTGTCGCTCGCCCGCGCGCTGCTTGCGGGCAAGCCCTGGCTGGTGCTGGATGAGCCGAGCGAAGGCCTTGATCTGGAAACGGAAAGTGAAGTGGCCAAGGCGCTCGACACATGGCTGCGCGAAACCGGCACCGGCCTCGTGCTGGTCAACCACCGCCCCGGCCTCGATTGGCTGTCAGAGCGGGTCTATGCGCTGAACGACAGCCAGTTGCGATAGAGCATGTAGGCGGCCACCACCACGATCAGCCCCGCAAACACGGTGTTGAGCAATCCCTTGCCCCCGAAAGCCGCTTTGCCGCCACTGCGCCAAGGACCGAGCCGACAATCCCTCCCGCAATGAAGGTTCCGGCGAGCGGGAAGTCCAACAGACCAGAGGCGGCGTAGTTGGCGGCGGTCGTCAGGCCAAACGCTGCGACAGCGATCAGCGAGGTGCCGATGGCGCGGTAGATCGGCATGGCGGTGGAGGCGACGAGGGCAGGGACGATCAGGAACCCGCCGCCGATGCCGAAAAAGCCCGACAGGATGCCAGTGCCAATGCCGAACAGCACCACCTTGGGCAGGTTCTCGCGGTTGCACTGCACGCCCTCGATCCCGGTATCGCCGCGCCCGCGATACATCAGAACGGCAACTACGAGCATCAGCAAGGCAAAGAGAAACAACAGTTTTTCGCCGTCAAACGCCTTGCCCAGCGACGATCCGCCCAACGCGCCCATCACGCCAGCCAAGGCGAACGAGCCACCGCAGCGCCAGTTCACGTTCTGCTCGCGCGCATGGTTGAACAGACCCGCCAATGCATTGGCCGCAACTGCCAGCGCGCTGGTGCCGATGGCGAGGTGGGGGCTTTTCACGCCGACCACATAGACCATCAGCGGCACCGCGAGGATCGATCCTCCACCGCCAACGAGGCCCAGCGTGAAGCCGATCAGAACCCCGCTGAGCGCGCCGAGCACATACTGTATTTCACTGTACATTTTGCAGGTGTCCGGTGGGGTTCAGAGCGGCTTAGGTGCATCTTTGGTGCGTTTAGGTGCATTTTGGTGCGCATCAGAGAATATTGATCGGAAGCTTCAGATAGCGGCTGCCGTTGTCCTCCGGTTCGGGTAAATGCCCGGCGCGGATGTTGATCTGGATCGAGGGGAGGATGAGGCGCGGCATACCCAACGTGGCGTCACGTGCCTCGCGCATCGCCACGAAGTCGTCCTCGCTCACATCGCTGTGAACATGCACGTTGCCGGTGCGTTCGGCGCCAATGGTGGTTTCCCTTGCATCAGGCGGCGGATCGAGCGGAACAGCGTGCGCGCATCGCCGCCGGGGAAATCGGCGCGGGCGGTGCCATAGTCCGGCATGAACAGCGTATCGCCGACAAAGGCCGCATCGCCAATGACATAGGCCATGCAGGCAGGCGTATGGCCCGGCACATGCAGCGCCACGGCGGGAATATTGCCCAGCGCAAAAGCTTCACCGTCGCCCATCAGCTGATCGAACTGCGAACCATCGCGGGCAAAACTGTCCGGCTCGTTGAATATCGTTCCGAACACGCCCTGCACGGTGAGGATATCGCGCCCGATCACGATCCTGCCGCCCAGATGCTCCTGCAAATAGGGCGCGTCTGACAGATGATCAGCGTGGGCGTGAGTTTCGAGCAGCCAATCGACGCTCAAGCCTTCGTCGCGGACATAGGCTATCACGGCGTCCGCCGATGTGTGCGTGATGCGGCCGGAAGGTTGATCGAAATCCGCCACGGAATCAATGATTGCGGCACGCTTCGTGGCCGGATCGTGGACCACGTGGGTTGCGGTGAAGGTTGGTTCATCAAAGAAGGTGCGGACCACTGGCGCGGCTGATTCTTTAACCTGCGCAATGGCTTGCTGGAGTGCGGTGTCGGTCATCAGTCGATGTTCCCTGTCAGCGCGTTGAGCCGCCATGCGGCGACAGTCTGCATGGCTTCGGCCTGTAGCAATGCTGCTTCGGCCTCGATTGCCTCACGCTCTGCATCGAGAACGGCGAGGGTGGGCATGGCCCCGACTTTGGCTTCGAGCCGCTTGCCGCGCAAGGCTTCGGCGGAGGACTCGTTGCGCAAGCGCGAGGCTTCGAGCATCTGGCGCGCGGTGGCGAGGCCCTGCCATGCCTCGATCACCATGCCGTCGAGAATGAGGCGGGCCTGCCGCAGGCGGGCTTCGCTGGCGTCAACATCGGCATCGGCGGCGCGGGTCTGTGCGGACACACGGCCACCGGCGAACAGCGTCCAGCGGCCGCGCACGCCGACCGACACGGAGTCGGCGCGGTAGCCGGGGAAGAACTGGTCACGCACGTGCGCGGCTTCGGCAAAGGCGCCGACGGAGGGCAGCCCTTCGGCGCGCGCGGCGCGGGCACCGGCCTTTGCCACATCGACGCCCGATTGCGCCTGACGCAGCGCCGGGTTGGCGTTGCGGGCAAGATCGGTTGCCTCGTCCAGCGAGGGCGGGACGGCGGGGAGGATGGGCAGGGGCGCGAGGTCTCCGGCGGGCTTGCCGGTGAGGCGTTCGTAGCTTGCTTCTGCGGAGATGCGGCGGCCTTGTGCCTGGGCGAAACCGGCCTGTGCCTCGGCCTTGCGGGCGCGGGCCTGCGCCAGATCGGAACTGGCGATTTCGCCAACCTTATAGCGCAAACCGGCCTGCCGTTCGGTTTCGGTCAGCGCGGTGACGAGCGTGGCAAAGCGGGTCTCCAGCTTTCGTGCGGTGAGCACTTCGGCATAGGCGCTGACCGCATTGACCACGGTCTGCAACCGGGCCTGTTCGGCGCCGAAGCGCGCCATGTCTGCCCCGCCTTTGGCCTGCGCCACGGCAGCGGATACCCGGCCCCCGGCGTAGAGCGGCATCTCTGCCGTGGCCATCAGCGCGGTGGGGGTGACGTTGTCTGCCGTCAGGCCGAAGTAGCCGCCGTTGTCGATGCGGCCCACGCTATACGAGCCTTCGACGCGCAGAAGCGGGTTTCCCTGCGCCTTTGCACCTTCCAGCCGGGCGCTCGCCGCCGCTTCACCAGCATCTGCCTCAGCCAAGACGGGGGTATTGGCCAGAGCATCGGTGATAGCGGCGGCAAGGTCCTGCGCGGCGACCGAGGGGGTGGCAGCCGCGCATGACAGGAGGGCGATGAAGGACGTGAACAGGCGCATTTCAGGCTCGATTTACTTGAAGGAACTGCCGGGGCGGACGCCAAGCTTCTTGAAGATCATCGCCGCCAGGCAGAACCCGGTGAAACTGGCCTGAAACATGTTCAGCCCTGCAAAGGCGGTGAGCCAGAGGAAGCCGGGGTGGACCCAGTGGGCCAGCGCAAGGCTGGCCAGCACGACCAGCCCGGCGAAGCGAAATACAGCGGAATCGAGAGTCACTAATGGTGTCTCCTTACTTGAAGCGCAGTTTGCGGATGCCGAGGGCGTGCATGGCGAGCTTTTCGTAGAATGGCTCGCTGGTGCCGCGACGGACCTTGTGCAGGAAGTACTTCTCGAACCCGATCTTGGCGACGTGGACCCATTTGCCGCTGGACGACCAGTTGAGATTGCGCGGCGGGATCTGCGGCTGGGCGACGAAGGCCACGCCGCCATCGCCGAAATCTGCAAGGCACACCGCGTTCCACGTGGCTTCCTCAATCGGCTCTTTCCCTGCGAGTTCGAGCGCTAGGTTGTGAGCGATGGCGGTGACCATCGATTCGATCATGAACCCGGTCTTGGGCACGCCGACCGGAACCGGCGTGGGGCCGATGGGCGGGATCGCCACGCAGACGCCCAGTGAATAGACGTTCTTGAAGGTGGGGTTGCGCTGGTGCTTGTCTGCCAGGATGAAACCGCGCGGGTTGGTGAGGCCTTCGATGCCATGGACTGCATCGACGCCGCGAAACGCGGGCAGGATCATCGAATAGCCGAAGGGCAGATCATGCTTTTCCTTGACCGCGCCGTCATCGGCCACTTCCTCGACGTGCATCATGCCCTCTTCCACGCTGGTGATGCGGGTATTGGTGATCCATTTGATGTGCCGGTTGCGCAGTTCGCTTTCGAGCAGGCCTTTGGTATCGCCCACGCCATCGAGGCCGAGGTGGCCGACATAGGGTTCGGGGCTGACGTAGGTCATCGGCACGCGATCGCGGATCTTGCGGCGGCGCAGTTCGGTATCGAGGATCAGCGCGAATTCGTAGGCAGGGCCATAACATGAGGCACCCTGCGCCGCGCCAATGACGATGGGCTTGGGGTCTTCGCAGAACTTGTCAAAAGCATCGGCGGCGTGGGAAGCGTGATCGGTGCGGCAGACCGAGACAGTGAAGCCATCGGGGCCGAGGCCTTTAACTTCATCGAACGCGAGTTCGGGGCCGGTGGCGATGACCAGATAGTCGTAAGGCATTGAAGTGCCATCGTTCAGTTCCACGCGGTTTTCGGTGGGGTGGACGCGCTTTGCGCCGACCGACGTGAAGCCGATGCCCTTTTTCTTCATGATCGGGGGTAGATGAACCTTGATCGCTTCAGGTTCACGCCAGCGCACGGCAACCCACGGGTTGGAGGGCACGAACCAGTAGTCCTCCTGATCGCTGACCACCATGACCTGAGCCTTGCCCTTAACGGCATCGCGAATCTCATAGGCGGCAATAGTCCCGCCAAGGCCTGCACCCAGGACGATAATCTGCGGCAACGACATCGAACTTTCTCCCGTTTGTCCGCGCAATGCCGCCAGACAGGGCGGACATCAGTGCGGCAATCGCTTTGACTGACCGGGCCGCAGCGCCTTTCGGAAATTCGTGCATTGGCCTGTATCTGGCTTGACTTATATAAGGGTTTTCGATTATGAGCAAGTCATAATGTTAGAGGCTCCGAAACAAAGCGTTGAGGAGCAATGCCAGAGAAAGGCCGAGCAGATGGTTTTCGGATTTGGAAAGAGCGCCCCTGCCCACAAGGAAGTGAGCGCGCAGCAGCTTCAGGACATGATCGCGGCGGGCGAAGCGCTGGTCGTGGACGTGCGCGAAGTGAACGAGTTTGAAGAGGGCCACATTCCGGGCGCGGTCAACATGCCGCTGTCGAGCTTTCAGGCATCGAAGCTGCCCGACGCGGGCGGCAAGACGCTGGTGCTGAACTGCCTTGGCGGCAAGCGTTCGGGCATGGCGCTGGACAAGTGCGCGACGGCGCAGGCCTCGGTCGACACGCACCTTGCCGGTGGTTTCGGCGCGTGGGCATCGGCCGGTTTGCCGGTTGAGCGTTGATCTGACGGGATAGGAAACAGGGCGATGCGGGCGATCTTCATGGCAGCTAGCGCACTGGCGCTGAGCTTGCAGTTGGCCGGGTGTGGCAGCAGCGAGGAGGCGGCTGTGGTCGCCAAGGCTCCGGCTGGCCCGCGCATTGTTCTGGGCGCTGCCGACACGGTGGAGTGGCAGGATGTCAGCGCGGAGATCGCCACGGTCGATCAGGCGCAAGTCATGGCGCGCATCCCCGGTATCCTCACGTCGCTGTCCGTGAAAGAGGGCGACATGGTGGCCAAGGGGCAGGCCATCGGACGGATCGTGGACAGCCAGTTGGGCTATCAGTCGGGCGCTTATGGTGCGCAGGCAGCGGCGGCGCAGGCGCAGGCCGCGCAGGCGGCGGCGGAATTGCAGCGCGTGAAGTTCCTGCATGACAATGGCGTCTATGCCAAGGCGCGGCTGGAGCAGGCGCAGGCAGGTGCGGCGGCGGCATACGCTCAAGTGCGTGCGGCGCAGGCGCAGCAGGCGGCGGTGGGGGCCGTGGCGGGGCAGGGCGTGATCGTGGCTCCTGCCAGCGGGCGCGTGCTGCGGGCGGACGTTCCGGCGGGATCGCCGGTTGCGCCGGGTATGCCGATTGCGGTGATTACGGCGGGGCCGACGATTGTGCGGCTTGAATTGCCGGAATCGCTGGCGGGGAAAGTTCACGCCGGTTCGCGCGTGACGGCTCCGGGTTTGAGCGAGGGGCGCGTGGTGAAAGTCTACCCTTCGGTCATGGCCGGGAAGGTGACGGCGGATGTGGACATGCCGGGCATCGACAATTCGCTGATCGGGCGGCGCGTGGCGGCAAAAGTGGAAACGGGTATGCGCAAGGCGCTGCTGGTTCCGGCCAGCTATGTCACCACCCGGTATGGCATCGATTATGTGACCGTGCTGGCCAAGGATGGCAGCGCGGCCGATGTGCCGGTGCAGACTGCGCCTTCGGGCGAGGCGGGCAAGGTGGAAGTGCTTTCGGGCGCGAATGCCGGTGACACGCTTATCGGGGCAACTGGCAAATGAATCTGGGCATTTCGGGCAAGCTGACGCGGGCGACGATCCAGTCGCCGCTCACGCCGCTGTTCCTGCTGGCGGCGATGATCGTGGGGCTGATTGCCACGATCACGATCCCGCGCGAGGAGGAGCCGCAGATCAAGGTGCCGATGGTGGACATCATGGTCCAGGCACCGGGGCTGTCCGCGCCGCAAGCGGTGGAACTGGTGGCCAAGCCGCTGGAAACCATCGTGAAAAGCGTGGACGGGGTCGAGCATGTCTATGCGCAGGCGCAGGATAACGGCGTTCTGGTGACCGCACGCTTTCTGGTCGGATCGAACCCGGAAGATGCCGCGATCCGCATCGGGGACAAGATCGAGGCGAACAAGCACCGGATTCCGGTGGGCATCCCCAGCCCCCAAGTGACGGTGCGCGGGATCAATGACGTGCCGATCGTGGTGCTGACTTTGACGCCCAAGCCGGGGGCTGCTGGCCAATGGGACGATCAGGCCTTGGCCGAATTGGCGGGCAAGCTGCGGACCGAGATTGCCAAGGTCGATGACGTGGGGCTGACCTTCATCACCGGCGGGCAGCGCATGGCGCTGCGCGTGGTGCCCGATCCGGCCAAGCTGGCGCTCTATCGCGTGCCGTTGGGCAATGTGATCGAGGCTGTGTCTCAGGCCAACCGCGCCTTTCCGGCGGGCACTGTGCGCGAAGGCGGGCAGGCGGCGCTGGTGGTGGCGGGGCAGACCTTGCGCGATGCGCAGGAGCTTTCGGCGCTGACGGTGCGGTCGGTCGGTGGCGCGCCGGTGCTGCTTTCGGACATGGCGCGGGTGGAGCAGGCAGCGACGCAGGATCAGGCGCGATCATGGCGCTGGGCCAAGGGTGAGAACGGCGCTTGGGATATGGCTCCGGCCGTAAGCCTGGCTGTGGCCAAGCGGGCGGGCGCGAACGCGGTGACTGTTTCGGAAAGCGTGGTTCGCCGCGTGGAGGGGCTTGAGGGCAAGCTGATTCCTGCGGGCGTGGAAGTTTCCGTCACGCGCAATTACGGCGAGAGTGCGAACGACAAGGCCAACGAACTGATCTTCCATCTGGCGTTGGCGACGGTCTCCATCGTGGTGCTGATCGGCTTTGCCATAGGCTGGCGCGAGGCGGGGGTGACCGCCATCGTGATCCCCACCACGATCATGCTGACGATGTTTGCCTCCAATGTGATGGGCTTTACCATCAACCGCGTCAGCCTGTTCGCGCTGATCTTTTCCATCGGCATTCTGGTCGACGATGCGATCGTCATGATCGAGAATATCGCGCGGCATTGGGGCATGAATGATGGGCGCTCGCGGATAGATGCCGCAGTTGAGGCCGTGGCCGAGGTGGGCAATCCGACCATCGTGGCGACGCTGACGGTGGTGGCGGCGCTACTGCCGATGCTGTTCGTATCGGGACTGATGGGGCCATACATGGCGCCGATTCCGATCAACGCTTCGGCGGCGATGATCTTCTCGTTCTTCGTGGCGGTGATCATTGCGCCTTGGCTGATGATCCGCTTTGCCAAGAAGGCCTTGACGCATGGCCATGACGAACATGGCGGGAAGCTGGGCGCGCTCTATCGGCACTGGGCGGTGAAGGTGATCGCCACCAAGCAGGGGGCCAAACGCTTTCTGATCGGCGTGGGCTTGGCGACGCTGGTGGCGTGTTCAATGTTTTACTTCAAGGCGGTGACGGTGAAGCTGCTGCCGTTCGACAACAAGAGCGAAGTGCAGCTTGTGGCCGATCTGCCCGAAGGCACGAGCCTTGAGGCGACCGCGCGCGTGCTGGAGCAGGCCGCAAGCGTGGCGCGTGGCGTGCCCGAAGTGGTGTCGATGGAGGCCTATGCGGGCACTTCGGCTCCGTTCAACTTCAACGGTCTGGTGCGGCACTATTTCCTGCGCAATCAGCCCGAAATGGGCGATCTGATGATCACGCTGCTGCCCAAGGAAGACCGTTCGCGGTCCAGCCACGAGATTGCCGTCGTGCTGCGTGAGAAGCTGAAGGCGGTGCCGCTGCCTGCGGGGGCTTCACTCAAGGTTGTGGAAACGCCGCCGGGGCCGCCGGTCATGGCCACGCTGCTGGCAGAAATCTATGGCCCAGACGAGGCGACGCGGCGCAAGACTGCTGCGCAAGTGGAGAAGATCTTCAAGTCGGTGCCCTATATCGTCGATGTGGACAACAGCTTCGGGCAGGCACGGCCCACGTTGAAGCTGATCCCGGACCGGGCCAAGCTGGACCAGTATGGCCTGTCCGAACGGCAGCTGTTCGATAGCATCGGCGCGCTGATGGGTGCGCAAGTGGTGGGCTATGCCCCGCGCGAGGCCGACCGCGATCCGCTGCCGATTGAGCTGGCGCTCGACCAGTCGCAGCGCACGTGGTCTGCCGCGATGGCGGCAACGCCGGTGGCGGTGACGCCTGCGGGGCAACTGATCCAGCTAGGCGAGCTTGTGACCGCCAAGATGGAGCCGGGCAGCCACGCGATCTATCGCCGCGACGGGCGCGGAGCGACGATGGTGACGGCGGAACTGGCCGGACGCTATGAAGCGCCGATCTATGGGATGCTGGCAGTGGATGAGGCCATCGAGGCGTTCGACTGGAAGGCGCAGGGGCTGACCAAGCCGACCATGATCCTGAACGGGCAGCCTGAGGACGAGAGCGCCCCGTCGCTGCTGTGGGATGGCGAATGGGAAATCACCTGGGTGACGTTCCGCGATATGGGGGCGGCGTTCATGGTGGCGCTGCTGGGCATCTATGTGCTGGTGGTCGGCCAGTTCCGCAGCTTTACCCTACCGCTGGTGATCCTGACGCCGGTGCCGCTGACGCTGATCGGGATCGTGCTGGGCCACATGCTGTTCGGCGCGCCATTCACCGCCACATCGATGATCGGGTTCATCGCGCTGGCGGGCATTATCGTGCGCAATTCGATCCTGCTGGTCGATTTCATCAACCACACCCGCAGCCCGGACAAGTCCTTGCGCGATACCTTGCTGGAGGCGGGCATGATCCGCTTCAAGCCGATTGTGTTGACAGCAGCGGCAGCGATGATCGGGGCATCGGTGATCCTGACCGATCCGATCTTTCAGGGGCTGGCGATCTCTCTGCTGTTCGGGCTGGCATCATCCACCCTTTTGACGGTTCTGGTCATTCCTGCCATCTACGTAGTCTTGCGGGATGATGATCGTCCTCTTACGGAGCATCGGCCATGAAGCCGACAGACCTGACCGAACTGAAGACCAACGCGAACCGCATGTCGGGGCGTATGCGTCTTATGAGCCATCCTGAACGGCTGTTGATGATGTGCCGGATGGACGAGGGCGAGGTTTCGGTGACGGAACTGGTCGAACTGACGGGCCTTTCACAATCTGCCGTATCGCAACACCTTGCGCTGCTGCGCGAGGAAGAGGTTGTCACGATCCGGGGCGAGGCGCAGACCCGCTATTACAGCCTGAAAGATCCGATCGTGCGCGGAATTATCCACGCGCTGTGCGAGCTTTGCAGCCAACATCAGGTGTGAACGGGCGGCGGCATAGCGCCGCCCGTGACATCAAGCGCCCTTTCGCAGTTTGCGCTGCCGTTTGATGTCGAGCCACAGGCCGATCCCGGCCATCAGCACGACGAGCGCCAAGGCAGCCCCGCCGACGATGCCGTTGAGCGCCAGCTTGCCCACCGGGTACAGGAAGTTCCATTTGTGGATGAAGCTGAACACCACACGTTCGGGCTTCTGCCAATTCTCCACACGATCAGCCAGCACGCCGGTGGCGGTGTCGACGAACAGGCTGGCGTTGACTGGCGCGCCAAAGTCCACTTTCCACACCGGCAGGCGCTTGTTGCGGAAATCGTAGGCGGTGCCGAAGCGGGTGATAAGGCTGGTGCCGGTCACCGGAGCATCGCTCCCGGCAAAGCGCTTGGCGATGACCAGTGCCAGTTCGCGGTCGGCCAGTGGCAGGGCCTTTCCTGTGGTTACGTCGACATAGACCGATGCGCCGCCGGGCTGGAGTCCATCAAAGCGGGCCTTTCGGATGGCGTCGGGGGTTTTGGGCGCGTGGTGGGCGTGGTGATCGTGTTCTCCGCCGCCTGCCATCGGTGCAGCGGCGAGATCGAGGCGATAGAGTGGCTGGCCTTGTGGACCTTCAATCAGCGAGAGCGCGCGGACGGACTGGCCACCGGCCAGCACGGCCCAGTCCTGCTCCACCGGATAGCGTCCGGCGGAAAGATCGAGCGGGCGGCCCATGCGCAACTGGCTGACGGGCGGTTCAAGCGAGAACTGCACGAGGTGGTAGATCCCGCTGAGCGAGAACATCAGCAGCGGCAGCGCGAGGACATAGCCCGAAATGCGGTGCCATCCGCGTGCACCGGGCAGGCGCTTTTTGCGTCGGATAGCCACGAGCATCATGATGCCGGTCACCGCCAGCGCGGCAAGACTGGCGACCATCAGACCGACGATGGCCACGCGGAGCCATTCGGCCTGCTGCGGAAACCAGTCCCACGTGTGCAGCCAGCGGAAGACGCGCTGCTGCACGGCCTTTGTGTTGGTGCTGACGGCGGCCAGACTGCTGGTTTCGGTGTGGACATAGGCGATCACGCTGTCATCCCCGGCAAAGCGAACTTTCCACACCGGCAGCAGGCGGTTGACCCACGGGTAATCGCCATCGAACGCGGTTTGCAATTCGATGCCGCTGACCGGGCGCATTTCAGCGAGGTAATGTCGGGCGAGATATTCGGCTTGCTGCCGGTCCTGCCCTGCCACTTCGGCCCCGGTTGCGGGATTGAAATAGCGGCGCTCGGCCAGCGGATCGACGGTTGCCTGATAGAGCGTACCTTGCGCCGAAGGCACGGTGCGCACGGCGATGGGGCGGGTGATCCCGGCGGCGGCAAGGGTTTGCGCCACCGGTTTCGAACCCGCCAGATCAACCGGTTGGGTGGGCGGCATGAACACCGCCTGTTGCGGCCCGTAAAGCGCGAGCCACACGTGGGTGAGGCCGGAAATGCCCCAGATCAGCAGCGAGATGCCGCCGATCATGGCCAGCCACTGGTGCTTGGAAAAGGACCAGCGGCCCATTTTTGCCTTGGTGCTCATGCTGCCCGCTCCCGTTAAAAGCCGAAGCTCAGGCCGCCATAGATGGCGCGGCCCTGACCCGGAGTGTAGATCGCCGCACGCTCACGCGATTGGTTAGTGACGGTGGAGACGTTGGAAATGTGGACAACGTCGAACAGGTTCTCGACCGAGGCGAAGAGCTTCAGCCCATCCATAAGATAGACCCCGGCGGTCAGCCCGACCCATTCGTAGCCATCGGGCCGTTCAGTGTTAGCATAGTCTGCCCACGAGCCTTGCGGCACCCAGCGCAGATTGGCCGAGACATAGAACTTGTCCTTGCGGTCAAACCGGGCCTCGGCGTTCAGCACGTGGCGGGGTACGCCGGCCAGCGCGTTGTCACCGAACAGCGCATCGTTGTCGAAGCGAAAGTCGTTGAGGGTGTAGGCAAGGCTCAGCCGCAATTGCTCGCCGCGCGCCTGCAGCGTGTCCTTGGCCACGAACAGGTCCAGCCCGGCCTCAATGCCTTGATGGACCGTGCGGTTGGCATTGACGGTGACGGTGGTTGCGCCGTTGTTGATCGCGTTGTCGATGAATTCGTTTTCGATTTCAGCGCGATAGAACGCCACGTCCCACGACAGCGCGCCTTGCTGGCCGCGTGTGCCGATTTCGAACGTGGTGGCGCGCTGCGGATCGAGCGGGGCGAACGGCGTTGCGCCGCCCGAGGTCAGGTCTGACAGTGTTGGCGGTTCAAAGCTGCGGCTGACATTGCCGAAGACCTGTGCGTTCTGCCCGATGCTGGCGACAAGGCCGAAGCGCGGGTTGAACTGATCATATTCGCCGCGCCCGCTGACCGTGGCGACTTGCCCTTCGACATCGCGGACCACGCGCGAATATTGCCCGCTGCCCACAGCATTGAGCCATCCGGTGAGCGGAACATCCAGTTCGGCAAAGCCGGTGGTAGTGCTGGAATCCTGATCCGAACGCGTGCGCAAGGCTCCGCGTTCGCCCGCCACGTTGGCAAAAGTGCTGGCGTTGTTGGTGGAAAAGGCGTGCCAGCCGCCTACGGTCCAGCGCGCATCGCCTGTGCCCATCGGCACAGTGCCAGACAGGCGCAGCGAGCCGCCGACTTCGTCCTCGGTCTGGGCGATGATCCCGGCAAAGCGGGTGATCGCGTGATCGAGCACACGGCGGGCGTACCAGCCACCCAGTTCCAGCTTGGACTGGCCGAGGGTGAAGGCGGTGACGTTCGAGAGGCGCAAAACGTCAAGATTTCGGTCCCAGTCATCTGCGACCGGGCCGGGGTCAAGCGTTGTCACCGGGCCGCCGGGGAAGAAGGGGCCAACGGTGACGCGGCGTCCTGCCGCGCGCGGATTGGCCAGTGCATCGGCAAGGCGCAGCGATCCGGCGAGTTCGAAATTGTCGCTCAGGCCAGTGAAGTAGAAGCGGGTTTCGATGTCTGGCGATAGTTTGATGCCAAGGTTGCCGTGGGCGTAGACGCTTTTGACAGAGCTGTGTTCGCGGTAGCCGTCGCTGGTCAGGCCGGTCACGCCAACGAAGTAGTCCACCACATCGCCCGCGCCTGAGACCGAGAGGTTGCCGCGCAGGGTTTCAAAACTGCCGCCTTCGATGCGGGCAGTGAACGGAGCGTTGGCTGTGCGTCCGGTGGGGCTGACGACATTGACCGCGCCGCCGAGCGAGGCCGCACCAAAGCGCAGGCCATTTGCGCCCTTGTAAACTTCAAGATAGCGGATCGTCAGCGGATCGACTTCCTGAAATTCGGTGCTGCCGCTGGCCCGGCTGATCGGCACGCCATCGCGCAGCACGGTGAGGCCACGCCGTTCGAACCCGGAATTGAGGCCCGATCCACGCACCGAAATGCGGCTTTCGCGCTGGGCGCTGATATCGGCAAAGACGCCGGGCGTGAGCGCGAGGGCATCGCCGATGCTTTGGGTGAAATCGTCGGCAAAGCTGCTGTCTTCGACAAAGCCGATGGCACCGGGGATGCGTTCGAGCGCGGCGCGGGCTTCGCCGGTAGTGGGGGCGGTGAGCGTGCCGGTGCGCGAGGCGGTGACGATGATGACGTCCTGCTGCTGGCCAATGCCTTGGGCGTGGGAGGCGGCGGAAACGAGGCAAAGCGTGGCGGCACCGGCCATGAGGGCCGGGCGGAAAGTGGAGTTCGACATTCTGGGCAATCCTGATTGCGGATCGGAACAAGGGTTCGATGCAAAGAGGCTGTGCGGAGGGTGCGCGCAGTGGTGCAGCGCGAGCCTTGACGGCGGGCCAGATGCGGCCCGCGTCACCGTTCAGCCTGTCAGGCCAGCGCCGGTGGGCCGCGCAAGGGCGGGCGCAGGAAGGCAATGCGGGCTGCGCGCGGGGTGGTGGCGGGCGCAAAGCCCAGCGCTAGGATGAAGGCCAGCGCCAGCACCAGCAGCACCGGATCGATGCCGCCAAGCGCGGTCATCGAATGTCCAGCGAAGGGGCATTCCCCGCTGGCGCTTTTGCCTGCCTGCTTGGCTCCGGCATCGATCAGGCCGGACTTCATCGGAATCGCAATCTGCCGGACCGCGTGGTTGCCGATCTGATCGTCGCAGATCTGCACGGTGAACACTTTGGCGGTAGGGCTGATCATGAAACCGGTGGGCACCACGATCTTCATGCATAGCGCAATCAGGACCACCAGCAAGGCCAGATTGCGGTTGTTGCAGAGAAAGGCGCGAAGCGACGTCATGCCGCGCGGCGGTTAGCGGCGGTCGCCGGGATTGTCACGCACGAATTGATAAAGACAATCACTGTCGATTTCAGCCAGCGTCCGGCATCCGGTGAGTGCCATCGCCAGCTCAAATTCAGCGCGCAACACGCGCAGTGCATGAGCAACGCCGAGCGCGCCGGCGGTGGCGAGGGCGTGGAGAATCGGGCGGCCGACCAGCACGGCTTTTGCACCCAAGGCCAGCGCGCGCAGCACATCGGTGCCGCGCCGCACGCCACCGTCCATCAGCAGCGGCACTTGTCCGCCGACGGCTTCGGAAATGGCGGGGAGCAGGTCTATCGCGGCAGGCACGCCATCAAGCGTGCGTCCGCCGTGGTTCGACACGATCAGGCCATCGACCCCGCAATTGAGCGCGCGGCGGGCGTCTTCGGGGTCGACGATGCCTTTGAGCAGGATCGGCAGTTTGGTGAGGGTGCGCAGCCATGCAATGTCCTCCCACACCGGCACGCTTTCCAGCAGCGGCGTGCCGAACAGCAATGCGCCCTCCGGGCCGGGGGCAGGGTGGTTCATGCCTTCAAGGTTCACGGCGCGGATATGCGGGGGCAGGGTAAAGCCCGCGCGCGCCTCGGCATTGCGCACGCCGTTTACCGGGGCATCGACGGTGAGCACCAGCGCGCGATAGCCCGCAGCCTCGGCGCGGGCGACGAGGCGTTCGGTGAAGGCGCGGTCGGGCTGGATATAGAGCTGGAACCACAGCGGGCCGGGCGTGCCTTGCGCGATCTGTTCGATGGGTTGGCCTGCCTGCGTGCTGACGATGAGGGTTGTCCCGGTGGCTCCGGCAGCCAGCGCAGTGGCGGCTTCGCCATCGGGATGGCACAGGCCGTGGAAGGCCATCGGCGCGATCAGGATGGGGGCATCCATCGTGCAGCCGAACAGGTTGAGCGCGGTTGAGGCACCTTGCATTGAACGCAGCACGCGGGTGCGCACGGGCAGGCGGGCGAAGGCGGCGACGTTCTCGCGCAGGGTCCATCCATCGCCCGTGCCGCCATTGATATAGGCCCATGCGCCGGGGTCTAGGCGATCCTTCGCAAATGCCTCGTAATCAGCCAGCGCGGCGATTTGCGCGGGGATTTGCTTGAGCGGGGCTGTCACAGCATGGCTCGCAGTGCCGGGCTGAGCCACTCTGCGCCAGAGCGCAAGACAATGCGCGCGGCCAGATCATGACGGATGGCCAGCGCCTGCGCATCGGGGAGTTTGACCACGCTGAGCGCGGTAGCCCAGGCATCGGCCTCCATGCAGTGGCGATGCAGCACGCTGACCGCCGTGGTGCCGTGGATGGCGGGCCAACCAGTGCGCGGATCGAGCGTATGCGCGCCGCGTAGATAGTCGCCCGAGGTGGCGATCGAAAGCTGGTGCAGCGCCACGCGCAGTGGCGGCAGGGCAAGGCCGGGAGGGTTTTCCAGATCGACCCACCACGGGTCTCCATCAGGCCGCATCCCGCGACCGGTGCATTCGCCGCCGATCTCCACAAGTGCATCGCCTATGCCGTATGTGCCGAGCAGATCTGCGACGGCGTCCACGGCGTAGCCTTTGGCGATGCCGGATAGATCGAGCCAGAGACCGCCGGGCTGGTGGAGCGCTGCGGTGGCGGGATCGAAGGCCAGCTTGCGCCAGCCTGACACATGCAGCACCTCTGCAATGGCGGTGGCTTCAGGTTCTGCGAGGGCGGGGTTGGGACCGAGGCCCCATAGGTTGGTCAGGCGCCCCTGCGCTGGATCGAATGCTCCGTCACTTTCGCGCGCAACGTTCATGGCGCAGGCCATGACTTTGGCGAAATCGGGCGGAAGTTCGACGGCGGAGCCAGCCTCGGCGCAGTTAAACCGGCAAAGCTCTGACCGGGAGTCCCAGTGGCTCATCTGACCAACGACAGCGTCCAGACGCGCCTGAATTTTCGCCTTCAGGTCATCTGAATCAAGCCTTAGTCGGTGTGACAAGGCGGCCTGCACTTGCCATGTCGTGCCCATCGTCTTGCCAACGAGCGTGCAAACCGGCGCTGCGGGATCAAGTCCCCGCAGCGCCGCAGCATCAATCTCGGCCGGCACCGCAATGCGCGGCGCCGGGGCTGTGTCCATCACGGGGCAAGCACTTCCAGCGTTGCGGTATAGCTCATGCGGCGCTTGGCTGCCTTGGGGTTGGACGGTTTGTCATCGGTATGGCTGGCGTTGATCCAGTAGAACCCGGCAACCGGCCATTTGACGGTGAGCAGGCCTTCGGCATCGGTTTTCAGCTTCTGCGCCTGATCGGCCTCGCGGAAGCGGCGGCCACCGGGGACTACTTCCACTTCAAGATCAGCGGCGGGTTTACCATCGACGAGGAAGCGGAACTGGCCGGGTTCGTTGGAGACAAGATCGGTCGGCAGCGTGACGGGAACGAATTCCAGACCCTTGCCGGTGGGCTTGAACAGGGTATCGCTGGGCTCGCCCGCCGTGACGAAGAATTCGTTGCGGCCAGTCGTTTCGGTCAGGACGAGGTCGGTTGCGCCTGCGGGGATTTCGTCAATGGTGGCGACGATGTGGCTGGGGTCGATGCGGGGGCGTCCGCCCTGTGGACCATTGGGCGCACCCGCTGCTGGCGCAGCAGAAGGGGCAGGTGGCGTTGCCATCGCACGAGCGGCCCCACCCGGAGCGGGCGCAGGCCCCCGGCGGCGGCCGACCATCCATGGCTCACCATTCACTTTGAACGTGCCGCCAATTCCATTGTTTTCCATGCCGATGCGCCACGTGCCCGGCTTGTCGATCTTCACATCGAAGGTGGAGCGATAGCGCCCGCGCGATGCGTTTTCGACTTTGCCCATCGAGCCATCGGGTGCCCAGACCTTGATCCCGTCAATGCCCATAGCGTTGTGGTTGGGCTCAAACGGTGCTGTAGACGTCCCGGCATCCACGGTCACGCTCTGGACAGTGTCAGACAGCACAGTGATCGAGGGCAGAAGCCAAGCGTTGTGTGCGCTGGCGGGTGCTGCAATGCCAAACGCGGCGGCTGCGAGCAGAAGATACTTTGCGGTCATACGAGGAACCTTTCAGCTTGGAATTCAGCGGGCGGAAATGGTGATCGCACCCAGTTCGGTCTTGCCGCTTGCGCGGCCATTGGCGGCAGGAATGGTCAGCGGTACGGAAACCAGTTCGCGCCCGCCGTCTTCACGTGCGGCTTCGACGTGGAGTGTATAGGCTCCGGCCTTGACGTTGGTGGGGATGGTGATCCGGTGCGCGCCCGGCGCACGGGTTGCGCCGCTGACGCCGTTGGCGGGCAGCTTCAGGCTGCGGCCTCCCTTGCGCCACCACGTGCGCAGGTCCGCCAGCCACTTGGTGCCCGGTTCATTGCCAACTTTGTCCACATCGTACCACACTGCCAGCGTTCGCGCCTGCCCGCCGCCGACGGGTTCGATCCATGCGGCCACATAGGGCACATGATATTCCGAGGCATTGATGCGCGGAATCGTGATGGTGATGGTTCCGGCAGACGCGGCAGTGGAAACCGGGGCGGCGATTATTCCGGCAGCAAGAACTAGGCTTTTCTTCATCGGTCGAGGTTCCGTTCTTCGAAAAAGGTCAGTTGTGCATGAACAGCAGAATGATGATGAGCGGCACTGCCGTACCCAGCCCGACGAGCGGCCAGGTGGAGGGGCGATGCTTTGCGTGAAGCTGCAGCAGCAGAAAGCCGGTGATGGTGAAGATCACGCAGGCCACCGCCAGCGCATCGATCAGCCAGAACCATGCGGTGCCGGTATTGCGGCCCTTGTGCAGATCGTTGATGAAAGAGATAAATCCGCGATTGGTGCGTTCAGCTTCCATCGCGCCTGTCGCACGATCAATGCTGACCCATGCATCGCGACCGGGGCCGGGTACGGCAACATAGACTTCTGCGTCTGACCATTCGGCCGCAACGCCCCGCGCGTTGACGCCGACAAGGCGCTGAACATCGGCAGCCACGGTCGCGGGCAGGGGCTGGGCATCTGTCAATTCCGCAACTGCCGGCCCTTTGGCAAGAACGGCAAGCGCGGGAGCAGGCAATTGCGCCTGCGCGGTTTCAACCGTCGGTTCTGCTCCGATCGATGCGGCGTGGTTCAGCGTGAACCCGGTGATGGAAAACAGAAACATCGCAACCAGCGAGACAGCAGCACTGACCCAGTGCCATGTGTGCAGTTGCTTCATCCAGAATTGCCGTGATGATTTGCGCGGCCTGCTCTGCTTCATCTGGGCGACATTTGTACGCGCGACATTGCCGTCTGTGCTGCGGGTGTGTGCCGCATCCTGCGTGCCGCCAACGGCCTTCCGGTGTTCAACTACTTCCAAGAAATATCTCCCGCAGTCATGAGTCTGCGCACAATCCAGTTTGCCTATCCGACTATTGCGAACGATATGCAAGAGCGGAAATCGCAACGTTGTAGCAACACCACACACATCGGAATCGGCAAACTCTGTGACTGTTCCTCGGCGATTCCAGTGTTTTAACTGTTCAGAGAAGTTTGAGGAGGCAAACAACCCTCATTGACAATGCGAGTGACTCGCAATAGCGAATGGGGCACCGCGAAACATTTTGTTGCGATTGCAGGGGTAATGCATGTCCGATTCCAAGACCATTCCATCGTTTCTGGCGCTGAGCTGCGTAGGCGCCATGGCGTTCACCGGCCCGGCCCACGCGCAGGAGGCTGAAGGCAATCAGCGCCTTGGTGGCATGACGGTGACAGACACCGTGATCGAAGAGCCGCAGGTCAAGGTGGAGCGCGCGGCATCGCCCAAGTATACTGCGCCTTTGCTCGATACTCCCCAGACCATCACCGTCATTTCATCAAAGTCGATCCAGCAGCAGAACCTGCTCACGCTGCGCGATGTGTTGCAGACGGTGCCGGGCATCACATTTGGCGCGGGTGAGGGGGGCTTCGGCTATGGCGACCGCATCATCCTGCGCGGGCAGGACGCGAAGAACGATGTGACCATCGATGGCGTGCGCAGCGGTGCTTTCCAGAACCGCAACGAAACCTACAACATCGAACAGATCGAAGTCGCCAATGGAGCGAACTCGGTGTTCAATGGCGGCGGTTCGGTTGCGGGTAACATCAACCTGGTGACGAAGAAGCCACTGGCCAACGACCAGACTGTAATCAATGCAGGGGTTGGCACCGACAACTACTATCGCGGCACGGTGGACATCAACAAGCGCGTGTCTGATCTGATCGCGGTGCGTCTGAACGCCGTCTATCACGAGAATGACGTGCCCGGCCGTGATGTGGAATTCTATAAGCGATGGGGTGTTGCGCCTTCGGTCACGATCGGCGTCGATAGCCCGACCAACCTGACCCTGCAGTACGAACATATCGATGATAAGGGGATGCCGCAGTACGGGCTTCGCTATTATGCGAACCTTGGCGGGTTCCTTTCTGACTTCGATCGCGCGGGCTATTATGGCTTTGCCAACCTCGACAAGCAGAATTCGAAGACCAACGCAGTGCAGGCGATCTTCAGCCACGAACTGGGCGAAGGCGTTAGCGTTCGCAACCTTACGCGCTATGAACACATCGCGCAGGATACCGTCACCAGCCAGCCCACAGGCTCGTTCTGTCTTGCTTCAACCGGTCGGCAGCCGGGTACTGTTGCCGTGCCCCCGGTAGAGGCGGCCTGTCTTGCGACGGTTCCGGCAGGATTTTACATGCCCACCGGAGGGCGCGGCAATCAGCGCTTTATCAACAACAGCACGTTCTACGATCAGCTTGATCTCACGGCGACATTTTCGACCGCAGGGATCGAGCATTCGCTGGTGATCGGTGGTTCGGCGCTGTGGGAAGATTTTGACCAGACGCAGGGTAACCTCCCGCGCAATGCCGATGGCACGACACCCGCGTTCCCGCTAGTCAGCATTTCAAACCCCGGTGAAGTGGTGCAGGGGCCTGCTGGCTTTACCTATGGCAGCAATGTCTACACGGGGCCGGTCAACTTCATTCTGGGCAGCGTCAATCGGGGCAAGCGCCGGGCGATTTCGGGCTATGCCTTTGATACGATGAAGTTCGGCGAGATGTTCGAGCTGAACGGCGGCGTGCGGTATGAAAACGTGCGCGGATCAAACCGGACGGTTTCCTATGCCACGACTGGAGCCACGCTGGGGCAGGTCAGCGGCACGACTGGGCCGTTCGAGAACAACAACAATCTGTTCTCCTACCGCATCGGCGCGATTTTCAAACCGACGCTGGACACCAGCGTCTATATTGCCACGGGCACGTCGAAGAATCCGTCGCAGACGGCGGTCGATGGCTCGTGCGCCGCAGCATCCTGCAATCTCGCCCCTGAGACGACGAAGAACTATGAAGTGGGCGCTAAGGCTGACCTGTTCGACAAGAAGTTGCTGGTAAACCTTGCGTGGTTCCGCAACGACCGTGACAGCATCCGCGTGCCGTCGGGCGATCCCACGATCCCCGAACAGCGGCTGGACGGCAAGCAGCGCGTGCAGGGCATTTCGTTCGGCGCATCGGGCAATATCACCGAGAACTGGACGATTTCGGCCAACTACATGTACCTTGATGCCAAGATCCTGCAGGGCGTTTCGGACCTTGCACTGGCAGCGGGCGCGCTTGATCCAACGGGTGGCACGCAACTAACAAATACGCCTGAACATTCGGGCAGCCTGTTCACCACCTATCGCTTCGGCTTTGGTCTGGAATTGGGTTATGGCATCACATATCAGGGCAAGTTCCTGTTGAATTCGCCTTCTGCTGCACAGGTGACGGATGGAACCTATGTTCCGTATTACGTCCCCAGCTACACGATCCACCGTCTGATGGCATCGTATCCGATCACGGATCGTCTGATGGCGCAGGTCAACGTGCAGAACTTCACCAACGAGAAGTATGTCACGACCGTTCGGAACAACGTCAACAACAGTTGGGCGCAGCCTGCGCCAACGCGTTCGGCGGTGTTGAGCCTGAACTACAGCTTCTGATCCGGGGGGCAGAACTGAGCGAAGGGCCGTTCTGCATCCGCAGGACGGCCCTTCGTGCAATCACTGGCTTGTTTTGACCGGTGTCAATTCCCTATAATGCGAATGCGTTGCAAATAGCTCTTGCTTTTGCCACTGATTCGCAGTTGGAGTGCGGACATGTTTCTGGAACGCGAAACCTTCGTTGCGGCCGATTGGCTTGACGGGTCGCCCGCCGATCAGGAGTGCGTTGTCACGCCCGCAGCCGCCTATGTGCCATCGGGTGGCCGCTATGGCGAAGGGCGCAAGTCCAGCTTCTCAGGCATGGCTCTGGCGGTTGGCGTTCACCTCGCGGCGCTGCCGGTCCTCTTGGGTCTCGGCTATCAGGCAAGCGTGCAAAAGGAAGAGCGACTGGTTGCGGTCAATCTGACGCCGCCTGCGCCCCCACCACCTGCGGCTCAGCCGGAAAAGCCGCAGCAGCGCAAGCTTGAAACCAAGATCATTCCGCCGCCGATCCAGTTGGCCACCCCGGTGACGCAGCCACTGGTGTTGGCGGTGGCTGATGCTCCGGCACTGATGCAGACGGCGGCGATTACCGCACCGCCTGCGCCTCCGGCTCCTCCTGTGCCGCCCGCGCCGCCTTCAATCGTCAGTTCGGATTCGCTGGGTGCGCGCATGGTTGCGGGAAGCCCGCCGCGCTATCCGGTTGAATGCCGCCGCCGCAAGGAGCAGGGCACGGTGGAACTGCTGTTGATCCTGGGGATTGACGGTGCGGTGGAAGCGATCTCGGTGGCAAAGAGCAGCGGCTTTGCGCGGCTCGACGATGCCGCCCTGTCGGCGGTACGACGCTGGCGCTGGCAGCCTACATCGCGCAACGGCGCGCCGGTGAAAGTGCGCGGCGTGGTCGAAATTCCGTTCGTGCTGAAGTCAGCCTGAGGCACCGCCATGCTGTTGCCCATTCCCGCTCTTTTGGGGCCAGAAACGGTTTCGTCCCTGCGCTCGCTGATCGATGCGGCGGAGTGGGAGGATGGCAATGCCACTTCCGGTCATCAAGCCCGGCTGGTAAAGCAGAACCTGCAATTGCCTGAGGACAGCGACGCGGCGCGCGAAGGTGGCCGCATGATCCTTGCCGCGCTGTCAGCCAATCCGCTGTTCATCGCTGCCGCGCTGCCGAACCGCATTTATCCGCCCATGTTCAACAGTTATGCGGGAGGGCAGACTTATGGCCTCCATGTCGATAACGCCATGCGTCTGCGCGCAGGCACTGACTGGCGCGTGCGTTGTGATCTGTCGATGACGGTGTTTCTGGAAGACCCGGAAGCTTATGACGGTGGCGAACTGACTATCGAAACACGCTTCGGTGCGCAGACGGTCAAACTCGCAGCAGGGGATGCGGTGTTTTACCCCTCGTCATCGCTGCACATGGTCCAACCTGTTACGCGGGGACGGCGGGTTGCCAGCTTCCTGTGGATTCAGTCGATGGTGCGCGATGACGCGGCGCGCGCAAATCTGTTTGAGCTGGATCAGGCGATTCAGGCCCTTGGGCAGCAAGTAGGGCAGGGCGATCCGGGGATTGTTCGCTTGACCGGAGTTTACCACAACCTGCTGCGTCAATGGGCAGAGGTCTGATCCAGCTTTCGGTCAGCGCTTCTTCGCGGCAATCGCTTCAATCTCGATCAGGAACTGCGGCGCGACAAGCGCACCGACCTGAAAGGTTGAGCGGGCAACGGTTGTCGGGTTCTCAGGCGTCTTGAAAAACATCTTGAAGCCATCGTTGGCACCTGCAAAGTCCATTTTGCCCAGCGCCGGATCTGCCGCAACAAACAGCGTCAACTTGATTACATCAGCCATTGTATAGCCGCGCGCTTCGAGCAGTGACTTGATCTTCGTCAGCACGCTGATCGTCTGCGTCTTGGTATCGCCATAGTCTGCCAGAGTGGTGCCGGGCTTGGTGGGATCAATCGGCGAGGCAAGCTGCCCCGACAGGAAAATCATGTCCGTTCCGGCCTTCACCTCAGCCGAATCAAGCAGCAGCGCGTTTGGGTTGGACTGCACTTTGACCACTTGCGCCGATGCGGTGGCCGGCAACGCAACTGCGGCCAGAGCGAAGGCGGCGAGTGTGATGCGGTGGGGGAACAGGCCTGGCTGCATTGAAAATCTCCTCTGCTTCACCTGAACCTTAGGTGGGCAAAGCCGTCCGCTCGACTCCTTTGTTGGGCATTCAAGCGACCGCCAGATGACGGAAGCCAAAGCGCCTTGTCATGTAATTCGGCGGCAGGCGGATACGAGAGCTTTCCAGTTGCCTCAGTCAAGGCTGCGGCTGAGCAGTTGCAGGATGGCCGAATAGTAGTCCTGCGCCAGCGCATCGGGCTGTGTGGTTCCCAGCGTGCGTGCGAGCACGGCCATTCCACCTGCCGAAAGTGCGTAGGGAGCGTTCTCGCCCGATTGCACATCGATCCATGCTGGCACCTGCGCCCCGCTTGCCAAGAGACCGCGCCACCAAGTCACGACCGTTTCGGCCACCGCCATGCGGCGGCCTGCGCTGGCGTAAAGCGGAACGCGGATCGCGTCGAAGCCGAAGCGTGCGGGCTTGTCAGTGGCGGGGGAGAGCTTGCCATCTGCTGCCAGTTCGAACCAATCCACCGGTAGTGCCAGCGGGCCAAATCGCGCTGCTGTTAGCAGCTTTACGCCATCATCAATCACCGGCGCCCAGACGGCATCCCCATCCAACGCGGCGAACGCATCAAGCGCGGACCAGATGTAATAGGACGGGTTGATAACCGTGCGGCGCGCATCGGCAAAGCCCTCCAGACCCGGTAGCAGCACCAGATGGCCCGCCCGCTCCACCACCAGACGCGTGCGGATCGCGCTGCGGATTTCCGCTGAGCGCCGGGCATAGGCGGAGTTATTCCACTGCTTGGCTGCGCGGGCGAGCGCCCATGCAATCAGGATGTCACCATCGGTTGCATTGTTGCGGTCGGCCACGGCGACGGTTTCGCGCGGATCATACTTCCATGCGTGGAGTGCCATGTCGTCACGTGCCAATGTCTCAAATGTCCATCTGGCAAGCGAATCAAAGGTTTCGCGGTCATTGTTCAGGCAGGCCAGCAACATGCCATAGCCTTGGCCTTCGCTGTGGCTGATGTTGCCATTGCCATTGTCGATCACGCGCCCGACCGGCGTTATGAAGCGGTCGCGGAATTCGGCCCAGAAGCCTTTGCGCGGTTTGGCGTTGCCATTGGGAACCTTGGCACAGGCAGCGGTCAGCACGGCCATGCCGCCAAGAACGAATTCGCGCCGATCAAAGCGCAGGGAATCAAAGGCCATGACGCAGTTCGATGGTCCGTTCATGCCACGCCGCAGAAGTCTGAACGCCCGGCGCGCTGCCGAGGGCGCGGAAGCAGGCATCGCAGGCACCGCGCAGCATTTCCAGAAGAAGGGGACGAGCCGATGGAGAAAGCACGTCCGGGCGCATGAGGCCCGGATCATGTTCAACGACCAGCGCCATTTCTTCGGCGCGCAGGCGGCATTCACCAAGGCCCAGATCGCTCCAGAGGCGGTTTAGGTGCATCTCAAGGTCGTTTAGGTCCGTGACCTGATCTACCCGCAAACGTGCCGCCAGACGCTGCCCCAGCGCAAAGCCGAAGCCTGCAATCTGCTGCGCCGAAGCTGCGTCTGACAGTTCTGCAACCACTTCGGATAGGATCAGCGGAACGCCGGGCGAGCGGGTGCTGCCAAAGGCTTCGCGCAGGGGCATCTGGATCACCGGGTTCCTCCAATGGCTTGCCGAATTCCTATCAGCGAGCGGAATTCCTCGTATTGTCCGAAGCTTGTGAACGAAACGTTGCCACCTACCTGCGTATTGGGCGAAACCTTGTAATAAACCTCACCACCTGCCGAGATGGCAAATCCGGTGCGGCTCAGGCTGTCGTACCGCGCCCTTACATCAGTGTTGAGATCCTTCAGCGCATCAAGATTGGCCTGCAGCGCCGGATCGGTTGGGTAAAGCGCGCTTTCGTCCTGGCTGAAGCTCTGGAAGCCGGGCGTCAGGTTGGCCTTGATATCCAGCGTTTCGCTTTCCAGCGTGTAGTTGATCGGGAAGCCGATGGAGAGGAAGCTTTGCGGGCTGAAATAGCCGCCGTGGCCGTATGTGAAGTAGTTCTGGTTGTTGTCGTAGGTCTGATAATTGGCGTTGATCCCGCCCGTCAGTTGCGAGCGTTCGCCTTTGATTAGGCGCAGATAGCCGCCAACGTTGGCCTCAATCCCGCGATTGTTGCGCACACTGGTGCCGCGATATTGGTTGTAGGCCGCTTCGCCATAAACGCCGCTGCCGTTGCGATCATAGGAAAAGCCGCCGCCGCCGCCGGTGCGCATGACTTGCCCCCAGCGTTCGCCCGTCACCGGATCGCGCGTTCCGGCGTAGGAGACGATGGAATCGGTGACTGGCTTGCGTTCGACCCACGCTTTGGCCTGAACGCCGGGAGAAAGTTCCGGGGTGATGGCGGCGCGGAACGTGGCCTTGGTTTCGCCCATGCCAAGCGGCGTGGTGCCGCCTTCGACCTGTACGGTGCTATCGGCGTAGCCGAGTGTGAAAGCCACGCCTGAGGCCTGCTGCGTCTGTGCTGGCTCCAGCACAGCGCGTTCTTCATCGACGATGGCCTGAGCTTCGATCGTGGCGTTCTGGCCGAAGCGCGAGAGGCCAGAGCCGGTGGGGCGGCCGGAATCGATCACAACCGCTTCGGCACGGGCGCGAACGCGACCGCCGGCAAGGCCTGTCGAAAATTCGGCGGTGCCTTTGAGTTCGCTCAGTGCGCTGAGGCCGGTCTCGCCCTTGCGGCTGCGGTAGCCGGTCTGGAGATCGGCTCTGGGGCGGGAATCCTCGCTCAGCGTTTCTATGTCAGATGCGATGGAGGCAAGGACGGGATCGACCGGGCCGGTCGGGATGGCAGAGCCGTAGGCCATTTCCGGCGCTGGTGCCGTGGGCGCGGGCATTCCGAACGAGCCTGCGGGAACGCCACCCCAGCCAGAGGGCGCTTGCATGGCAACGGATGGGACCGGGGCAGCAGGCATGGCTGATGCATAGGCTTGCGGGGTGTAGGCAGGGCTGGTGAAACCGCCGCTGGCCGGGGCCGAAGGCAGGCGAGTGCCATTCCCCAGTGCGAAGGGATTGACCGCTGCGGGAGCGGGGGCGGCATAGACTTGTGCGCGGAAGGGGTTGCTGTCAGCCGTTCCGGGCATGGCGGCAAAGGGATTGGCGCCGGGCGCAATGTCTGTCGTGCCACCATTCTGGCGGGCGTAGAGTTCCCGCGCTTCCTTCAGCAGGCGCAGCGCAGTGCCCTTGTCGCCCCGATCCTGCGCCACACGGGCTAGCGTGAGGAGGACCTGATAATCGTTTGGATAGGCGGTCAAGGCGCGGTCGGCAGCCTGCTTTGACAGATCGCGGTCACCGGCTGCCTGTGCCGATTGGGCAAGGCCGAGCAGGGCTTCGCGGTTGCGCGCTTCGCGGACCAGCACGAGTTGATAGGATTGCGCGGCACGGGCGGGCATTCCGCCACTTTGGTAAAGGCGGGCGAGGGCAGATAGCACTTCGGCATTTTCAGGCGCAGCGTTCCAAGCGCCTTGGAGGAGATCGAATGCAGGGGCGAACTGGCCGGCAAGACGCATCCGGTCTGCCTGCGCAATGGCAAGGCCCGCCGACATGCGCCCGACTTCACGCTGGGCATCGGGCGAGGAGCCACCGAGCGCGGATGCCTTTTGCAGTGCAGCGCGGGCAAGGTCATCGCGCCCGGTAGCTGCCAGAACGCGCACCAATGCGTCGTATCCGCCCAGATCCGTAATGTCCCCATCAAGAGCGGATTGGGCGAGACTTGCGGCGGTTGCTTCGTTGCCCAGTTCATAGAGCGCACTCGCCACTTCGGCGCGGCGAGCGGCTGGTAGCGAGGGCTGGCTGGCGATTTGGCGCAGGGCCGATACAGCCCCGGCTTTCTGCCCGGTTTCGGCAAGAGCCTTGGCGCGGGAGATCGCCGCCTCGATCTTGATCGAGAGGGCAAAGTTGCGCATCGCGGGGCTGCGGCGGCTTTCGGGCACGCGTTCTACTAGGGCAGAGGCGGCGAGCAGGTTGCCGAGATCCTTGTTGATCAGCGCGGCGGCATAGAGCGCGTCGGGATCGGTCGATTGCGAAAGCGAGGCCACCAGCGATTCCGCTTCGGCGCGGCGTCCGCGACCGATCATGAAGCGGGCGAATTCATAGCGGATCCACGGATCGTTGCGATCGATCAGCAATCCGCCCTGAAATTCCTGTTCTGCGGCATAGTCGTCGCCACGCGCCATGGCGGCTAGCGCACGACCACGCGCAGCGCGGCTGGCAAGGCGGGCTTCGTCAGCCCCACCACCAGCGCTTGCCTGACGGTACAGGTCGGCGGAATCAGCAAAGCGGCCCTGCTTTTCATAGATCTGCGCCAGCAATTCGAGCGCGGGCTGCGGATCGGCATAGCCGAGGCGCACGGTATCTTCGGCAATGGCTTGCGCCTTGTCGAGGTAGCCTTTGCCGAGCGCTTCGCGTGCGTCCTCAATCCCACCAAAGAAGCGGGCAGAGGATAAAGCGTCGGCCCAACGGCTTGCACCTGGAAGGCGTGAGGCGCGTTCGAGCAGATCGCGTGAATCGGCAAAGCGGCTTTGCCGCAGACGCACGATGCCAAGGCCGCCAAGCGCATCGCCATCGTTACGATTGGCGGCAAGCGCGCGTTCGAAGCGCGTGGCAGCAGTGACAAGATCGCCGGAATCGAGCGCGGAAAATCCGGCGACACGGGCGGTTCCGGCAGTTGCGGTGGCTGGACGTGCAGGGGCCTTGCGCGGGGCAGGTGGGGCCTTTGTGACAGGCGCAGCCGCCTTCGGTGCCGATGCGGGCGCGCGGGCTGGTGCGGGAGCGGGCGCCGGCTTGGGCCGCGCGGGTGCCGCTTCCTTGGCTGTCGGATCAATTGCACGGGCGCGCCGCAGCGCCTGATCGGCAAGATCGTTGCGCCCCTTGCTGCGCCAGTAGGTTGCCTGATCCAGCAGCGCCTTGACCGCCGGGGTTTCTGCCAGCGCGACCGACGGAATTGCCACTCCGGCCAACAGCGCGGCGATGAGTCCGAGCCGGACCGAGCTTTGCATCAGGCGCATATCAGGCGTCCTTCTCATCATTGGTCGCAAGCCGCGCCTTGGCCTGACGGCTGAAGAACAGATAAGCAGGGCCGGTCAGCAGGAGGGCTAGCAGCAGCGTGGACAGCGCCATTAGCAGCGGGCGCTTGCTGAACCAGTAAGCCACCTTCATCCAGACTGGCAGTGAGCCTACCCAATAGGTCGGCCCGACCGCATAGCTGGCCATGCCATCGCCAGACGTGACCGAGAGATCGCCCTGAATCTGAGCATTAATCTTTGGATCGGCCATGCCATTGACCAGCAGCGGCAACTGGCGCACGTCATCCGCCAGCAAGGCGACGACGGTGCGGTCGTTGGCATAGGGCGAGCGGAAGCTGGCGATGCCAGAGAAGGCGCGGGCGCTCTGCACGATGGCAGCGACGTCTTCCGGGTCAGCCTCTTCGCGGTTGCTCAACAGCGCGCCGACATATTGCAACGGGGAGCGCTGTGCGACCTTGAGCGCGCCGCCTTCATAGCGGACAGGGGCGCTTGCAAAGAACTGGTCAGCGCCAGCCAGTGACGAATTACCGATCACCAGGATGTCCTGATCGGCAAGGCGCGAAGGCTCGATCCGGTCGGTCACGGTAACGCCGGTAGCGGCCGCGCCGGTGGCATCACCAAAGCGGCCCATCAGTCCAAGGAATGCCTCGACCGATGCGGCCGAAGGCGCGCCAGACATGATAACCGTTGTTTCGGCAAGATCAGGGCGCACGGTGAAGGGGTAGCCTGCGCCGGCAAATGGCGCGAGGTCGGGCATTTCGATGCCGTGGTAAGCATCGGTCAGATCGATCACCGATTGCGGCAGGACCGAGACGCGCACGTTATCAGGCAACATGCCGGTGCATTTCTGCTTGTTCGCCACGATCAGGTTGTAATCGAACACGATTTCGTTCTGGCCGAACAACGCGTAGCGAGGCAGGACGACGCTTTGGTCGCTGTCGTGGCTGGCGGCACCCTTCGTGCCGAACAGGCCGGTCCACCAGTTGCCCGACAATGGCAGGGTTTTGAGATACTGGCCGTTCAGCGAAACATCGAGGCGTGAGGCGTCGCGATCAAGCCAGTTGGCAACCGGATAGCGGTAACGCAGGTCGATCTCGCCACCTTGGCGCGGCCAGAAAAACAGGTCGGGCGCCACGCGAAAGCGCGCGGTCAGCGGGCCGGGAGGAAGCCCCATACCTTGCAAGGCGTAAGGTTCCACCAGTTCGCCGATGCGGATTGGACGGTCGGTGCTAAGCCAGCGTGGCGCGCCATAGCGGGGCCATGTGGGGATCCGCGCGCCGTCAAAGCTCATGCGCGTGCCGCCGAACACGCCTTTGCCGGTGGCGATGGCGCTGGCGGCAAGGCGTAGTTCGGCGTTGTCGCGACCCATGATGACGAGCAGCGTACCGGTCTTGTCACGTGGGTTGGCGATCACCGCCGCCGATGGGCCGGTGACGGCAAGGCCGAGTTCGGGCATCGCGCCGTTGCGATTGAGGAAGACCACCGCGTTGCCCATGGGGATTTCGCCGAACGCAGGCTTGAACGCAAAGCCGCGATAGCTGGCGAGGCTGCCGAGCCACGATGCGATGGGGGCGGCGGATTCCAACTCTCCGGCGCGGGGCTGGGCCGCAAAGACGAAGGGCACCTTGAGCGCGGAGTTGATGCCCTTGTCAAAGAACGGGGCGGGCAGGCGGGAAAGGTCTGGCCGCAACGGCAGATGCTGCGTGGTGAGATCGAGCCATGAGCGGGTATTGCTGATATTGGCCCAAAGCAAGCTGCTGAACGGGTCTTCACAATCGCGCGCGTAGTGGCCGATCAGGCGCAGGTTGAGCTGATTGTCGCCGGGAAGGAACAGCGCCGGGTTGACCGGAACGGTGATCACCTGCCCGCCCGAATTCTCCGAACGCAGCGGCACGATCTGCGCCACTTCGCCGTTAACGATCACCACAAGCTGGCTGCTGTCACCCAGCAGGGCCGGGGACCATGCCGTCTGCAACGTGATCGACGCCGCGCTGACTACCTGATCCTGACGAAGGCCAAACGGAATGCTTATTTCACCGCGTGTGCCCTGCAGGCGGATCGCGTTGCGGATGCGCAAGTCCTTGAAGGTGAGGCGTTCGGCGTTGAGGGCGGTGGTTGGCGCGGATGTGGTAGCGGCTGCCGGGGCGACCGCTGGAGCGGCGCGAACAGCGCCAGGCAGCATGACGTATCCCGCTGTGGCCAGCGCAAGCGCCAGACCGGCGGCCTTGGCGAGAGACGCTGCGGCAAAGCCGGTCGTCTTTCCTGCAGATGCTGCAGCAGCCTTGGCGTTTGCGGCCTCTTCAGCTTTCAGTGCGCGGCGCTCGGCAAAGTTGAGCCGTAGGGCACGTTTGACGGTCATGGCGTCGATCACGATTATGTCCTGAAGCGAGCGTAGCCCTGCGACGCGTTCTGGCGGTGCGGTGCGCTGCCAAGCGTCGGCCCGGCCCATGATGGCGCGTACGAGCTGGCGCGTGGCGATGTTTTCCAGCGGCAGGAACTTGACCGAGACAAAACCGTCGCGGCGGCGCACCTGATCTACGCGGATCGCAAGGTTTTCCGACCCGGTGGAAAGGATGACGTGCGTGACAGGCACATCCAGCGGAGCAGCGCCAGTGGGTAGGTCTAATGCTGCACCGCCCATTGAGATGTCTGACGTCACACCTTTGGCGACGTGGCCGGACGCGAAGTGGACGGTGACCGGCAACCGAGCCTGAAGGCGGATTTCCTGCCGTGCCTGCCGCGTCTCGCGCGCTACGGATACGGCGGCGAGCAGGAGGATAAGGCTGAAGCTTGCCCAGGCAAGGTTGAGCGCCAGCGTATCAAGCTGGACGTTGAAGTATTGCGGGAAGAACAGATACTTGCCGATCGCGAGCAGCATTCCACTCACCAGCAGGCCTACCGTGATCAGGTGCGGCTTGACGATGGCCCAATCGAAATAGGTCCGATCCAGCAATCCGCCCTTGTCGGTCACGTTGAACTTGCCCTTGCGTGGCTGGAACCACGTGATGACCGTGGGCGCGACAAGGTGGAAGGCCAGGATCGTCTCGTAGATCTCGCCCCAGAACGGACGCCGCCAGCCAACCTGCTGCCGTTCCGACGCCACTTGCGAGCAGAACAGGTGGGGCAGGGCATAGGCGAAGATCAGCGAGGCCGAGGCCTGAATGATGTTCTGACCGAAGATCAGATAGGCCAGCGGGCTGGTAAGGAACACGATGCGCGGCAGCGGAAACTGGAAGTGCAGCATGGCATTGAGGTAGCAAAGCCGTTGCTGCCACTTCAGGCCTTTGCCCATCAGCGGGTTATCGATGCGCATGATCTGCGTCATCCCGCGCGCCCAGCGGATGCGCTGGCCGATGTGGACGACGAGGCGTTCGGTGGCGAGCCCCGCAGAAAGGCGCGCCGAGATATAGGCGGTGTTCCAGCCCATGCGCTGAAGCTTGAGCGCGGTGTGGGCGTCCTCGGTCACCGTCTCGCCCGCAAAGCCGTTGGTCTGCATCAGCGCTTCGCGGCGGATCACAGCGCACGATCCGCAGAAGAATGTGGCGTTCCACAGGTCGTTGCCGTCCTGCACGGGGTTATAGAACAGATCGCCTTCGCCGGGCATATCGCGCACGGGTGCCAGATTGCGCTGCACCGGATCGGGCGAATAGAAGAAGTGCGGCGTCTGCATCAGCGCCAGCTTGGTGTCCTTCTGGAACCAGCCCAGGGTGAGTTGCAGGAACGAACGCGTGGGCACGTGATCACAATCGAAAATTGCGATCAGTTCGCCATCGGTCTTCTTCATCGCGGCGTTGAGATTGCCGGCCTTGGCGTGCAGGTTGTTGTCCCGGGTGATGTAGCCGCAGCCCGCCTCACGGGCGAAGGCGCGGAATTCGGGGCGGCGGCCATCGTCGAGGATGTAAACCCGGAACCGGTCCGCCGGATAATCCATGTCCATCGCTGCGTAGACCGTGTTGCGGACGATATCGAGGCTCTCGTTGTAGGTCGGCACATAGACATCTACGGTCGGCCACTGGTGCGGCTCGCCCTCGATCTCCACCGGCGGGCGTTCAAGCGGCCAACTTGTCTGTAAGAAGCCCAGCAGCAGGAGAACCCATGCATAAAGCTCGGCCAGATATAGCCCGCTGCCGAACAGAAATTCGGGGAGGGTGTTGAACTGCAGCGTCTGCGTGGTGCGCCAGAACATGTAGCGCGATGACGTGAGGATCGCGAGGATACCCAGCGTCAGCGCAGCCCTGCGCGAACCACGGCGCGAAAGGATCATCGTGCCGATTACAGTGCCACCAGCCATCAACCACTGTTGGTGCAGATCGAGCGGAACGCCGATCACGACGATCGCCGCAAAGATCACAGCACCGATAGCAAACCATGGCGCAAGCTTTTGGTAAAGGCGGTTCATGCGGCGTTGCTTCTGTCAGGTGTCTCAGTGGACAAGGCCGGGATGCCAAGCACCGCAATCCGTGCGGCAATGGCTGCAATATCGGCAAGAGCTGCGCTGGCCGGAGAATGCCGCGCAAGGGGCTGCATCATCGCACCCGCTTCTGCCACCGCTTCGTCGGCGTGGACGGTGGCGATCAACCGGGGGCCAAGCAGTTCGCGCACAAAGCTGGCTGCGTGCCGTCCAAGCCGCCGGGTATCGTCGCAGCGATTGAGTAGGAAGAACGTTTCGGCAGGCAGGCTATCAAGCGCTGCCGGCATATCGTACAGACATTCCGCCGAGGGCACGAGCACGCAGATTTCAAGATCAGCATGAGGCCGCAGTTGCGCCGCCGCACTGGCATCTGCGCCGGAGAGGTCGGCTATGTGAATCACATCTCCAGCGAAACTGAAATCTGGAGGGTTCTGTGAGGTCGCGCGTCGCTGAGGGTCGGGTTTGGCGCTGTGCGCGACCTCATTGAAGCCGGATTGAGCGAACCCGTTGACGCGCG
>NZ_NCII01000119.1 GCF_002256775.1 Novosphingobium sp. 17-62-19 | reverse complement strand
GCTCTACAACATCGGCAACCACAAATCCGAACACCTGATGAAAGTGATCGGCATTCTGGAGAGCGAACTGGGCCGCAAGGCGGAGATGGAAATGCTCCCGATGCAACCGGGCGACGTGCGCCAGTCGTTTGCCGACATCGACGCGATTTCAGGGGATCTGGGGTATAAACCGACGACCAGCATCGATGTGGGCGTGCCGAACTTTGTGCGGTGGTATAAGGAATTTCATGGGGGTTGAGGGGGTGATTTGCATCAAAGGGGCTTGTGAAGTACCCCTATTCTAATGATCTTGGCCCTTCTCGCTATGCTTCAAGCGTCTACCGCGGCGTTTGATCCGGCCGTGGTACAAAGAGAAGAGGTGCCAGTTTTGCAGTCGGGGGTGTCCGACGCTGCACTTCAACAATTGGCAATTCGAGAAAGCAGGCTTTCAAGTAGATTAAATCGGGTGATTTATGATGACCCGGCTTTGCGAACGGAAATCCAGCGAGTCGGACTTGAGAGAGGGTGTGTGGCCGTCGCCGAGAGTAGGCGCGAAGTGAGCGCAAGTTATGCTTCTGCGCTTGTTCCCGCGACCGTCGCGGCCATAAGAAAGCTGGTCCCCGAGCCGAGCCTTAGCGAGATGCGCCCGCTTTCCTTTTTTGTTGGTCCCATGCGGATATACACGCGCCGAATCGACGATGAAATTGATGTGAATGCTAAGCCGGAGCTTTCGGCTGCCTTTGAGGCAATGCGCACTGCGTTCCTGCTTCGAACGCGCACCCTGCCGGACAAGTCTGAGGCCGTTGATCCCTTGGCAAAGCCAAGAGCGGATATTGCCGAATCAGTCGGCATTACCGGCCTGTATGACCTCGACAAAGCTTCGCATGTGGGCATGGCATGTGCGGATTTCCTAATAGACCCGCGAATCCGTCCAACGATCACAACTGCGCCAGCGCCTAAGGTCTACACAGTTATCCCGACCAAGCCGCAGCCCTACCGCTCATCCGCGAAGGCCGACAGGAACCCGTAGCCCGTCGCCACCAGCCGCGCGGGACAGTCCAGATCGGCCAGCATCGCGCGGGTGGTTTCGCGGTTGGTTACGATGGACCAGTTCGGGCGAGGGGCGGTTCTTGACTGGTCGGCTATTTCGAGTGCGGCCAGTAGCGTGGTGGGGGAGGCTTCGCAGGTGGCGAGGCCTTCGCCTGCGAGGGCGGCTTCGGTGAAGCCTAGCGCGGCGGCGAGCTGGGCTTTTCTGGGGACGTCATCGACCATCGTCTGCCGGTGTTGGCTGAGGATTGCGCGTGGCTCGGTTTCTGCGGGTTCACCATTGCGTTCGAGAACGGGGAGGCCCTTGCCCCATGCTTCGGGTGGGCAGCGGCGCTTTTCCGGGGTCATCGCTTCGAAGGGGCGGCTTTCCAGCGGGTAGATGCGGCAGATGCGCGGGCGGGCTTCGTAATTGCCACAGCGCATGTCAGGCAGAAGGTGGGGGCAGGGGCCTTCATACCGGGCGACGAGGCGCAGGTTTATGCGGAATGGAACGTCACCCACCATCGCGGAAAAGGTGGTGGCCTTGCGCCAGGCGATGGCCGGATCAGCCTCGTTCGCGTAGTCGGTCCATGCCCAGCCTTCGGCCAGAAGATCGACCTGATGGCCGTTTGTGGCCCATGCCCGTGCTTCTTCGACAGATAAAGTCAGCCGCAAGTCATGGCAGCAGCGGCCACATTGGGTACAGTCGAACGGTATCTCCATCGGGGCGATAGAGCCTAGAAAACCGGCATAGAACAGTACAGTTTCCACCAATGTGGGCATATTAAAGAAACAGTGAAGATTTAGTCATGTGATTAGTCTGGGAAATTTAAATCCATGCAAGCAAAGACTTGAGCGGGATCGCTTTGCCAAAATGAAAGCCCCGGCCTTTGCGGGCCGGGGCTTTTGCAGAACGGGCAGGCGGATACCTGCCGTTTGGTGCGGTCAGATCAGAAGCGCACGCCCAGCGTGACGTTCCAGGTGCGCGGATCGCCGTAATAGACGGTCTGGATGTTGCCGACCGAGCTGAATTCCTGCCCATCAGTCTTGTAGAGCGTGTTGCCTACGTTGCGCACCGCGCCGCGCAAGTAGAACTTGTCGAAGTCCACCTGGGCATAGAGGTTGCCGAGCCAATAGCCGTCTTCGGTAAGGCCGGGGCGGTTGTCGACCGAGAGGAAGTGCTTGTCGACAAAGCGGGCATCGCCGCCGAGCGTGAGCGAAGCCTCGCCCACGGGAATGCGATATTCACCGCCGACGCGCAGGGTGAGCGGCGGGGCGAAGGCCGGGCGGCAGGTGATGGCGTTGCCGGTGGGGTTGCAGCTGAACGCAGGCGCGCGGCGGCCGTCGTTGAACTCCTTGTAATCGGCATCGAGGTAGCCGACCGAGGCGAACAGGGTGACGGGCGTGGCGGGGCGCACGTTCACGTCGAACTCGAAGCCCTGAATGCGCAGCTTGCCGGCGTTGAGCACGGGGAAGCTGCCGCCGGTGATACCGGTGTTGCCACCGCCGACGCGGGCCTGGAAGTTCTCGTAATCCGAATAGAACGCAGCGCCCGAGATGTTGACGCGGCCATCGAGGAACGAGCCTTTCGCGCCGACTTCATAGGTCCACACGGTTTCGGGCTCGAACGTGGGGACGATCACCGTGGCACCGTTCACCACTTGGGTGACATCGCCGATACCGTTGACGCGGCCATTGAACCCGCCGGATTTGAAGCCACGGCTGGCCGAGGCATAGACCATCGTGTTCTGCGAAGGCTTGTAGGCCAGCGTGGCCGAAGGGGTCCACGCTTCATAGGTTACACTGTCAGCCGTGTTGAACGGGGCGGGCAGGTTGTTGGGGAAGGTGAACGTGCTGCGGATCACGATGGCCGGGAATACCGGGCTGGACGTGGTGGCAGTGGTGGTGCGGAAGTATTCCTTGGTTTCGCGCGTATAGCGCAGGCCTGCGGTGAGCGAGAGCGCATCGGTGAAATCATAGGTCAGCTGACCGAAGGCGGCATAGGACTTGGTGTCCTGTTCGTCATCGATGGTGCGCAGGAAGTTGAGCGGGGTGCCCACATAGCGCAAGTAGCTGTCGGCATAGGCTTCCTGATGCGAGGTGACATGCTCGTTCAGGTAATAGAGGCCGAGCAGGCCCTTGAGCTTGTCGGCATCAAGCTTGAGCTGCAGTTCCTGGCTGAACTGGTGCTGGCGGGTGCCGACAAAAACGTCGCCCACTTCGGCAGTGGTGCCATCGATATCGACGAAGAAGTCGGTCTTCAGCTTGCGATAGGCGGTGATCGAAGACAGTTGCAGCGCATCGGACAGATCTACGTTGATCGTGCCTGCTACGCCCCAGTGATCGAGCTTCTGGCCTTCGTTGTTGTTGAAGCTGGTGGAGGCCTTGTAGTCCCATTCGCCAGCCGCAGCGGGTGCGATGGTGAAGGGCGTGAGCGCGGTGAAGGTGGCGTTGTAATCGAAGCCCACAAGCGGCGCGGTGTTCTGGCCAAGGGTGAGGGCGTTGCGCTGGCGGGTGTAGTCGCCTGCGATCAGGACTTCGACCGTTTCGGTGGGCTGCGCGCGCAGGATGGCACGGCCCGACAGGTTGTTGCGATCGTTGTACTTGTCGCCATTGCGCGGATCGGTGACGATGCCGTCACGATCATCATAGACGCCCGCGACCGAGAGCGCGAGCTTGTCTGCCACGAGCGGGGCCGAGACATAGCCCTTGGCGGTCACTTCATTGAAGCGGCCGTAGGTGATCGCGCCTTCGCCGCGCAGGGTATTGAGGTCCGGCTTCTTCGACACGACGTTGACCGCGCCGCCGATGGTGTTCTTGCCATAAAGCGTACCCTGTGGGCCGCGCAGCACTTCGACGCGGGCCACATCGAACAGGTTGAGCAGCGCGCCCTGGATGCGGCTGAGGTAGACCCCATCGACATAGACGCCGACCGCCGGATCGAAGGTTTGCAGCGCGTCGGGCTGGCCGATGCCGCGGATGAAGAAGTTGGCGCTGCTGGCCGAGCCACGGCCCTGCACGATGTTGACGTTGGGGATGGCGCCCTGAATGCCCGACAGGTCCTTGGCCCCGGCTTTGTCCAGCGCTTCGGTGCTGAGCGCCGAGATCGAGATCGGCACGTCGAGCAGGCGCTCTTCCCGGCGGCGGGCGATGACGAGGATTTCGCCGGTGGAGACATCGGATGCGTCTTCGACGGCGGCGGGCGTTTCCTGTGCAAAGGCAGGTGCGGCGGGCAGCGCAAACAGCGCGGCAGTTGCGGCCAAGGCGGCGCGCGTGGAAATTCGGGTCATCAATCAGGCTCCCTCTCGCGGACTGCTTCGTCCGTGTGGGGTCCTCAATATTGAAAGTTGAACCACCTTTCAACTTCTCGTTGTGATATTCGCCTTTGGTCGCTACGAATCGTGGCGAAATGGCAACAGGCTGGTGGGGTGGCAGTTGTCGGAGGGAGAGTTTCATGGCGGAAACCAGCGCTGCCAGTCCGGGCAAAGTGCCCCGCACAGCGCGCGGGCGAGAGACGCTGCGCAAGTTGTTGGATGCAGCTGCGGCGGAGTTCGGGGAGCGGGGCTTTCACGAAGCGTCGATCAGCGGAATCACGCGGCGGGCGGGGACGGCGCTGGGCAGCTTCTACACCTACTTCGATTCGAAGGACGCGATCTTCACCGCATTGGTGCGCGATATGTCGGCCCGCGTGGCCACGACGGCGGCAGGGGCCGTAAGCGAAGGCTCAACCGGATTGCAGCGCGAACGTGAGGCGCTGAGCGGGTTCCTGCACTTTGCGCGCGAGCACAAGGAAATCTATCGAATCATCGACGAGGCGGAGTTCGCCGACCCGGCCAGCTATCGCGCACATTACGAAGGCACGGCCACCCGCATTGCCGCGCGTCTGGCCGAAGGGGTGAAGGCAGGGACGGTCCGCGATGGCGAACAGGACGTGCGCGCTTGGGCGATCATGGGCATGAACGTGTTCCTGGGCCTGCGCTTCGGCGTGTGGGACGATGCGCGACCGGTGGAGGAAATCGCCGAGGTTGCTGCGGATTTGCTGGGGGATGGGTTGGGGGTGAAGCCCTAGCACTTGCCCCAAAGATATTCGCGGTAGCGATCAAAACAGCGCTGTCCGCAAGTCAGGCGCATCAACGCACCCTCTGCAATCGCGGTGGCACGGGTTGGATCTTCGCGCACCAGCGGGATCAACGCTTCGCGGTTCCAGTCTTCGCTGTGCTTCACATCCAGCACGGCGTGGAGATCGAAATAGCGTCGCTCACGCTCGCTCAGGCCGATCCGGCGCAGGCCCTTGGCGACAAGAGCAGAGCGACCGGGAGCGGTCAGTTCGATCACGGCCAGCGCTCCGACAGAGTGCCACGCGAAGCCGCGATTGGTGGCCATGGCGGTCATAGCATTGGCCAGCGCGAGGCTTTCCCAGACGGTGGTTTCGATGGCGGGCTCCACGGCGAGCGTATCGGCCAGCGTCGCGAGCATCGGGCCGTGCATCCCGCGTGGGTTGCCACGGCCCATCTCGTCCCAGTAATTGCGGGCAAGTTCAAGCTTTGGCGCTTCGGGAAGCTTGATCTGGGTGAGCGCCACCAGATCGTCGAAACCGGCTTCGCCTGCGGCTTCCTGCTCGAAGAACCAGCGCATCTGATCGATGTCCGCTTCTTCGGCGAGCCACGGGAACAGCGCGTCGCCTTGGCCAGGGCCAGTGTGCTTGAGGTTTTCAAACCATTCGACAAAAGCTTCGGCATCGCTGGGGGCGACCGAGGCTTCATCGTGGATTTCGGCGCGAAGCTCTTCGAGGAAGCTTGCCTCAAGCATTCGCATACGCGCTTCGTGTTCAAAATGACTGGCCCAGTCATGGGACGGAAAGGCCGGGGTCAACCGCTGCCGGTTCCACTGGGCGAGGGCCTGCTGGAAGCTTCCATTGCAGAAGCGGTTCTGGGTTTCAGGGCGGAGGCGCTGGATCGTTTGCATGGGGAGGAAACGCCGGGCGTGCGGCGGTGTTCCATTAGGAATCGCAGTGTGGCTTGCGGCGCGTTGAGCCGAAGCTCTTTAGCGGCAGGCTGAATTGTTGTGGGAATTCATAGGCTTGAATCGTGTCGCGCATTCTTTTCCAGCCAACGAGCGCGGATGGCGTCAGAGCTTTCGCGGCTTCCGTCATGGCTCCAGCCGGGCGGGCGGAGCAGGTAGGACAACTTGTGGCGGAACGGAGCGTGCCACACGTCAGCCAGCATCCCGCGCCATTCGTGAAACACGGCGTGGAGCAGGTTGAAGCTGCCGAGTTGTTTGATGATGCCGTAGCGGATGGGAATGTCGCCCCGCTCGCGCTGGAAGGTGCCGAACAGGCGATCCCAGATTATCAGCGCTCCGGCGTAGTTGCGATCCAGATAGAGCGGGTTTGTGGCGTGGTGGACGCGGTGGTGTGAGGGGGTGTTGAACACTGCCTCGAACCAGCGCGGCAGGCGGCCGACCGCCTCGGTGTGAATCCAGAACTGGTAGACGAGGTTTGCGCCGCCCACGGTCAGGATCATCAGCGGGTGGAAGCCGAGGAATGCGGGCCAGATGCGGAAGATGAAGGACAGCGCGAAGAAGCCGGTCCATGTCTGTCGCAGGGCTGTAGACAGGTTGTAGTGCTGGCTGGTGTGGTGGTTCACGTGGCTCGCCCAGAACCAGCGAACGCGGTGGCCGGTGCGGTGTGCCCAGTAGTAGTTGAGATCATCAAGCACGAAACAGGCGATCCAGGCCCACCACAGGTTCGGCACGGTCAGAACGCGGTGATCATAGAGCCACATGGCGGCGGCAAAAACGACCCCGGCGGTGAGCGCGCCCGCGATGGTGCTGCCAAGGCCGAGCGCGAGGCTGGTGAGTGTATCGCGCGGTTCGTATTTTTCGGGCGCGCGACGAGCGGCCCAGATCATCTCGGCGATCACCAGCAGGACGAAGGCGGGGATGGCATAAGTGACGATATCGAAAGACTTCATGGCCGTGCGGCTCCCAGCCGACGCAGGCTGGCGGCCCAGACTTGCGCCTGATCGCCAAGGTCGAGCGTGATCGTGCCGAAGCGGCGGTCATCGGTGGACAACGTGAGAAAGCGGCCATCGAGCCGCACGCCTGCAAGGCTGACCAGTTCGCGTGCGGCAAAGTGGCTTCCGTGCTGGCGAATCAAAAGGACGCGCCCTGTAGTATCACGCGCGATGGCGCCGATCCCCGCACGATCAACCGCGATGGCCTGCGCATCGAACCCGCATATGGCTTCATCGGCAAGGGCGTAAGCATGTTCTTCGCCCTGAATGCGCGGATCTCCGCCCAATTGCAGTCTGCGTGCCAGCCATGCCAACGCAAGGATCGCGCCCAGTGAGGCCAGTGCTTGCAAGGCAAGGGCCGCGCCGGGGAAGGCAAGGAACTGATCGAGAAGGTCCATGGCTTGGGCGACTGGGCTAGCCAGCCTGCGCCGCGAGCATATCTACCGTGGCGCGGATCGGGGCGATATCGTAACCCGCATCGGCAGCCTTGGAGGCGATTTCATCAGGGTTCATCCCTGATCGTGCCTGCGCCAACGCCCAAAGCAATGTGGAGCGTGTGCCCGAACGGCAATAGGCAAGGACCGGCATATCGCCGGCTTGCATCAAGGCTTGCTGCATCGCCTCGACTTGCGGCATTGAAAACCCTGCGTGGCTGACGGGGATGGCGATATATGCCATGCCAGCCTCAAGGGTGGCGGCTTCAATCTGCGGGCCGGGCGTCTGATCGTCGGCTTCGTGTTCCGGGCGATTGTTGATGATCAGGCCAATGCCCAGCGCTTTGGCATAGGCGACTTCGGCAATGCCGATCTGCGGGCTGGCATAGGTCTTGTCATCAATTTTGCGGAACATCGCGCATTTTTCCTGTCGCTTGTGGCATCGCTTCTGGCCGACGGTGCTTGTGCCCAAAGCAGCGCTTGCGGGCAAGACTGCCGCTGTTGATAGAAATTGGACGGAGTGCGGTGCGCCAATTGGCATGAAAGCCACAGTTTTCGGGACGAAATGTGTGGAATTTGACGATTCCGTTAGCGGTCCGGCATTTTTGCTCTATAGTCTCGATCGCAGAGGAAGGGTGTCGGCCGGTAGGTCGCCCATCGATTCCCTCGTCGCGCCGCCGGCTCCCGCGTCCGGCTTGCGGTGCCGTGAAGGTTGGGGCGGATTGAAGGTCTATTGATTTCTATGGGTTTTGACAGAGGGCGGCGCGGTCGCGGCAG
>NZ_NCII01000019.1 GCF_002256775.1 Novosphingobium sp. 17-62-19 | reverse complement strand
CCATAATCCCATCGTCAGCCTGCCCGCCGTGGCAGCCTGACCTGATCCCGATCCTACCTTGGATCGACGGCTCTTACACCACCCAGTGGGACACGACCTGCCGCCATTCTGGTCTTCGCCCTTTTGAAGGGCGAAGAACCGGAACGGCTTGTGGCAACGATCATGATTGCTGCAACAGGGCTGGATATCATCAATCATGCCTTGTTCGGCTATCCAGGGTTTTTCTCGATAAACCCCGGCCATCTGGTCATCGACACCTGGGTGATGATTGCACTCCTATGGGTTGCCTTGAGGGCAAACCGTGGATGGCCGATGATTGCCTGTGCCGCCCAGATCATCGTGATGGTCTCGCACGTATCGAAACTCGTTGATCTGTCGCTGGTACGATACGGCTATTTTGCGATGACTCAGCTTCCCGTGAGCATTCAAGGGCTGACGCTCTTCGCGGGCACGATAGCACACCTGAGACGGATCGGGCGCATTGGCCAATACCACGCCTGGCGCCTGACATGACCAAATACGGCCAACACCTCGCCTGATTGCATCAATGACCTTGGGGAAGGTCAATGCAGTCACCTTACCCATCTTGGAATGCCGGAACGGGGGCCATGCCTTTCGTGAACGGGAGACCTGTAGCCAACTGAATTCAACCAACTGGCCTTTACCATCTGGGGAGCACTTCAATGACTGTCCGTTCCATGCGCGCCACGATTGGCAGCGGCGACCAACCGGCTAACGGTAGTCGCGGCCACGCCCGTCTTGTCGAAACCGTTGCATCACCCGAAGCGATCGATACCGAGACGCTGACGCGCTACACCGCGATTGCGCGGGAGATCTATGCCGCCCGCCGCCGCCGCCACAAGGCACTGCCGGCCGACCTGTTTGGCGAACCGACGTGGGACATCCTGCTGGATCTGTACATCGCCGCGCGCGAAGATCGGCGTGTGCCCACCACGAGCGCGTGCATCGGCGCGCATGTTCCGCCGACCACGGCATTGCGCTGGTTGCGCATTCTGGAGGCGCGCGGCCTGGTAGAGCGCGAGGATGACGGCCGTGATGGGCGGCGCACGTTTGTGTGCCTGACCTTCCGAGGGCTGGCAGCCATGGATCAGACGCTGGAAATGCTTGGCCGTTCTATCGTCAACGTCGTTGAAAGCACGTCTTTGCTGCGCAAAGCCGATGGCGACGCCTGACAAATGAGATTTACCTGATCCCCGGAAGGCCGAGCGGAATTGCACCCCCCGCCCGGCCGACCGTGGTCCTATCAGAATAAGGCTCTATTCCGGCAAAACCCAGCGGACTGCGCTGGCATAGCTGCCCGACATCGGCATACCATCGCTGCCCAGCGCGGGGATGAACCGAGCGCGCGCGGTTACTTTCGCGCATGTTGCCGCATCCAGATCGGGTGACCCGCTCGATGCGGTGATCTCACACCCTGTCACTTTGCCATCCATGCCGACAGACAACCTGAACCGCGTGGTGCCTTCGCGCTCCTCGCGGATAGCTGCCGTAGGATAATCGCGGTCCGATACCCATGACCCGGGGGCAGACTTTGGTGCGGCACTGCGGGTGGTAAACAACGGCTTCGGCGCTGGCGGCGTGCCCAAGTCTGTCGGCAATCCGCTTGGTAGGCCAGACGGAAGTACCGGGACAATCTCAACCGGCACGAGGCCAATCGCGGGATCGAGCGGCGCAAGCGTAATCTCGCTCCGAGGTGCCAGAATGCGGCTGGTGTCGGGCTTCGCCACTGGCGCCTGATCGGTTGGCGGCGGAGGCAGCGGCGCAATGGGTGTGATCTTCACCTCGTCCTTCCACTGCTGCGCGACGAGTGTATCGCGCATGATGTTGACGACACCCCCGGCAAAGCCCGAAGCGATGGCCCAGAATGCGGCACCGTGCAGCAATCCGACCGCCACGAGCGCCTGCGCGCGGCGTTTTGACTGGTTTTCCATTGCATATGTCATTGGCAAACCTCTTCCGTTGCCGACGCCCCATTGCTTGGCGGGCCGTCCCGGATGAGGGTGCCCCGTTGCAGGGCGTTCGGTATCAACAGCAACTATATCATCTTGACCTCGCCCGCCACACTAATCTCAACCATTTTGATTGAAAGTTTTCCGAAGTCACGGAAATGGTGACGAAATTCAGCGATATTCCTTGAATTTATGGCAGTAGGCCGGTTACAATCTCCGAAACGGATAATTACATGATGCCGGGTTGAAATCGCGCCATCAGGAGACAGTTTTTGCTGGATATGAAACTGTCGAAGGGCGCGCCCATGCGCGCGCTGGTCGAGCGGGACCGCTCGATGGCGGAATCACTGCTATGGTGCACGGGGCTGCTGGTTGTACCGATTGCGCTCCGATCAAGCGTCGATCGCGGGGTACCGGGGTTGCCGTTCCTGACCTTCTGGCCAAGTCTTGTAATCGCCTCGTTGGCGTTACGGGCGCGATATGCAGCAATTTTTGCACTGATCGCGGCGATGGTATCGCAGCGGCTATTTGGCGGAGGCGCGTGGTTCAGGGATGTGAACACGCTGCGAGTGGTATTTTTCGGCCTGTTTGCAATGTCGGCGGCGATGATCATCACCACCGGTGCATTGCTGCGGCGGTCAGTGCGGGCGCTGGCCGCATTAAGCGAACAGCAGGAGATCTATAACCGCGAGCTGCGCCACCGTGTGCGCAATATGCTCACACTGATTCAGGCGATCGCTTCACGCGGGCCGAAGGCAGCGTCGCCGATGGATTTCTTCAAGGAATTCAGTCAGCGGATCGAGGGTCTGGCTGCAGCGAGCGATCTGTTGCAGATCGGAGCCGAGGCTGAGGGGCGTTTGCCGCAACTGGCACAGCAGACGCTCGCCCCGTTTGACCGCAACGGCCGGATCAGGATGTCAGGGGAGCCATGTCTCCTACCGACGGAAAGCTGCATTCCGCTGATCATGGCACTGCACGAGTTGAGCACCAACGCGGTCAAGCATGGCGCGCTTTCAAACGAGCGTGGACACGTGGACCTGACGTGGTTCATCGGGCCGGATGAATCGACGCTATACTTGCTGTGGGCCGAAAAGGACGGCCCGCCTGTCACCCCGCCCGCGCGCGATGGGCTGGGCACGCGGCTGTTGATGGCGCAACCGGGAATTGCGGCGGTAGACCTCAACTTTGATCCGGGTGGCGCGTGGTGCGAGTTTCGGATCGAGGGTGCCAAGCCCCTACTCGGCTGAAGTTCTAGAAGCCTGCTTCGATAGCGACGCGAATGGCGTCGGCGCTGGTTTTCACATCAAGGCCCTTGAGCACAGCGGAGCGATGCATCTTGACCGTGCGTTCGCTCAAAGACAGTTCGTAGGCGATCTGTTTGTTCAGCTTTCCGGCGGCCATCAAGATCAGAATTTCCTTCTGGCGGCGGCTGAGGCGTTCGACGCGGGTCGCAGCATCATTGCGGCGCAGGTCATTGGCCTGCCCCTGATCCTCGGCGATTTCGACCTGCGAACCCAGGAAGTATTCCACCTCCCCTTCGGCATCGAAAATGGGGGCAACCATGACCGCGTTGCGGAAGCGGGTGCCGTCCTTCTTGTAGTTGACGATTTCAACCATGACCGGCTGCTTGCGGAAAATGCCTTCGCGCAAGATGCGGGCTTTGTCGTCCTCTGTGCCGGTGCCACGCAGGAAGCGGCAGTTGCGACCGATGATTTCCTCACGCGGGTATCCGGTCAGATCGACAAATGCATCATTGCAGGCAATGATCGGGTTATCCGGCAGGCGCGGATTGCTGATGACGGCGGCCGTCGGGCTGGAACTGATCATCTCGGATATCGACATGCGGCTCATATACGCACTTTGCGGCAGGTTTCCAATCCGTGCCCTTTGGTCCGGGTTGTTCCGAGCCGGACCTGAGCGCATCCGGTCATCATTCAGACATACTTGAGCCAGCCGGAGCGCATCAGCCGATGAACGTCTACTCCCCTTCCATTGCCGCATCGACCGGCATGGCCGATGTCACCGGTGAAGATGGCAAGCTGATCGTGCCCGACGACGTGCAGGAAGCGATCCGCACGCTGCTGCGCTGGTCAGGCGACGAACCGACCCGTGAAGGCCTGATCGACACGCCCAAGCGCGTGGCGCGGGCATGGCGCGAATATTGCCGGGGCTATGCCGAAGACCCCGGCGCGCATCTTTCGCGCACGTTCGAGGAAGTGGGCGGCTATGACGAGGTTGTGCTGTTGCGCGACATCCCGTTCCAAAGCCATTGCGAACACCACATGGCACCAATCACGGGCACGGCCTCCATTGCCTATCTGCCGAAGGACCGCGTGGTTGGCATTTCAAAGCTGGCGCGTGTGCTGCACGGCTTTGCCAGCCGATTGCAGGTGCAGGAGAGGCTGACCGCCGAAGTGGCGCAGTGCATTCAGAAGCATTTGCAGCCGCATGGCGTGGCTGTGGTGATCGAAGCGCAGCATGGCTGCATGACTGGGCGCGGCGTGCGCACGCATGGGGTGGGTATGGTGACGAGCCGGATGCTCGGATGCTTTCTGAACGATGCCAGCAGCCGCAAGGAAGTTCTGGCGCTTATGGGACGTGGCTGACGCCCCGAAAAAGATCATGAAAATGCATGTTGCCATTGTTGGCGCGGGGATGTCCGGTCTCTCGTGCGCCGCCCAACTCATTCGTGCCGGACACACGGTTGCGCTTTTCGACAAGGCGCGCGGCCCCGGTGGGCGCATGTCCACGCGTCGCATGGCTACCCCACTGGGCGAAGCGCATTTCGATCATGGTGCGCAATACTTCACGGTGCGCGATCCGGCTTTCATGGCGCAAGTGGCGCGCTGGTCTGCCAGCGGCGTGGCTGCGCCGTGGCCTGCTGCGGGCACCGGCGCATGGGTTGGTGTGCCGACGATGAACGCGGTCGTTAGGGAGATGGCCGACCAGCATGATGTGACGTTCGGCTGGCATGTACGCGGGTTGGTGCGGCGCGAGGGCGACTGGCATCTGGCCGGCGAGACGGGCGATGGAGAGCGGTCGCAGAAAGGGCCGTTCGATGCGGTGGTGGTTTCGCTGCCACCCGAACAGGCTTCGGCTATCGTCGCGTTGCACGACCTTTCGCTGGCGTCCACCGCGCTTGCCGCGCGATCACAGCCATGCTGGACGGGCATGTTTGCCTTTGAAGATCGACTGCCTTGCAAGGCCGATACGGTGCGTGAGGCCGGGTTGATCAGTTGGGCCGCGCGCAACGGGGCAAAACCAGGGCGCAAGGGGCCGGAGACGTGGGTGGTTCAAGCCAGTCCGCATTGGTCCACGCAGCATATCGAAGACGGTGCCGATGCCGTGGCGCAAGCCTTGCTGGCCGCGCTGGGCGAGGCGCTGGGGATGGTGCTGCCAACGCCGGTTGTGGCCTCGGCCCACCGCTGGCGCTATGCCATGTCGACCGGCAGCAATCTGGGGGCGCTGTGGAGCCCTCAGTCGAAGATCGGCATTTGCGGCGATTGGCTGCTGGGTCCGCGCGTGGAGAACGCCTGGATTTCGGGCCGCACGCTCGCCACACAGATGATGGCGCGCACACCGCAGGAAGTTGCCTAGACAGCGCTTCAACTGTCCGGTTAAAGCAGGTCCATGAGCAAAAGTGACGAGGCCCCGATCCGGGGCCGTTTTGAACCGGTGGCCGATGGGGCTTGGGGTGGCTGGTGGACGTGGTCTGGCCACGATCCGTTTGAGGATGGCGTTGGCCCGTTCTTTGTAAAGCGCGATGAACGCGGGATCGTGACCGGATTCCGGCCTGAGGCGAAGAACCTCAACGGCCATGGCATTGTCCATGGCGGGTCATTGATGACCTTTGCTGACTTTTCGCTGTTCATGGTGGCGGCATCGGGCGGGGACGAAGTGTCGGGCGTGACCGTGACAATGAACTGCGAATTCGTGAGCGGCGCGAAGGCTGGTGACCTGCTGACCGCGCGCGGCGAATGTGTGCGGGCGGGAGGGAGCCTTGTGTTTGCGCGCGGCACGATCCTGCGCGTGGATGCGGATGGCACAGAAGAAGCGGTGCTGAGCTTTTCCGGGACGATCAAGCGGGCGAAGCGGACTTCGCACTGAAGTCAGGAAAAAACGTCAGCTGGTGTCGGGTTCTTGGGATCAGGGCCAAAACGGTTGGGGCCGCGTGTGCCTTCGAGGCACATCAGCACGAGAATGGCGAACCAGCCGAGGAACGGGATGAGCCACAGCAGGAGCAGCCAGCCGGTGCGGTCCTGATCGTGCAGGCGGCGCACCGAAACGGCGAGGCCGGGGATCAGGCTGGCCAGCCAGAACAGGCTGCCGATCCAGCTGCCCGCGCCGACAAGCCGCGTGCCATAGACAAACGCCCCGCCCCCGCTTTCCACATCATTGGTGCCGAACACGATGTTCAGCGCCACCATGATGAGGAAATAGAACAGCGCAAAGCTCCAGTATTCGCGGCGGCGTGAGCGGCCGGAAAATTCGGCATAGCGGCGGTAGGGCAAGGTCATCCAGTTCATGGCGCGCTCCGGCGTATTGGCGCGACCCCGAAAGGCCGCGCCGGATCGAGTCAGCCGAACACGTCGTAACCGACGGGGTTCTTGGGATCATCGCCGAAGCGGTTCATGCCGGTGGTGCCGGGCAGGCACATCAGCACAAGGAATCCGAGGCTGATAAGACCGCCGATCACCGGGATCGCTCCGCCAAGGATGAACCCCAGATACCACCAGCCCGACATGTCACGATCATGCAGGCGGCGCACGCCGACGGCGATGGACGGGATGAAACTGGCCAGTGCGAAGATGCCAAGCAAACCTGCACCGAGCCAGAACAGCGGGTTGAATTCAGGAGCCGCGACAGGAAGGCCATCCGGTTCGGGAATCCCGGCTGTCAAAGCCGCCATCCCGCCGCCTGCCAGCATCAGCCCCGCGCAGACCATGTAAACAAGAAACATGAACAGCGCGAACATCCAGTATTCTTTGCGCCGCGCACGGCCAGAAAACTGTGCATAGCGCCGGTACGGCATCAGCATCCATTCCATCAAACTTCCCCCTCGACAGACAGTGAGAAGGCCAAGTCACCACGGATTGCGTGCCGCTGCAAGCGCGTGGCGTCACTTTGGAGCAGTTATTTGGAACGTCACTACTTGAGCCAGCGCGCGGCGAGATACCACGCGGCTGTGGCGTGCAGGCCCATGCGGGTTTCGACTTGCGGCGTCCAGATATGGGGCGGCAGCTGCATCCCCTCGCCCACGCGCCAATCGGGGTGGCACATGTAGCCAACGCGATCGAGCGTGAGTTTTGCGCCCTTCCCCCGAAAGCGGACATCGAGCTTTGCGCCGAGGCGCAGCATTCCTGCGGGCAGGTTGATGGGGGTGACACGCTTGCCCACGGCCATGCCAATGGCTTTGGCGATATCGTTGTGACTCCAGCCGCCGGGAGTGCCGTCGTCCGGCTCGAAGGTCATGTGCGTCACGTCTTCGCTGCCGGGGATCAATGCTAGAAGCAAGCGCGCGAGATCGTTGACGTGAATGAGTGAGGCGTGGCCCTTTGGCGGGACGGGCAACACGCCGTACCTTGCGGCCTTGAACATTTCGAGCGTGTCGGTGTCCCGTGGGCCGTAGACCCAGGGCGGGCGCACCACAGTCCAATCGAGGCTGCTGGCCTTGACGATCCTTTCGCCACGCAGCTTGGACCGGCCATAGACAGACAGGTCCGGCTCGCGCGCGGAGAGCGAGGACACATGGACGAAGCGCGGGACGCCTGCATTGAGCGCGGCGTTGACCACGTTGAGCGTGCCCCAGACGTTGCCGTCCTCAAAACCTTGCGGGTCTGGCGCGTTGACCACCCCTGCGATGTGAAGAACCACGCTGGCCCGCCCAACGAGGCGCTGGAGCGCACGCTTGTCGTCCAGATCGCCCTGTACCCATTCCACTCCGGCGCGGGCTTCCTGTGGACGGCGGGCAAGTGCGCGGACCTCGATCCCGGCGCGGGCGGCGTAATCCAGCACGGCTTGCCCGACGAAGCCGGTCGCCCCGGTGATCGCCAGCAGTTCTGCGGGCATTAAAGCAGCACCATCTGGTCACGATGGATCAGAGCGGAACGGGGGGCATAGCCTAGCAGCGCTTCGTGCTCGCGGCTGTGATGCCCTTTGAGCGCGAGGCATTCGGCGGCGTCATATTCGGAGAGGCCACGCGCGAGGGTCTGACCATCGGGCGCGACAACGGCAATGGCATCGCCGCGCTGGAAATCGCCATCGACAGCGGTGATTCCGGCTGCGAGCAGGCTGGAGCCACGGGTAAGCGCGGCAGCGGCACCGGCATCGACGTGGACGCTTCCGCGCATCCGCATCCGCCCGCCGAGCCACGCCTTGCGCGCCTGCTTGCGCCCGCGTGGGAGGAAAAGCGTGCCGCGATCTGCGGTAATGGCGGCGCTGATGGGGGAGACAGGCTGGCCGTCGATGATGGCCAGCGCCATGCCCGCGAGTTCGGCGATTTCGGCGGCTTGCAGTTTGGAGGTCATTCCGCCCGAACCGAGGCCGGAAGAAGAACCGCCAGTGGCCATCGCGTGAATTTCTGGCGTGACGCCGCGCACCACGGGGATGCGGGTGGCTCCCGCTTGGCGAGGATCGCGATCATACAACCCGTCAATGTCGGAGAGGAGGAGGACACCAGAGGCATTTGCGGCCTGCCCTACACGCGCTGCGAGGCGGTCGTTATCGCCAAAGCGGATTTCCTGCGTGGCGACAGAGTCGTTCTCGTTGATGACCGGGACAGCGCCTGCGGCCAAAAGGGTGCCGAGCGTGGCGGTGGCGTTGAGGTAGCGACGGCGATCTTCGAGATCCTCCAGTGTGAGCAGGATCTGCGCGGCAGTGAGGCCGTGTGTGCCGAGCAGTTCGGCCCAGAGGCCCGCGAGCGCGATCTGGCCGACCGAGGCTGCGGCCTGCGCGTCCGAAAGGCTGCCGCGCCCACCCTTGGCCAAGCCCAGCTTGCGCGCCCCCAAGGCGATAGCCCCGGAGGAGACGACGATGACTTCCTGCCCAGTTGCGCGCGCAGCAGCGATTTCGGCGACGAGCGCGGTGAGCCATTCGCGGCGGGGGGCACCATCCTTGCCCACAAGCAACGCCGAGCCAACCTTTACCACGAGGCGCGGGCAGGTGGTGGCGTCGGTCAGATGGGCAAGCTGGCTGATATGCATGGGAGCCGCTTAGGGTATTTGTGACAGTGCGTGAAGGGTTGCCGGTCGGATATGTGGGGCGTTGTGGCGTTACACATCCGTCCTTCGACAAGCTCAGGACAAGCGGGCTTGAGGGTGTTTCCCCAGCCGCTCATGCTGAGCTTGTCGAAGCATCAGATTGGCGACCAGGGCTTTTCGTCGTCGCCATCCTCGACCTGGCCCGTCGGGCGTTCGGTGATGGTGGCTTGCGGGAGGTAGCCGAGCACGGCGTCCATCAGGGCGTCCATGCCTTTGCCGGTTGCGCCGGAGATCGGATAGACCTTGTCGGCACCGGCGGCGATGAGTTCCTTGCTGAAGGCCTTCACCAGTTCTGCGTCGACAAGGTCGATCTTGTTGAGCGCGATCAGGCGGGGCTTTTCGTCAAGGCCAGAGCCATAGGCTTCGAGTTCGCCTTCGACGATGTGCATGGCTTCGGTGGGGTCGGTTTCGCTGTGAATGTCGATCAGGTGGATCAGCACGCGGCAGCGTTCGATATGGCCGAGGAAGCGATCACCGATGCCCGCGCCATCTGCCGCGCCTTCGATCAGGCCGGGGATGTCGGCCAGCACGAATTCACGATTGCGATGCCATACCACGCCAAGTTGCGGACGCAGTGTGGTGAAGGCGTATTCACCGACTTTGGCCTTGGTGTTTGTGATCTGGTTGATGAAGGTGGACTTGCCCGCATTCGGCAGGCCAACAAGGCCGGCATCGGCCAGCAGTTTAAGCCGCAGCCAGACGTACATTTCCTCACCGGGCCAGCCAGGACCATGCTGGCGCGGGGCGCGGTTGGTCGAAGTCTTGTACGAAGCATTGCCCCGCCCGCCATCGCCGCCGCGCAGCAGGACGACCTGCTGACCGACTTCGGTAAGGTCGAGCAGGACAGTCTCACGGTCATCGTCGAGCACCTGCGTACCGACGGGAACCTTGATCACCAGATCCTCGCCCCCTGCCCCGGTGCGGTTGGAGCCAGCGCCACCGTGGCCGCGTTGGGCCTTGAAATGCTGGGTATAGCGGAAGTCGATCAAAGTGTTCAGACCGGCGACGGCTTCGAAAATGATGTCGCCACCCTTGCCGCCGTTGCCGCCGTTGGGGCCGCCGTACTCTTCGTACTTCTCACGACGGAAGCTGACGGCACCAGGGCCGCCTTGCCCTGAGCGAATGAAAATCTTGGCCTGATCGAGAAAATGCATACGGGTAACTGATCCAACTGGCGCCACAAAACGTGACTGACAGGCCCGAAGCAAATGCAACATCGCGCCCCGGAGCGAGCCTTTTACCCGTTCATGGAGAGCTTGTAACGTCGAACCGCAAGGCGCCTGCCTGATCAGGCGGTTCGATGATACCTAGTGGTGGAGCCGAGGGGGATCGAACCCCTGACCTCGTCATTGCGAACGACGCGCTCTCCCATCTGAGCTACGGCCCCGTTCCGGGTATCGCCCATCGGACGCACACAAGGCACGCCAACGGAAGCGCCGCCATTAGCGCAGCGCTTCCGGCCTGCAAAGACCTATTGTTCAGATTCTTTGCGGCGTGCCGCGGTTCAGTTGCCAGCGCCTGCGGAGCTTTGCATCGATACACCCGGCACTGTGACGGCGGGCTGTGCCGTTGTTACCGGCTGACCATACTGCGCCTGCCAGATCGCCAGATCGTTACGATAGACTTCGTAGCGACGGTAGAAATCGTCGAACACCACTTCGATACTGGGAAGGCTTCGAGCAGCGAAGGCTTCAAGTTCGGCAGATTTCACCGCAGCACCATCGCGTGTGACTGCCCCCACAGCGTCACAAAAGTCATGGAGAGTCGGCGGCAGCGCGAAGTGGTTGTAAACCGATGTCATGTAGGCTTCACGCGGGGCGATGAACTTTGCGCCGTGCTTGGCCCTGAATTCGGCGTCGACTTTTTTGTTGGTTGCCGTCAGCGTCTTGGCGTGAGCGGTCAGGAACGTCTTGTAGCGCGGCAGAATATCAGCGTGTTGCGGCTTGCTGCAGTTGAGCGCAGCAACGTTATAGGCCGAACGCAGGTTCCACAGCATCTGTGCGGGGCTGATGTCGCGGTTGATCGAATAGCGCAGGCCATTGGCGTCTGCGGGCGGAATGCGCAGATTGTCAGAAGCACCATTGGGTGCCCGCGGCTTTGGCGGGATGACGACCACCTTGGGCGGCGGCGGGGGCGGCGGCGGAGGTGGCGGAGGCGGCGCAGCACAGGATGCAAGGCCGATGGCCAAGACGGTGGTCAGGGCAGTTGGCGCGATAACGCGCCGGAACTCGAACATCGGCATTCCCCCAAGGAATTCGATTATTGAACAATCCGATTTTCAGCAGTGAAGCTTGAACCGCGGAACATTGCTGCAAGATGAAGGGACATTAGCGCGAATGTGCGCAAATGAGAATCCCCCACGCAAAGAAAACCCGGCGAGCCGTTGCGGCCCGCCGGGCAATCTTGTTCAGCCCAATTGCTTCAGCAGATCAGCGGCGTTCGCCCATGAACTGCAGCAGGAACTGGAACATGTTGATGAAATCAAGGTAGAGGCTCAGCGCGCCGAGCACGACGGCCTTGCCCGCGAAATCCGTGCCTGCAACGTAGGCATACTGTTCCTTGAGACGCTGCGTATCATAGGCGGTGAGGCCAGCGAAGATCAGCACGCCAAGGAAGCTGATCGCGAGTGCCAAGCCTGACGACTGCAGGAACATGTTGAGCACCATTGCAATCAGCAGGCCGACTACGCCCATGATCAAGAACGTACCCATGCCGGACAGGTCCTTCTTGGTGGTATAGCCATAGAGGCTAAGACCCGCAAAAGCACCCGCCGTAGCGAAGAACGTTACAGCGATCGAGGTGCCGGTGTAGACCAGAAAGATGGTCGACATCGACAGGCCCATTGCCACGGCAAAGCCCCAGAACATGCCCTGAAGCGCCGTGGTGGAAAACTTGTTCGCCCCAAAGCTCATGAACATCACGAATGCCAGAGGTGCCAGGATGATCAGCCACTTGAGCGGCGTGCCCATGACAGCCTGCGTCATGCCCGAAGTGGCAAACAGCAGCGCGACGATGCCCGAAAGCATGACGCCCGAGGCCATGTAGTTGTAGATCGACAGCATGTGACGGCGCAGACCCGCGTCGAACACTTCGCCGCGTGTGGAAGCGCCAGAAAGGCTCGGAGACGCGCCGAAACCCGTCCCGTTGGGCCGAGGGTCGTTCCAATTTGCCATTTTCAAAGCTCCGTTATGTGGCCCCAATGACCACGTAAACGGAATATCGGCGCTTTGGGTTCCGCTTTCAAGCGAAACCGGTGCCAGAGGCGACCAATCATTTGTAACGAATTGTTGCGGCGATCAGGTTTTGGCCCGCGCCTGCTCGGTCATCTCGGCGCTACGGTCCTTTGCACCGCGCAAAGTATCGGTCATCAGCGAGACCAGTCGGGCGTCCTTGTCGAGCACATCGATGCCGACCTGGGTGACGCCGCCGGGGCTGGCAACGCGGCGCGCGAGTTCGCCGGGACTGTGTTCGGACGCGGCGGCGAGCATCGCTGCGCCTTCGACCATCGACAGCGCCAACCGGTCTGCCTGTTCGCGCGGAAGGCCGAGTGCCGCAGCCCCTTGTGCCAGTGCATCGATCACGCGGTAGACGAAGGCGGGGCCTGATCCCGCGAGGGCGGTGACCAGGTCCATCTGATCTTCCGCGCTCAGCCATTCAGCCTGACCGAGTGGAGCCATCAGTGCATCGACCTGTGCGCTAGCGGCTTCATCGGCCTCCCCGACCAGCGCGATGGGCGATTTGCCGAGCGCGGCGGCGAGGTTTGGCATCACGCGGACGATCGCGCGCGCATCGGGGAACGCGCTGCGCAGGGTGGCCAGATCGACTCCTGCGAGGATCGAGAGCAGCAGGGTGTCCGGGCCAACGAACGGGCGCACCGTCGTCGCCGCATCGGGCAACTGCTGTGGCTTAAAGCCCAACAGGACGACATCGAATGCCCCCTCGCCCTGCGGCGCGGCGTGGAGGAGACGGACGCCTTGCGGTGCGGCTTCGAGATAGGGATCGACGATGGTGAAGGTCTCAGGCGCCATGCCGCCAGCCAACCAGCCTTTGAGCATGGCCCCGCCCATGTTGCCGCAGCCGAACTGGAGGAAGGTCTTGGTCATGGGCTGTTATCCTTGAGTCGCTCAACGCTGCTCAATGCCCATCAGCCACGCTTCCGGCAAGCGGTCTTGGCAGGGAGTCGCTCACGCCTCTCCGGCCGCATCCACCATGGCACTGGCAAGGGCTTCAGCGGGAGACTTGTCGCCCCACATGATGAACTGGAAGGCGGGGTAAAAGCGGTCGCATTCATCCACCGCTGCCTCGATCGCGGCCTGCGCCTGACCGATGCTGAGCAGGCCTTCGTCGCCCAGCATGAGGCCGTGGCGATAGAGCAGGACCGCGCCATTTGACCAGATATCGAAGTGGCCGATCCAAACCTGCTCGTTGATCAGGGCCATCAGTTCGAAAACCGCCGACTTCTTGTCATCGGGAATGCGGATATCGGGCAGGCACAGGATCTGGAGCACGTGATCTTCGACACGCCAGATCGCGCGGAGCTGATAGTTTGCCCATGATCCCTGGATTTCGCCAGTGACTTCATCGTCCGAGACGAATTCGCACGGCCAGCCGCGCGCTTCGAACAGCGATGCGATCATGTCAACGGGCGCAGCCTCCTCGCGCTCGTTATCGTCATGACCGGTCCGCATCGTCCGTCCCCTGAACACTTGATCGGGCCTCCTAGGCTGGTCGGCCCGGACGGGACGAAATGTCCTGCCTGCTGCTCACACCGTCAATGGGGGTTAACACCCCTTGCCGACAATCGTGGGTTAACAGGCGGTTGGGCAAAACTCGATAAGCTTGTGGGAAAGCTGTGGACAAGGAGTGAACAACCACCCTTGCCCGAGGCCCCTATTTCAGGGCCAAAGTATCGACCGCTTGCCCCGCCGGGCTGGTCCACTGGAAGCTTGAAACGCCGTCCTTGCTGAGTTTGGTGACGAAATCCTGTGCTGCTGCCTCGCTTTCAAACGGACCGGTGAGCAGCCGGAAATTGCTGCGCCAGGGGGAAAGGTATGGCTTGCGGCTGCGCAGGAGGGTTGGCGCTACTTTCACCAAGCGGCGCCATTCGTTGTCCATCACGCCCTTGTTTGCACCGGTAAGCACCTGCACCCAGATGCGGCTGGGGTGACTGGGTGGAGCCTTCTTGGCCTTTGCGTCCTTGGCCGCCTTTGCATCTTTTGCTGCCTTTGCGCTTGCCTTGGCGTCCTTGGGAGCGGCCTTTTCGGCTTCCTTGGCGGGCGTGCGTGAGACGTCGGTCGGCCCATCGGGGCGTTCACCGCGCGGATCGGGCTTTGGCGCAGGCTTGGGCGGCAGGCGCGTGATATCGACGGCGGCGACGGTGGCGGCCCTCTCTTCCGCTGGCGGCTCGAACGTCTTGAACAACGATGCGAAATCCACAGGGCGTGCAGGTTCGGGCGATTGTGCCGGAGGTGGCGCTGGCGTTGGCGTTGGCGTTGGCACTGGCGTTGGCGTAGCAGACTGGGCAAATGTTGCACCGGCCGATGTGTAGGCAGGCGCAGAGGGAGCAGGCGCTGGCGGCGGCAGGGCAGCAGTCTGCGTGGAGGCCGGTGGTGTCGCGGCCATAGGGGTTGCAGTTGTCGGCGATGTCGTGACGGTTGTGCTGCCAACTTGTGCGAGATTGAAGCTGCTTGGTGCCGGGGCAGGCTGGCTGGCCCGCGGTGTAGCAGCGGGCGGCGTCGCCATCGCTGCGGTGCGAATTGGTGGGACGGTCGCTGCTGGCGCGCTCTGCGCCACTGCTGGCGTGGATGCGGATGGACGGATCGGCGGCACTGGCGGGCGCTGTGCGCCGGGTGGGACATCAAGCGCCGACAGCACTGGTGGACGTTGCTGCGTGCTGGGCGGCGTTTTGGGCGGCGTGGTCGTTTTGGTCGGCGCTGGTTGCGGGGCCGCGGCGGCAGGAACGGTAGCACGTTGAGTGGCCTGTGCCAGCACCGTCTTTTCGTCGCTTTTGCCCGGACGGCGGCGCTTTTCCCGGCTGGGCTTTTCGGATTTTGACGCTGAGGATGGACCAAGCGGCGCTCCCGCCGGGATCAGGCCTGCTTCGGCAACGCGGGGCGCGCGCGGGTTGAGCGCAGCGTATTGCACCACGCGCGGATCATCGCGCCCCATATCTGCTGCGCGCGGGAAGCGTCCGAAGTTGGCGGCCGCAGCCTGCTGTGACGGAGTCAGCCGGGGCATGAAACGCAGATACGGCGCGATGCCCGAAGCGAGATCCTGTGGCATAGAGGCGTAAGCGATAGCCACTGCCTCGTCCGCACCATCAGTGACGGCCATCGCGAACGTGCGGGTACGCCAGGCGGCACGGTCCTGCTTTTCGATCAGCGGAGCGAGCAGCGTTTCAGCACCGCGCCGGTCACCGGAAATCGCGAGGCTCATGGCGAAACGGCGCGTGATCTCGTCATTGGGGCCACGGCTGAGGGCAACCTGATACCAGCGCTGGGCACGGCCATTGTCACCCACCAGATCGTAGGCCAACGCCCTTTCAGCGGCCATGGCGAAAGTATCACCCCCCGCGCGCTCGGCTTCGTCGAAGGCACGGATGGCCTCGACGGGTCTTTCAGCGGCGAGGTGCGCCTTGCCGAGCAGGGACTTGGTGCGGGCATTACCGGGTTGCACTTCATCGGCACGGGTCAGGAAGCCGATGGCGGCATCGCTGTCACCCAATTTGAGCGCTGCTTCGGCGGCATCGGACAGCGCAGAAACGTTGCGCGGATCAGTCGCAAGGCGGGCCAACGCAGCGTTGAGTTCGCTGCTGGGACTGGGCGCTGTGGACTGCACAACCGGGCGCGATATGGTGGCAGGAGCGGCCTGTGCCATCACGGCAGGGGCAAGCGCATGGGAAGAGACTGCGGCAAGCAGCAACGAGACGGCGAGGCACGAGCCTTGCGCGTATGGGAAGCGATTCATCATCCTGCCGCGCTCAATACATCATTATGGATGAAGCGGCGGCAACATGTACCGCCGCTCATCGCATTTACTGGTTATTCTGCCGCCCAAGGAAGCGCGGAATGTTGAGCGAGCCGCCCTCATCACCGTCATCATCTTCGGGGCGGTTGCCACGGGACAGGTTTGCCATGCGTTCGAACAAGGTGCTGCCGCCAGCGGCCTTCGCCGGGGCCGATTCTTCTGTCCGACTCAGGCGTGGCATAGCGGGTTCTGGCGCAGCCTGAGGATCGCCAAGCAGCAGTTCATCAGACGGCGGCGCGACCGGCTCTTCCTGCGAAGATGTCAAATCGAGCGTCAGATCAAACGGTTCCGGCTCGGGTGCCGACACAGGTTCTGCCGGGGGGACAAAAGCAGCAGGAGCAGGCTCAGGCTGCGCAGGCGGCGGTGTAAAAACCGGTGCCGCGGGTGCAGCCGAAGGAACGGCAGGCCCGCGCGACGTGCCGGGGATCGACACAGGACGCGAGGCGATTTCTGCCTGTTCGTTGCTCTGTTCGATGCCGGTAGCGACCACGGAGACGCGGATCTTGCCATCGAGATCGGGATTGAAAGCAGAGCCCCAGATGATGTTGGCGTTGGGATCGACGAGTTCACGGATGTGGTTGGCGGCTTCGTCAACCTCAAGCAGCTTCATGTCATCGCCGCCGATGATCGAGATGATGACGCCCTTGGCACCTGCCATCGACACGCCATCGAGCAGCGGGTTGGCAATGGCGCGTTCGGCAGCTTCGAGCGCGCGGTTGGGGCCTTCCCCCTCACCCGTCCCCATCATCGCCTTGCCCATTTCCCCCATGACCGAGCGCACGTCGGCGAAGTCGAGGTTGATGAGACCGGGCATGACCATCAAATCGGTGATCGAACGCACGCCCTGCTGCAGCACTTCGTCGGCCAGCTGGAACGCTTCCTTGAAGGTCGTTTCGGCCTTCGCCACCAGGAACAGATTCTGGTTGGGAATGACGATCAGCGTGTCGACGTGCTTCTGCAGTTCCTCGATACCCGAATCCGCAGCGCGCATCCGGCGCGTGCCTTCGAACAGGAACGGCTTGGTAACGACGCCGACGGTCAGCACCCCCTTGCGGCGGGCCGCTTCAGCGATGACAGGAGCGGCGCCGGTGCCGGTGCCCCCGCCCATGCCCGCTGCGATGAACACCATGTGCACACCGTCCAGAGCCCGCTCGATTTCCTCAAGCGTTTCTTCGGCGGCGGCGCGGCCCACTTCGGGACGGGCGCCTGCGCCAAGGCCCTGCGTGATATCAGGCCCCAACTGGATACGGGTTTCGGCGATAGCGTTGTTGAGCGCCTGCGCATCGGTGTTGACGACGATGAATTCGACGCCTTCGATCTGCGCGTTGATCATGTTGGCGATGGCATTGCCGCCTGCGCCACCGACCCCGATCACCGTGATGCGGGGCCGAAGCTCGTCAATGGCCGGCGGTCCGATGTTGATGCTCATAGTCGGTCTCCCAAGCGGGTCGCTGCTTTTGCCGAGGGCCGTTTCCGACCTTTGGCACGATTGGACAATTTCACATTAACCTGTTGCACAAGCAGGCTCATCGAATCAAAGGCCCCACAACCTTTTCCACAGGTTGCAGCACTATGACGGTCAATGTTTCCGGCCATTTCGAGCCGGAACGGTGGAAAACTCCGTTCAGAAGTAATCTTTTACGGCGCGGGCCAGCCGATTGAGCAGACCAACGCCCTTGTAGGAACCATCCGGCGTGTAGGCCGGGCCAACGCTGCGAATGTCGACCGGATCGGCAGCCGCAAAGAGCACGAGGCCGACCAAAGTCGTGGAACTTGGAGTCGCGTGGCCGGGAGGAAGGCCTACCATCGTTGGTGGAGAGCCGATGCGGACCGGGCGACCGAGCGCGGATTGCGCATAGTCGGCAAGGCCGGGAAGCTGTGCGCCGCCGCCAGTGAGGACGACCTGCTGCCCCGTTTGGCCAACAAAGCCCATCGCTTTGAGCGCCTTTGACACTTCTTCTGTGAAGAAGCCCAGTTGCTGTGTGATGACCGAGATCAGTTCGGCGCGGGGAATGCGATTCTTGTCATCGGCATGGCGCGCCACGGGGCCGCCTTCGGGATCGCCCGGCGCATTGACCGGGATCATCTCGCGGTGATCGGCAGGGCTGGCGATCGCCGAACCGGACATGCATTTGAGGCGTTCGGCCTGATAGCGGCGAATGCCGAAGGCCGAAGCGATGGCATCGGTAATGTCGCCCGAACCATACTGGATAACCTGCATTCCGAGCAGCATTCCAGCGGCGTGGACCGAAACTGTGGTCACTTCCGCGCCGAATTCTACTAGCGCGACGCCAAGCTCGCGCTCTTCGGGCGTCAGGCAGGCGTGGCCCGCAGCGATGGGTGAGCCAACCACGGCTTCTACATCGAGATGCGCGTTCTGCACCGCCTCGCGGATATTACGGATGGGTGCGCCATCGGCCAGCATGACGTGGATGTCGACCGCGAGCCGTTCGGCATGGAGGCCCTTGGGATTGGGCACGCCGTGTGCGCCATCCAATGTATAGTGTGCAGGCTGGGCGTGGAGGACGGTGCGGCCATCGGGTTCGATCACTTCACGCCCGGCGACCAGCAGGTGCTCGATATCGTCCTGTTCGATGCGGCGACCGCCGATGTCGACTTCAACCTTGGCGGTGGTGCTGCCAAGGCCAGCGCCCGAACAACCGATCCACACTTTCTGGATGCCAATGTTGGCCATCTTTTCAGCACGTTCGATCGCATCGCGGACCGAATGCGTGGCGGCCTGCATATCGGTGATGTAGCCGCGCTTGATCCCTTGTGCTGCGCGGTGGCCCGAACCGAGCACGACCATCTCGCCAGTTTCCGACAGGCCTGCGATCATCGCTGACACGCGGAAAGAGCCGATATTGACGGCTGCAAAAACCTTGGTGATGCGCGGCGTGGCCATGTGGTGCGATCAGCCCTCGTCAGCGCGGGCGGCGGCGGCGATGCGCTTGGCTTCGGCTTTCGCCTGCGCGGCGGCGCGCTTTTCTTCGGCCTGCTCTTCGGCGTGGCCCGGTACGCGCATGTAAATGCGGTCGCCAGCGCGCATGTCGAACGCGGCAACCTTGCCACCGAGCAGGCGATTGACGCCATCCATGCGGGCAAAGCTGAGCAAGGCGCCTGCCGACTTTTCGTCGCCCTCGGGCAGGACGAGGATTTGGCCGGTCTTGAAGGTCAGGTTCCAACGGCGGTTGCCGACCCATTCGGCTTCGGCAACTTGCGGCTTCAGCGCAGGGGCGGCATCGAGCAGGTGCGTGAGATCCTGCACGCGCTTGCCCACGCCCAAGCCTGTGAGGACGAGCATACCCTTGGCGCGATCAGGTTTGACCGTTTCGAGTTCAGCCCCGGTATCGTCGATCAGCACCAGCCGGTCAGGCTTGCGCAGCACCGCGTGGGGGCTGCGTTCGACAATGTCGATCACCAGCGTATCGGGAAGTTTGCGGGAAACCCGCGCATCCTTGACCCACGAGATGGCGTTCAATTCATCGCGCAGCGCGGCAAGATTGAGCGTGGTCATCGCACGATCGTTCTGGCCGAGGATCTTTTCGTAGATCTTCTGCTCGTTCATGCGGTTTACGCCGCGCACTTCGAGGTGGCTGACCTTGAAGCCCGCATCCGATGCGATGAGCGCGGCCTGCTCAGATGCAAGCGCGGGAACGCCTGCCAAGACCGCAACGGTCCAGACGATGGCCACGGTTACGCCAAGGATCAGCAACATCACGATGCGGTGCAGCGTCTCTTCGCTGAACGGCATCCACACCATCACGCTGTCGAGCAGCGAACCGGTCTGCTTGCGCGCAGTCTGGACCTTGCGCTGCGTTGTGCGCGCTGCTGCCGCGCGCCGCACACCCTTTCCGCCTCGCTTGATCGTCTGCGCCATGATTCAGGCCTTTCCTGCGTCCTGAAGAGCCTCGGCGATGATTGCCTCGACCAGATCGGGATAGTCCATGCCCAGCGCGCGGGCCTGTTCAGGCACGAGGCTGAGCGGGGTCATACCGGGCTGGGTGTTCACTTCGAGCAGAAACAGCCCTTCGACGCCCTGTTGATCATCCCAGCGGAAGTCCGAGCGGCTCGTGCCCTTGCAACCGAGCAACTGGTGCGCGCGCAGGGCAATCTGCTTGCACGCCTCGGTGATTTCGTCGGGGATTTCGGCCGGGCAGATGTGGTCGGTCATGCCATCGGTGTACTTGGCATCGAAATCGTAGAAGCCGGACTTGGGCCGCAGTTCGGTAACGAGCAGCGCGCGGTCTCCGATGACGGCTGTGGTCAGTTCGAGGCCACGGATAAAGGGTTCGGCCAGAAGCTGGTCGAATTCCTGCCACGGGCCTTTGCTGTCCGCGCTGATCGGGTTGCCATAGTTGCCATCTGCGGTGACGATGGCGACGCCGACCGAGGAGCCTTCGTTCACAGGCTTGAGCACATAAGGACGCGGGAGTGGGTCGGCCTTGTAGAGGTCTTCCGTCTTGACCATGCGCCCGCCCGGCATGGGGATGCCGTGGGGGACGAGTGCGAGCTTGGTCAGTTCCTTGTCGATGGCGATGACCGACGTGGCAAGACCGGAGTGGGTGTAGGTCAGGCCCATGATGTCCATCAGGCCCTGAATCGTCCCGTCCTCGCCCGGCGTGCCATGGAGCGCGTTGAACACGACATCGGGCTTTGCTTCGGACAGACGCAGCGCAACGTCGTGGTCCATGTCGATGCGGGTGACCTTGTGGCCCTTGGATTCAAGCGCCTTGGCCACGCCCTCGCCCGACATGAGCGAGACCGGACGCTCGCTCGACCAGCCGCCCATCAGCACGGCTACGTGAAGTTTAGGGAGAGTCACTTGCGGCCGATCCTTTTGATTTCCCATTCGAGGTCCACGCCTGCGCTGTCTTTCACGCGGCGGCGGACTTCCTCGCCCAGTTCCTCGATTTCGGCGCTGGTGGCAGTGCCGGTGTTGATGAGGAAGTTGGTGTGCTTTTCACTGACTTGTGCGCCACCGATGGTCAGCCCTCGGCAACCGGCCTTGTCGACCAGTTCCCAAGCCTTTGCGCCATCAGGGTTCTTGAAGGTGGAGCCGCCGGTTTTGGAGCGCAGCGGTTGCGAGGCTTCGCGCGCGGCGCTGATGCGGTCCATTTCGGTCTGGATCGCTTGCGGATCGCCAGGTTCACCCCGGAAGCGTGCGGCGACGACGACGCAGCCATCGGTGAGATCCGAGTGGCGGTAAGTGTAGCCGAGTTCGCTCAAGGGCAGCGTGGCGATTTCGCCCGAGCGGATCACGACGTCGCAATCGATCAGCACGTCCTTGACCTCACGGCCATAGGCCCCACCATTCATGCGCACGAAACCGCCGACTGTGCCGGGGATCGAGCGGAGGAACTCCAGACCTGCAATGCCGTTGTCCCGCGCTGTTGAGGAGACGAGAATGCCGCTGGCACCGCCGCCGCAATTGAGTGTGGTTTCATCGACTCGCTCGACCTTGGCGAAGGCCTTGCCGAGGCGAATGACCACGCCGGGGACGCCGCCATCGCGGACGATCAGGTTGGAGCCGAGGCCGAGCGCCATGACCGGGACGTCAGGGGCGAGGTTGCCAAGGAAATCCTGCAGGTCGGCCACGTCCTTCGGCTCGAACAGCCAGTCGGCAGTGCCGCCGGACTTGAACCAGACCAGTGGGGCAAGCGGGGCGTTGGGCGTGAGCTTGCCGCGAACCTGCGGCAGCGCGATGGTTGTCACCCCTGCCCCCTCTCAGCCGCAATCGCATCGGCCAGCCCTGCGGCCCACTTGGTGATGTCGCCCGCGCCAAGGCAGACGACCATGTCACCCGGCTGCACGGTGGCAGCGAGTTCCTGCGCGAGCGCCTCCGGCCCGGCGATCAGATGCGCGCTGCGGTGGCCGCGCGCCTTGATGCCTTCGACCATGGCGGCGCTGTCCACGCCTTCGATGGGTTGTTCACCCGCAGGGTAAACCGGCGCGGCATAGACCACGTCGGCATCGTTGAACGCACCCTGGAAGTCTTCCATGTGATCGCGCAAGCGCGTGAAGCGGTGCGGCTGGACCACGGCGATCACGCGGTTCTGTACGCCTTCGCGCGCGGCGGCGAGGACGGCGCGGATTTCAACCGGGTGGTGGCCGTAGTCGTCGATAATCGTAGCACCGGCCACTTCGCCTACCTTTGTGAAGCGGCGCTTGACCCCGCCGAACTTGGCAAAGCCGGTGCAGATCAGTTCGTCCGATACGCCCATTTCTGCTGCGACGGCCACGGCGGCGAGCGCGTTCTGGACGTTGTGGCGGCCGGGCATCGGCAGTTCGAGGCCCTCGATTCGGCGGAACGAACCATCGCGCTGGCGCAGCAGCACATCGAAGCGATTGCCGCCGGGGATCGGCGTCACAGCCTCACCGCGCACATCTGCCTGTGCGGAGAAGCCATAGGTAACCACACGGCGGTCCCGCACTTTGGGGATGATAGCCTGAACTTCCGGGTGATCGATGCACAGCATGGCGGCGCCATAGAACGGCACGTTTTCAATAAATTCGACGAAGGCAGACTTCACTTTTTCGAAGCTGCCGTAGTGATCGAGATGTTCGGGATCGATGTTGGTGACGACCGCCAGCGTGCCATCGAGCCGCAGGAACGAACCGTCGCTCTCGTCAGCCTCGACCACCATCCAGTCGCTGTCACCCAGACGGGCGTTCGAGCCGTAAGAGTTGATGATGCCGCCGTTGATCACGGTGGGGTCCACCCCGCCTGCATCGAGCAGGCAGGCGATCATCGAGGTGGTGGTGGTCTTTCCGTGCGTACCCGCCACCGCAACGGTGCTTTTCAGGCGCATCAGTTCGGCCAGCATTTCGGCACGGCGGACGACCGGGATACGGTTTTCAAGCGCGGCGACGACTTCAGGATTGTCACGCTTCACGGCGGTGGACGTGACGACCACAGCCACGCCATCGACGTTTTCGGTCTTCTGGCCGATCAGCACCTTGATGCCACGCTTGCGCAGGCCATCGACGACATAGCTTTCGGCCATGTCAGAGCCCTGCACCGCATAGCCCATGTTGTGCATGACTTCGGCAATGCCGGACATGCCGATGCCGCCGATGCCGACGAAGTGGATCGTCCCGATTTCGGTGCCGACACCTTTCACTTTGCATCTCCGGTTGTGCGGGCGTGCTTCGCCCCTTCGACAGGCTCAGGCCTCAGCACGAGCGGGGTTGGGAGGGAAGAAAAGGCCCACTCATCCTGAGCCTGTCGAAGGATCATGCCAGTTGCTCCTGCCCGGAAGTGGCAGGGCTGCGCTTGTCCACGCGGATCACGTCCATGATCGGATCGCCGCCGAAGCTTTCGACCAGATCGGCAAGATCGCTGACGGCGTTGGGCAGGCCACAGTTCCACGCGGCGTGGGCGGCATTGGCAAGGGTTTGGGGATGCTGGGCCATAACCTGAATTTGCTTGGCAAGTTCCTTCGGGGTGAAGCCGGACTGGCGGATCGCGCGCGCGCCGCCTGCTGCCACCATCTCACGCGTGTTGGCGGCTTGGTGATCATCGGTAGCGATAGGCAGCGGGATCAGGATGGCGGGGCGGCCAACGGCGGTGAGTTCGGCGATGGTCGAGGCTCCGGCGCGGCCGATGAACAGGTGCGCTCCGGCAAGGCGGGCCTGCATGTCTTCGAAATAGGTGCCGAGTTCGGCGGGGATTTCGTGATTGGCATAGCGTGCGCGGACAGCTTCGAGGTCTTCCGGGCGGCACTGCTGGGTCACTTGCAGGCGGTGGCGCAATGCGGGCGGGAGCATGGCGAGGCCATCGGGGACGACCTCGGACAGGATTGAGGCGCCCTGGCTGCCGCCGGTGACCAGCACGCGAAACAGGCTGTCTTCGGTAATTTCGGGGAATGCCTCACCGCGCAGGGACAGCACTTCGGGGCGCACCGGATTGCCGACGCGGTGGACCTTACCCCACAGTTTGGGATCGAGCCGGTCAATCTCTGCATAGGCGGTGGCGATGGCATCGACGCGGCCTGCAAGGTAGCGGTTCACGCGGCCCAGCACGGCGTTCTGTTCGTGGATCACCGTCGGGATCTTTGCCGCGAGCGCCGCCAGTAGTGCGGGCAAGGCGGGATAGCCGCCAAAGCCGATCACGCACGAAGGCTGGAAGCTTTCGAACAGGCGCAGCGCCATCGCGCGGCCCTGCCAGATGGCGCGAAGGCCCTTGAGCAGGGCAACGGGGTTCCTGGCCAGACGCCCGGCAGGCAGGACGTGCGCGGGCATGAAATCGGGCTTGCCAGGGATCTTTGCGCCGCGTTCGTCGGTCACCAGTGCAACGTGATGGCCGCGCCGCTCAAGCTCTACCGCCAGCGCAAACGCCGGAATAAGGTGTCCGCCGGTGCCGCCTGCGGCGAGGACGTAATGGCGTGACTCGCCGCTCATTTGCGCACCAGCTCCGAAATGTCGAATTTCTCACGCGAGAGGTAGGGGTTGCGCCGCGTGATCGCGAGCAGCAGCCCGACGCCCAGGAGAAGCGCGATGGTTGACGATCCGCCATAGCTGATCAGCGGCAAGGTCATGCCTTTCGATGGGAACAGTTGCAGGTTCACGAGGATGTTGATGAACGCTTGCCCCACCAACTGCGCGGTCAACCCTGCAGCGGCGAGGATGGTGAACAAGTCGTCCTCGTCAAGCAGGCGCATCAGCACGCGCAGCGCGATAGCACAATAGATCATCACGATGACCGCGCAGGCAATCAGCCCGAATTCCTCTCCGATCACCGAAAAGATGTAGTCGGTGTGGGCTTCGGGCAAGGCGTTCTTGCGGCTGCCGAGCCACAGGCCCGTACCGCTCCACCCGCCGTTGGTGAGCGTGCGCATGGCAAGGTCGACCTGATCGAACTCGCTGCCGCCCGACAGGAAGCTGTCGATGCGGTTGGTGGCGTTGGGATAGAACAGATAGGCCGCTATCACGCCGACAACGCCCGCGCCCATCGACCACAGGATCTTGGTAAGCGAGAGCCCTGAAAGCAGCACCAGCACGAACCACACCCCGCCGAACAGCACGGTCGATCCAAAATCAGGCTGTGCCATGAGTAGTGCGCCGACCAGCGCCATCATGGCAACGGTGATCGGAATGACCGGCAGGTTGGGATCGCGCACGCGCCACGACAGCACCCAAGCCATCGCAATGGCGAAACCGGGTTTCAAGAATTCCGAAGGTTGCAGGCTGAAGCCGAGCCACAGCCAGCGCCGCGCGCCCTTTACTTCGCTGCCCACGAGCGGGACGAGCATCAACCCGATGACCATAGCCGCTGCCAGTAGAATAGCCCCGCGCCGTGCGGCTTCCTTGGGCAGGACCGAGGCGAAGAACATCGCCACCATGCCGACGGCGACCCAGCGCAAATGCGCCCAGAAGAAGTAGAGATCGGCCAACGTCTTCTTGGTGGTGGACAGGCGATGCGCGCTGGCGGGTGACGACGCGGCAACCGCAATGCAGCCGATGGCCACCAGCGAGAAGATCAGCGTGAGCAGCACACGATCGATCTCGCGCCACCAGATCAGCAGTTCGCTGCGGCGGCTGCGACGGAAACGCGTGCCGTGGCCGGTTACGCGCACGCCGCCTTCGGGCGTGGGTGTAGTGACAAGCCGGGTGGGCGTGGGCGCGGTGCTCATTGACCAGTTCCCGGAGGACAGGGTGTATCCCGATCCTCAATCAATGCCTCGACGATCTGGCGGAAGCTGTCGCCACGCGCCTCGAAATCGCGAAATTGATCGAAGCTGGCACAGGCCGGAGACAGCATGACGACATCGCCGGGTTGTGCAGCGTTCATCGCCTGGCGCACTGCATCGCACATCATCTCGCTGCGGTTGACCGGCATGATCGGGTCAAGAATTTGGGCGAACATCGGCCCGGCTTCCCCGATGGTGTAAGCCGCGACGACATTGCCGAAATAGGGGGCGCATTCGTCCAGATTGTCGCTTTTGGGCAATCCGCCGAGTATCCAGTGAATGCGCGGATAGGCACCGAGTGCGGGCGCTGTAGACGCAGCGTTGGTGGCCTTGCTGTCGTTGACGAACAGGACGCCATCGGCTTCGGCCACACGTTCCATGCGGTGTGGCAGGCCGACGAAGCTGGCAAGTGCGGGCCGCCAGACCGCCTCGGCAATGCCAAGATGCTGGGCGATTTCAACGGCGATGGCCGCGTTTTGCAAGTTGTGCGGACCTTGCAGCGAGGGCCAAGCGCCCTGTCCTTCAAGCGCATCGGGCTGCACCACGTGGACGAAGCCGACATCATGGCGTGCCGATGCTTCGCGTGCGATGGCCAGCGTGTGTTCGTCACCGCAGCCGAACACGGCATGGTTGCGCGGGCCTTGCATCTGGAACAAGCGGGCCTTAGCGGCGGCGTATCCAGCGAAGCCATCATAACGATCGAGGTGATCGGGGCTGAGGTTGATCAGCGCGGCGACATCGCAATCGAGGTTTTGCGTCAGGTCGATCTGGTAGCTTGAAAGCTCCAGCACATAGACGCCACCGGCTGGCAGCGGCTCCTGCCCGAGGATCGGCAGGCCGATGTTGCCGCCCAGACGCGCTTCCAGACCTGCGGCATGGCAGATGTGGTGGACCAACATGGTGGTGGTCGATTTGCCGTTGGTGCCGGTGATGCCGACCACGCGATGTGGCGGAAGATCGGCGCGGGCTTGCGCGAACAGTTCAATATCGCCGATCACCGGCACGCCGAACGCGGCAGCATGGGCGGCGATGGGGTGTCGGTTGAGTGGCACGCCGGGGCTGACGACGACACCTACAAAACCGGTGAGGTCCATCGCCAGCGGATCGGCAATCTGACAGCGCCCTTCATAGGCGGCGCGCGGCTCTTCACGGCTGTCCCACACGGTAACGTCTGCCCCACCCGCCAGCAGCGCTTCGACGCTGGCCTGCCCCGAACGGGCGAGGCCGAGCACCGCAAAACGTTTTCCGGCGAAGGCGGACGAGACGATCATCGCACTTTCAGCGTGGCAAGGCCGATCAGCGCAAGGACGATCGACACGATCCAGAAGCGGATCACGACGGTCGATTCCTTCCAGCCGAGCTGTTCGAAATGGTGGTGGATCGGGGCCATGCGGAACACGCGCTTGCCGGTGCGTTTGTAGACGGCAACCTGCACGATCACCGACACGGCTTCCATCACGAACAATCCGCCAACGATGGCCAGCACGATTTCATGATGTGCGGCAACAGCGATGACGCCAAGCGCGCCACCGAGCGCGAGGCTGCCGGTATCACCCATGAACACGGCGGCAGGTGGCGCATTGAACCACAGGAATGCAAGCCCTGCTCCCATCATCGCCGCGCAGAAAATCGCCAGTTCGCCCGCGCCTTTGACATGCGGAATGCCAAGGTATGAGGAATAGTCGACGCGGCCAGCCAGATAGGCGATGATTGCGAAGGTGCCTGCGGCAATGATGACCGGCATGATGGCAAGACCATCCAGACCGTCGGTCAGGTTCACGGCATTGCCTGCGCCCACGATCACGAAGATCGCGAAGAGGTAGTAAAACGGCCCTAGCGGCACATAGAGGTTGCTGAACACCGGCACGTAGAGGTTGGTTTCACCCACGGCGAGCCACGCCGCAACGGCCGCCACAACGAATTCACCGGCAAGGCGCACCTTGGCGGGAACGCCCTTGTGCGCATATTTGGTGACCTTGTCATAGTCGTCGAGGAAGCCGATCAGGCCGAAACCAAGCGTCACCACGATGCAGGCCCAGATCAGGTGGTTGGTCACATCCATCCACAGCAGCAGCGACAGCGACAGCGCGGTAACGATCATCAGCCCGCCCATCGTGGGGGTGCCACGCTTGGCTAGGTGAGACTGGGGGCCGTCCTCACGGATCGGCTGGCCCTTACCCTGCCGCACGCGCAGCATATTGATGAAGCGCGGCCCGATGATCAGGCCGATCAGCAGCGCGGTCAGCAGCGTAACGCCCGCGCGGAAGGTCTGGTAGCGGATAAGGTTGCTGAAACCTTCAAAGTTCAGCCATTCGGCCAGCTGATAGAGCATTCACTGTTCCCTGGCGGCAAGCGAACGCACGATCGCGCCCAGGCCCACCGAATTCGACCCTTTGACGAGCAGGGCATCACCCCCACGCACGCCATCGGCCGCGAGACATTCTGCCGCTTCGACCGCATTTAGCACATGCGCCACATCGATTTTCGCGGCAAGCGAGGGATTGTCGCTTTTCCCCAAGGCTTGCGCCAAAGCCGCCATTTCGGGTCCGACGAGGATCAGACGTTCCACCTTGCCTTCGGTAATCGGGCCGACCAGTTCGGCATGATAGCGGGCTTCGTCCGCCCCGAGTTCACGCATTGCGCCAAGGATGGCGACACGGCGTGTGGCCGGTGTTTGTCCAAGCTGGCGCAAAGTTACTGCCATCGAGGCAGGATTGGCGTTGTAGCTTTCATCGATCAGCAGTGCCTTGCCCGAACCGTCACCGCCCTGCGCCGGGATGGTGTGGCGCGCGCCGCGACCGGCAAGGCCTTCCATTTCGGCCAAAGCGAGACCTGCCGCACCCAGATCGCCGCCGATGGCATCGACCGCCGCCATGATCGCAAGCGAATTGGCGACCCAATGTTCGCCCGGTTGCGCAATCGTGTAGCAAACCTTGCGCCCGCCGAGGTCTGCCGTCACCAGCGTGCCACCGCCGGGAGCGGGCACAGCATCAAGCAAGCGGACATCGGCGTCAGCCTTGGTGCCGAAGCTAATAACGCGCCCAGCGTGTTGAGCGGCCTTTGCGCGCAGGAGTTCGCAATGCGGGCTATCGGCGGGGATGATGGCGGTGCCGCCGGGTTCAAGCCCTTCGAAGATTTCGCCTTTGGCATCCGCGATGTCTTCTTCGCCCGTAAAATGGCCGATGTGGGCCGGTGCAATGGTCGTGACGATGGCGACGTGCGGGCGGACCATCCGTGTCAGCGCGGCCAGTTCGCCAGCGTGGTTCATGCCCATTTCGAACACGCCGAAGCGGGTAGATGCGGGCATCCGGGCAAGGCTGAGTGGCACACCAACGTGGTTGTTGTAGCTCTTGACCGAGCGGTGGGCGCGGCCACGGCTTGCGCGGTCGAGCGCGGCATAAAGCGCTTCCTTCACGCCGGTCTTGCCCGCAGAGCCGGTGACGCCGATAATCGCGGCATCGACACGCGCGCGGGCGTGACGACCCAGCGCTTCGAGTGCGGCCATCGTATCGGGCACCAGCACGTGAGGGCCGAAGCAGGCGTGTTCGACGACAGAGCCGGGTGCGCCTCGACCTGCGGCACCTTCAAGATAGCGGTGGCCGTCCGATGTTTCGCCCTTCAGCGCGAAGAACAGATCGCCTTCCACCACATCACGGCTGTCGATCTCTACGCCCGAAACAGCGAACGGCGCGCTGGCGCGGCCACCTGTGGCGAGGGCAATTTCGTCGCTTGTCCATAGCGCAAGACCCGCCGCATCGGACGGGTCCTCTGGCCATGCAATCAAGGCGGGATGAGCGGTCATGTCGTACACTCCCTTGCAACCTCGACATCGTCAAACGGCAAGATGCGCGTGGCATCACCCCGCCCCACGATCTGTCCCTGTTCGTGCCCCTTGCCTGCGACGAGCACAATATCGTCGCGCCCCGCCTCGGCAATGGCTGCGGCAATGGCGGTGCGGCGATCACCGATTTCGCGCGCCTTGCCATCGCATCCGGTCAGCACGGCGGCGCGGATTTCAGCGGGGTCTTCGCCGCGCGGATTGTCGTCCGTGACAATGACCACGTCAGACCCGGAACAGGCGGCTCGGCCCATTTCCGGGCGCTTGCCTCCGTCACGATCTCCGCCTGCGCCGAACACGGTGATCAGGCGGCCCTGCACGTGCGGGCGCAATGCGTCGATAGCGGCTTCGATGGCATCAGGCGTGTGCGCGTAATCGACATAGACCGGCGCGCCCGCGCGGTTGATGGCGGCGCGTTCAAGCCTTCCGCGCACCGGCTGAAGGCGAGTCAGTGCATCGAACACTGCGCCCGCTTCGCAGCCCGAGGCAATCGCGAGACCTGCCGAGACGAGCGCGTTAGCCGCCTGATAGGCACCGATCAGTGGCAACGCTATCTTGTGCGCCTTGCCCTGCCAGTCGATGTCAAGCGTCTGGCCCAGTTGTGTCGGGGCACGGTTCGTCAAGCGAATGGCGGTGCCGTTGCTGCCAACGGTGAACAGTTGCAGGCCGCGTTGCTTCGCATGGCCCACCGCGCGTTCCGACCATTCGTCGTCCGCCCAGATAACTGCCGTGCCGCCTTCAGCGACCACGTGATCGAACAGGCGCATCTTGGCCGCGAAGTAATCTTCCATCGTCGCGTGGTAATCGAGATGATCGCGGCTGAGGTTGGTGAAGGCACCGGCCACAACTCGCAGGCCTTCGTTGCGGAACTGCGAGAGTCCGTGGCTGGACGCTTCGTAGGCCACATGCGTCACACCTTCACGGGCAAGGCCAGTGATGTTCGAAAGGAATGTGACGATATCTGGTGTGGTGAGGCCGGTGGAAACGCTTTCGTCTGCTGTGGTGACGCCCAGCGTACCGATGGAGGCCGCTGAATGGCCCGCCATGCGCCAGATCTGGCGCGTCATCTCAACCGTGGACGTTTTGCCGTTGGTACCGGTGACGGCGACGACGGTTTCGGGCACGGGCTGGAAAAAGCGCGAGGCCAACGCGGCAAAGGCCCGGCGCGGTTCGGCATCGGCAACGTGGACTGCGCCTTCGACCTTGGCTTCAGGGCGCGCCACCACGGCGACGGCGCCTGCCTTCACCGCATCGGCAATGAAATCCTCGCCATTGAAGCGCGCGCCGGGGAATGCGCCGAATATGGTGCCGGGGGCAACCTTGCGATGATCGATGGCAAAGCCGGTGACGTTGGTGTCGCCGTCTGCCGCCGGAAAGCCCGCAGCTTTAAGGATCGGCCCAAGCTTCATTCGCCACTTCCGTTGCCGACCAGCGGAGAAAGGTCGGAAATGTCGATGTCGCGCGTGTCGTCAGGGACGACGCCAAGGAACGGCCCGATGCGCGGCACCACGCGCCCGACGATGGGACCGGCATTCCACGCAGCCGTCCGCTGGAACGAGGTTGCAGCAGTGCCCTTTGGCTCATCAAGCATGGCGATCACCACGTAGCGTGGCTTGTCCATCGGGAAAGCAGCGGCGAATGTAGCCACCAGCGAGGTACGATTGTAGCCGCCCTTGCCGCCCGGCTTTTCAGCAGAGCCGGTCTTGCCCCCAACGCGAAAGCCGGGGGCGTTGGCAGATTTGCCAGTGCCATCGACCACGATCATGCGCAGCAGCTGACGCATACGCGCGCTGGTGGAAGCCTTGAACACGCGGCGGCCTTCGGGGGCCTTGGCCGGATCGACCTTGAACAGGGTGGCCGGACGCCACACGCCGCCGTTGACCATTGCGGCATAGGCAGCGGCGAGGTGAAGCGGGGTAACCGCGATGCCGTGGCCATAGCTGACCGTCATCGTGGTGATGCGCGGCCATTCGCCCGACTTCTCATGCCCGCGCGGCCAGAGCGGAAAGCCGCGTGCGGGTAGTTCGATATAGGGGCGTTCATTCATGCCCAGCGCCGCCATGGTCTTCTTGAGCGCCGGACCGCCAAGCTTGTCTGCCACTTGCGCGGTTACGATGTTTGACGAGTGGATCAACGCTTCGGGCACATTGAGCGAGGCGCCAAAGGGGTGGCTGTCCCGAATGCGGAAGCCACCGATTTCCAGTGGCCGGTTGGCCGGATAGCGCACCGAAAGATCAGTCACCACGCCCGCATCAATCGCAGCGGCGACCGAGAGCGGCTTGAACGTGGAGCCGAGTTCGTAGACCTGATTGGTGACCTTGTTGAACACCAGATCGTTGTAGGCCATGTCCGAGCGGTTGGGGTTGAACGAAGGCAGCGACGCAAGCGCAATCACTTCGCCGGTATCAACATCCAGAATGATGCCCGCCGCACCTTTGGCCTCAGTTTCCATCATGCCGCGGCCGAGTTCGTCCTCAAGCGCCCCTTGCGCGCGCATATCGATCGACAGTGAAACCGGGCGACCGCGCTGCATGGGATCGATCAATTGCTTTTCCAGCACCTGCTCCATCCCCACATGGCCTTTGCCTTCGCCATCGACATAGCCAAGCACGTGCGCGCCGAGCGAGCCCTGTGGGTAGTAACGCTGGTTCTCACGCGGAAATTCGAGCGCCGGTTCGCCAAGCGCAAAAATGCGGTTGGCCTCTTCGGGCATGACCCGGCGGATCAGGTAGCTGGGCTTGTCGGACTTAAGGCGACGCAGCAGATCGACCTGGTCGGCATCGGGGAAAATCTGCATCAATGCCGCCGCGACTTCCTCGGGTGATTTGACCAGAGGCTGCCCCTTTTCGCCGAGCGCCTTGGGATTGTACCATAGCGCATAGGCCGGGAATGCCCGCGCCAGCGGCACGCCATTGCGATCGGTAATTTCGCCACGCGGCGGGAGCAGCGCTTCGGCAAGCGAACGGCGTTCTGGTGCGTCCTCGAAAAAGCCAAGCTGGAGGATGCGCGCAAAAGCGGCAGCGCCTGCAAACAGGAACAGGAACGCGACAACCAGCACCCGCACTTTCGCCTCGACCAGCGAGCGCTGGCGGACGTTGGCGAGCTTGACCCGGCCAGAGGCGATGGCGGCTGAAGCAGTGAGTGCGTTCACTTGACTGCCTTAGCCTCCTTGCCCTTGGTTGCGCGAGGGGCAGGAGCCGCCTTGCTGCCCTTGGTCTTTGACTTATCCGCAGCGGCGACGGCCTTTTCCGCCTTGGCTGGCTTGCTGGCCTTCTTCGTTGCCGGCTTCTCCTTTTCAGAAGCGGTTTCGTTCAGCACCGGCTTGCGCGGGCGCGAATCGACGACTTTACCGAGCCGCTCGTTGAGCGTTTCGACTGCTTCGTCATGGACGACCTTGGCCGTGCGCGGCTCCGCTTTCGCCTCGATCTTCTCGGCTTTGGCGTCCAGCGGCTTACCCGATAGCGGCGAAACCATGGCAGGGAACGCAGCAGAGGCGATCACGTTGTCATCGACGCTGGCCACCCGGATCGGCGCGGGGGCATTGGCCAGAGCAGGCACGCTGAGCGCGGCGAGTTGCCGTTCGCCTTCAAGGTACTGGCCCGCGCCGGGCGCGGCATAGCCGAACTCGACATCGTTCCAGGCCTTCAATTGCTGCTGGTTGGAGCGCGTCTCGAACTCGGTTTCGAGGTAGAGCTTTTCCTGCTTCAGCGCGACAATCCGGGCTTCAGTCTGGTGAATTTGGCTGCGCAGCGCGTTGACGCGGAAGGCCAGCACCAGCACGAGCGCAAGGCACAGCCCAAGCAGCACGACCCAGCCGACCGAGCGCAGACGATTGGCCGACGCGATCATGCCGCTGCCCTCCCCGTTGTTGCCCGCGCCGGTGAAGCAGTGCGCACGGCCCAGCGCAGCGTGGCAGAGCGGGCGCGCGGATTGCGGGCCTCTTCCTCTGCCGATGGACGGATCGCCGCTGATGGCTTTTCGAACACTGCCACGGACTTTGCCGCCATCTGGGGCATATGGCGTGAGCCTGCCGGGAGCGCACCGGCTGCCTCACGCAGGAACTGCTTCACGATCCGGTCTTCAAGGCTGTGGAAGCTGACCACGACGATGCGGCCGCCAGGCAGCAGCACCTTTTCGGCTGCGGCAAGGCCTTCCATCAGTTCGTCCAACTCACCATTGACGTGGATGCGAACCGCCTGAAAGCTGCGCGTGGCCGGATCCTTCTGCGCCTTCGGACCCTTTATGTCGGGCCGATAGCCGACGGCCTTACGCACGACAGCAGCGAACTGGCCGGTGGTGGTGAGCGGCCGTGCCGCCACGACCGCGCGGGCAACGCGGCGCGACTGGCGTTCCTCGCCGTAGCGATAGAGCACATCTGCAATGTCCTCATCGCTGGCTTCATTCAGGAAATCCGCCGCACTTGGACCGTCCTGTGACATTCGCATGTCTAAAGGCCCGTCCGAGGAAAAGGCAAATCCGCGCGCAGCCTGATCAAGCTGCATCGAGCTGACGCCGATATCGAAGACGACGCCATGAACGCCTGCAATCCCGGCCTCTGCAAGTCCTTCTGCCAGTTCGGAAAAGCGACGGGCGTGAAGGACGAGGCGCGGATCTTCTCCACAGGTTTCTCCCCAGAGCTGTCCCGCAGCAATCGCGTCGGGATCGCGGTCAAAAGCATGGACGGTCGCGCCCGATTCCAGCAGGCGACGGGTATAACCGCCCGCACCGAAGGTGGCGTCAACGATCAGGTCACCGGCCTGCGGGTTCAGGGCGGCGACGACTTCTTCAAGCAGAACGGGAATGTGCGGGGCGCGCGTGCTTTCGGGAGCGGTCACTTGCGCTTCCCCTTGGCAGCTTCGGCCATCTTGGCCCTGCATCCAGCTTGGGCGATGGCCCAGGCCTCACCCTGTTCGAACAGGATGCGTGGGTTCCAGATGGTGATCTGGCGGCCGCCACCGTGGAAATAAAGACCGTCCTCTACCTGCCCCAGTTCGGACAGGTAATCGGGCAGCACGAAACGACCGCTGTCATCGTAGCTGGCGCGATAGAAGCCATAGACCTGACCTTCGGCAGCATCGCGGTCAAAATCCTGGCCGAGGCGCAGGCGCTTCTCTTCTTCGCGATCGATCTCGGCGGCAAAATCGGCAAGGCGCGAAAGACCAAACCCCGTGAGGCACGGCAGGCGCGGATGCTTGTCGAGGCAGAGAACGCGGGCGTTGGCAGAGGCCGTGAAGATGTCGGCCCGGAAATCGGCAGGCAGAACAAAGCGACCCTTTTCGCCGCGTGGCGAAAAGCCCTGTCCTACCAGATTTACCGGCCCTCCCGTCACGCGTGACACCCCGCTCGCGGACGAAAAACTCCCTCGCCCGGCAACGCGCCCTCGCGCAATGCCGACTCATCCCCTGTGGATGCGACTGGAGTTCGTCCCGATGAAAGGAACTACTAACGCGGGACAGCGCGGGCGAAAAGGGGAAAATGCGGGAAAGCGCGGTCTAACTATGAATCTGTGGCATTTTTTCTACTTATTGACGCGTCAGTAACCATGGTGTGCTGCAAATAGTGGCACGAAAAACTTCGGAATCGCCTGCATCCTGACCGACCCCGATTCTTCCACCCAAGGTTTTCCCGCAGTTTCCCGCGTCCAGATGCAGTTCAACGCCCAAAGGCTTCATCCATCAGGCCATTGAGCCCCGAAATACGCGCATTTTCATCCTCGCCGGTTTCGAGCAGCGCCGCATCCGCAACCAGCACTGCCCGCCCTTTCCCCACATCACACCGGGCAACAAGGCCGTTCCGGCCGATCCGGCAAACCGCATCATGCCCGCCTGCAATGATCGTGAACGCTCCGGGAAGATTGACCGATAGCCCTTCTCCCGCACTTTCCCGGACACCAGCCGGCTGATCTTCGTCAAAGGTCAGGCCAAGGCCCCAGCGGGCGAGGATTGGCGAGACCAGCACCACGTCCTGCGGCCGCCGCCGGTCCCCCAGCGCGAAGGCGCTGTCCTGCGTCAGCATTGGATCGGCAAACAGCAGCACGTGCCCACCTTTGCGCACCCATGCATCGAGCGAAACGTTTTCTTCGGGCGCCAGCGGGCGTGGCTGCGCGATGACCAATTCGCGCAAGGCGGATAGATCGAGCAGGGTATCAAGCGGGATCAACCTCCCGCGCTGCTCAAGCGCCGTGCGTGCCCAGTGGGGCTTTGTTGGAGCGTCTACAAGCTGCTTGAGGTCGCCCGTCTCGCTCCACAGGATCGGGAGACTGGTGAACAGGCCAAGTGCGCGATCCTGCCTGCCGGTTGAGGTGAACAGAAGCCAACCAGTCAGAGCCGTTGCAACGACAAGCGCCAAAGCCAGCGCCGTCCGGCGGCCGAAGCGCATCAGGGCTGCGGCGCGCGCACCGTGGGTGCTGGCGTGGGCGGCGGCGCAGGTGACAATGTCACGGTGGGCTTTTCACCGGCGGTCACGGGAAGTTGCGGTGCGACGCCCATGTCTGCCAGCGGGTCTTTGGCAGACGTCTCACTCACTTCAACGGCAGGGGCTGCTGTGTTGACCGCGCTTTCATCAATGAACTTGGCGCGATCCATGATCACATTGGCGAGGCTGACCAGCAGCAGCATTCCGGCAAGGCCGAACATGCCCACCTGCAAGCGATGGACCGCCTGTGCACGCAATTCACGGCGGCTGGGCGGGACATGCGCCAACATGCTCGCCGCAGAAGCCTGTTCGGCAGCAGCTTGGTCCGCCAGCGCTTGCGCCGAAGCCTGCCTTGCCGATCTGATGCCAAAAAGCGCCATATCGGCTATTCTAACCTATTGCTCCAGCCAAGGGAACACCGGCAATCCTTTCGCCTTCAACCATTCGGCGTTGTAAAGCGAAGAGAGGTAGCGGAAGCCGGTGTCGCACAGGATCGTGGCGACGCGGCTGCCGGGGCCGAGCTGCTTGGCCAGCGCGACTGCGCCCGCCACATTGATCCCGCTGGAAAGGCCGAGGCACAGGCCTTCGTCGGCCAGCAGGCGCTCTACCCAATAGAGGCCTTCCTCATCCGAAATGCGGAACTGGGTGTCGATTGGGGCGCCGTCGAGGTTGGCGGTGATGCGCCCCTGCCCGATGCCTTCGGCTACCGATGACCCTTCGGCCTTCAATTCGCCATTGGCGTAATAGTTGTAGAGCGCCGCGCCGTGCGGATCGCTGAGCGCGATGGTGACGTTCTCGTCGAAGGCCTTAAGGCCCATGCCCACGCCCGCGATGGTGCCGCCTGTGCCAGCCGCGCACGTGAAGCCATCGATGCGGTGCTCCATCTGCTCCCAGATTTCAGGCGCGGTGCTTTCGATATGGGCGCGACGATTGGCGATGTTGTCGAACTGGTTGGCCCAGACCGCGCCTTCGGTTTCCTCGGCGATGCGGCGCGAGGTATGGACGAAGTGGCCGGGGTTCGAAAAGGGCGCGGCGGGAACGAGCACAAGTTCGGCACGCAACGCGCGCAAAGTGTCCATTTTTTCGCGCGATTGCGTTTCGGGCATGACGATGACCGATTTGTAGCCGCGCGCATTGGCGACCAGTGCAAGGCCGATGCCAGTGTTGCCTGCGGTGCCTTCGACAATCGTGCCGCCGGGCTGCAAAAGGCCGCGTTCTTCGGCATCGCGCACGATCCACAGCGCCGCCCGGTCTTTCACCGAAGCGCCGGGATTGGCAAATTCGCACTTGCCGTAAATCTCGGCCCCTGCCGCCTCGCTCGGCCCTTTCAGCAGGACGAGCGGCGTGTTGCCGATGAGGGAAATGGTATCGGATGCAATCTGTGGAGCGTTCATATCGCCGGAGTTAGGGTCTGTTTGCCCAATTGCCAACGAATTTGCGCTTGTCCGCGATGAAGCCCGATTACTCGCGCCCAGCGCGGATGGCAGCGCCACCGGCAAAGGGCGCGACGGCCAGCGCCACCAGACTGCACGCCGCCAGCAGGGCCAGCCCGCCCTCGCCATCCGGCTGAAGCGAGCCTGCGCCGAAGATCAGGAGCGGCACCGCCATCGGAATTGCCAGCAGACCGCCGAGCGCCGCACCTGCGCGCATTCCGGCGGTGAGCGCGGCAATCGTCACGCCTATCGCCGCCAGCCCCGGCGTGCCCAGCAGCAGACCAAGCTCCACCGTCCACAATTGCTGCGCATCAAGCGAGAGCAGCCCTGCCGAAAGCGGCGCGGCCAGCATCAGCGGCACGCCGAAGCTCAGCCAGTGGGCCAGCACGCGCACCGCCAGCAATGCCTCTTCCGAAATGCCGCGCAAGGCCCACTGGTCGAACAGGCCTGCCTCAACGTCAGGCTCTACCAGTCGGTCGAGCGGCAGGATCGCTGCGAGCAGCGCCGCCACCCAGATCACCCCCGCCCCGGTCCGCGCCAGCAACCGCGCATCCGGCCCGACCGCGAAGGGAAACAGCATCGCCACGGCAAGGAAGAACAGCAGCGGCAACACCGCTCCGCCGCGCCCCTGTGCACCGCGCGTCAGCAGCGCGAGATCGCGGGTGAAGATGGGCCAGAGCTTGCGGATCATGGCTGAAAATCCAGCAGCTTGATTTCGTCGACCTGTTCAAGCGCCAGCGGTTGATGCGATGCGATCACCACCGCGCCGCCTGCCCGGCAATGCGCGTCGATGGCGGCCTGTGCCTTGCACGACCAATAGGTGTCGAGGCCGTTCAGCGGTTCGTCGAGCAGCCAAAGCGGCGCACCGCTGGCCGCCACGCGGGCGAGCGCCGCGCGCTTGCGCTGGCCGGTGGACAAGTAGCGCACTGGCACGTCGAGCAGGTCGGCCAGACCGAAGTCAGCTTGCTCCGGCTCGGCGCGGTCAATCCGTTGCCAGAAGGCCAGCGCATCCCGCCGGAACGCACGGACAGCGACAGGCCCCGGAACAAAATCCGGTCCCCGCGCCTGCAGGCAATATCCGTGGCGACGAGACCGCACTCTTGCATGAGGAAGGGCGATAGGGGAAACGATGGCGACTGCCAAGCTTGCCAAAGGACCGATGATGACCATAGCCCGCCTGACCGATGCCGAACGCGTTGCGCTGCTGGCCGAACTGCCCGAATGGCAATTGCGCGAAGATGGGTTGGCGATGGTCCGCACCTTCCGCTTCGGCGATTTCTCCGAAGCCTGGGCCTTCATGAACCGCGTCGCGCTCTATGCGGAAAAGGCAGACCACCACCCGGAGTGGTTCAACGTCTACAACCGCGTGGAAGTGACGCTGACGACGCATGATGCCGATGGGCTGTCGGCAAGGGATGCGGCGATGGCGCGGGCGATGGAGGGGTTTGTTTGAGGGTTTGAGCCAGGGTTTGGACGGCGGGTTTTCGAGGGGTTTGATTGAAAGCTGTCGGTCGGACACGACGCCATTACCGACCGTTCGAATTATAGGCTAGATCACGCGATGCAGACACTCGACGGATTTTTCAAAAGGTTGTCTAAGAAAACTGCCGCACGCTGGTGGGTTGGGCCATTGCCAGACGTGCGCACAAGCAAGGTGTCTCCGGTAATCGCCGCGCAATTAAGTTATCCCTCTGGGGATTTCGATCCTTTCGTCGACGGCGGGATGACACAGCTTAATTGGTCAGAGGCGGCGTATGTCCTTGCCTTGGCGGGAACGAGAAGCCTAGCCTACGGAAACAAGCCACCGTCCGATGGCGTCATTGCACAAGCCGCAGACGCTCTGAAGGTTTTATCGGGAAAAACCGTCTTCCTAACCAATGGAGATTGGCTGCCTGGCAGAAATCACGCTTGGACCCCGTTATCGGCGTCTACATTCGACTGCGGCGTGATTGGGTATGATGAAACAACAGCATTCATTTTTTGGATCGAAGAAGAAGATTGAGCATCGTCCGCTCCCCACTAAATTCCTGCCACCCAAGGTCTTCACACCACATCCCAAAACCCGAGGTCACCCCGGACTTGATCAGGGGTCCCGCTTTTTTGGGCGGCGCGGCGAAAGAGCAGCGGGATCCCGGGTCAAGCCCGGGGTGACGAATGGCGGGGTGGATTCTTGGCGTTGGGCCGGGTGGCCCTACTTCCCCAGAGGCTTTGCCGATGACCGCATCTGTTTCCGCAAAGCCCCCGGCATCCAGCGCGTGGCGAAGGCCAGCTTGCGGGCGGTCTTGCCGACCACGGTATGCAACCGGCTCCTGTGCACCGCTGCCCACGCGGCCTCGGCCACTTCGCTCACCGGCGTGAGTTCGAGGCCTGCGCCAAGCACGCGGGTGCGGATGTCTTCGTTGCTGGCGCGGTTGGGGGCGTGATCAAGCAGCGGGGTTTCGATGAAGCTGGGCATCAGGTCTCGCACGGCGATTCCGTCCTCGGCCCATTCACCGTCGAGCGATTCGGTAATCGCGCGCACGCCAAACTTGGTGGCGGAATAGACCGATGCTCCCGGTGAGCCGTAGATGCCCGCCGCGCTGGCGGTGTTGAGCAGGCACGATCCCGGCGCGCTGGCCTTGAGCCAAGTGTGTGCCGCCTGTGCGCCGAAGATCACGCCCTTGAGGTTTATGTCGAGCGTGCGTTCGATTTCCTCAGCCGTGAGATCGACGATTGCGCCGCCAATCGGGACGCCCGCATTGTTGAACACCACATCGATCCGCCCGCCCGAAGCCTTGGCGCAATCGGCCAGCGCCTGATCCCATGCCGCGCGGTCGCGCACGTCGAGTTTGTGGCAGGAGCTTTGCGCAGGCAGCAGCAGCGCGGCGGTTTGCGCCATGCCCGCCTCGTTCACATCGGCCAGCCCCACGAACCAGCCGCCTTGCGCAAAGCGCTGCGCCACCGCGCGGCCTATGCCCGAAGCGCCGCCGGTGATGAAGATCGTCTTTCCCGCCACTGCCATCCCCTGCTCACATTGTTGTCAGCAGCAGATTACAGGTTTTGGTCGACGTGCAAAGCCGTCAGTTGCGCTTGCCCCCAACCTCTCTGTTTCCGTCACCCTGAACTTGGTTCAGGGTCCATCTCGCCCCACCAACGGCAGTCTGCTTGGCACAATGGATCCTGAAACGAGTTCAGGATGACGGTGATTTGCAACGTTGTGTTTTGTCCGGTTCACAACGCCGGATTGTTATAGCAATGCCACGTGAAGATCGCTGCCGCGCCGCGATGGGGCCGCCAGCTTTCCGCAAGTTCGCGCGTTTCCTTCTCGCTTGGCCGTTCTTCAAGGCCCAGCAGTTTGCCCAGGCCCACTTGCACTGCCAGATCGCCTGCGGGCCAAATGTCGGGGCGGCCTTCGGCAAAGAGCAGGTAGATTTCCGCCGACCAGCGCCCGATGCCCTTGATCTTGACCAGTTCGGCAATCGCGTCCTCGTCATCCTTGGGCAGCGCTTCCAGATCGAGTTCGCCCGAAACGACCAGTTCGCACAACGACCGCGCATAGCCCTGCTTCTGGCGCGACAGCCCGCACGCGCGCAGCGAATCGAAATCGGCGGCGAGCAGGTCGTGCGGGGGCATATCCTCACCCAGCAGCGCCTCCAGCTTGTTCCACACTGATGCGGCGGCAGCCACGCTCACCTGCTGGCCCACGATGGTGCGCAGCAGCGTGCCATAGCCGGTCGCGCGGATGCGCGGTTCGGGATAGCCGACGCGCTTGATCGCTCCGGCAAGCGAAGAATTGCGGGCGGCGATGAAGTCCAGCCCTTCGCGTATCGCTTCAGCGCTCAAGCCCACCCTAATTCTCCGCAAAACAGTTTTGGCCGGTTCAGCAGTTGCCAAAGCCGAAATGGCGCGATAGCAGCCCCGTCCAAAGGCGAACAGGGGGCGCGATCAGGGCGCGTTTGGCCCACCGCCGCATTTGGAGAACAAGCGATGCCGAAGATCGTGGTTGTCAATCGTGCTGGTGAAGAATCAACGGTAGAAGCCGATGCCGGCCTTTCGGTGATGGAGGCCATTCGCGACAACGGTTTTGACGAACTGCTGGCGCTGTGCGGCGGCTGCTGCTCGTGCGCCACGTGCCACGTCTATATCGACCCGGCATTTGCCGACAAGGTTGCGCTGATGAGCGAAGACGAGAACGACCTGCTCGACAGTTCGGACCACCGCAACGAAACTTCGCGCCTGTCTTGCCAAGTGCAGATCACCGGTGACCTTGACGGTCTGCGCGTGACGATTGCGCCGGAAGACTGATCTTTCGCGCTTTGCGCGTTGAAAAGGCCCGCCTCCCGATGGAGCGCGGGCCTTTTTCTTTTGTTACTTAGCTGTGTTCCCCCGCGAAGGCGGGGGCCTCGTGCCGTTTACGGAACGTCAGCGTAAACCTCCTGAGGTCCCCGCCTTCGCGGGGACGCGGATGTTTGGGCTAAACCCGCAGCCCCGCCGTCTCGTCCAGCCCGGCCATCAGGTTCAGCGTCTGCACAGCAGCGCCGCTCGCCCCTTTGCCCAGATTGTCCAGCACCGCCACCAGCCGTGCCTGTTCGCCGTCTTCGCTGCCCATCACGTGCAGCTTCAGCCCGTCCCACGGCTCCATCGAACCGCGCAGCAGCATTTCGCCCTCGGCCGGAGCATCCTGCGCCACGGTGACGATCTTCGATTCGCCATAGAACTGCGTCAGCGCCGCGCGCAGCAATTCGGCCGGCACGTTGCCCGGCATCACGCCCAGCGGCAGCAGCACTTCCACCACCATGCCGCGATGGGCAGGCACCACAGCGGGGCTGAACAGCGGCGCGATGGCAAGGCCCGCATAACGCTGCATTTCCGGCACATGCTTGTGCCCAAAACTCAGGCCATAACCGCGCCATGCGATGTCGCCATCGTCCTCGAACCGCTTGATCAGCGCCTTGCCGCCGCCCGAATAGCCGGACACGCCGGTGCAGGTGTAGGGCCATGCAGCAGGCAGCAACCCGTTGTGAACCAGCGGCGCCAGCAGCGCGAGGAAGCCGGTGGGATAGCAGCCTGGGTTTGAGACCCGCTTGGCCTGCGCCACAATCTCGCGCCCCACGAGTTCGGGGAAACCGTAGGTCCAGCCGTCGGCCACGCGGTGCGCGGTCGAGGCGTCGATGACTTTGGTGCGTTCATTGCGGATCATCGCCACGGCATCACGCGCGGCATCATCGGGCAGGCACAGGATCACCACATCGGCGTCGTTGATCGCCTCGGCCCGCGCCCCGTCATCCTTGCGCCGTGCATCGTCGAGCGCGATCAGGGTGAATTCGCTGCGCCCGGCTAGCCGGTCGGCAATTTCCAGTCCCGTGGTGCCGGCGGCACCATCAATAAAGATGGACGTGGTCATGCTGAAGGCTCCAATTGCGCGAATTCCACGTAACCGACCAGCGAGTCTGCCTGGGCCTGCCCCCACGCCCAACCACCGGCGATGTCGAGCACGTCGAACACTTCGCCTGCCGCCAGCGCGCGCAATTCCGCACCATCGGCCTTGCCCGCACCACGCAAGGTGCCAGCAGCCTTGATCACATGCGGCATCGGCACGGCGTAGTGCGGTACAAAGTACCGTCCAGCGAGGCCGATGTGTGCCAGATCGCCGCGCACCGGCAGGTGCGGCTTGTCCGAGCGGTCCGCCGGACGCACCAGCGTGAGCTGGCCGACTGGCACGTCAACGGGAAGAGGCATAGCTTCGACAGTCAATTCAGGGTGCCCCCGCAGCAGGAAAGCGGGGCGATTAGCCGCCTCGGCGCTTTCAGGCAAGCTATGGTGCATTGCGCCATTCCTCAACCATAACGGGCCTTGAGCAGCCCCCATGCCGCGCGCAGGCCCAGTGCGTCACCGCCCTTGGGCCGCCCGGGCTTGGCTACAGGCCGCCAAGCAAACGTATCAAAGTGTGCCCAATCAAGGCCTTCACCGACGAACTTGTCGAGGAACAACGCGGCCACACTGGCCCCGGCAAAGCCGTTGGCGGGGGAATTCTGTAAGTCGGCCACATCGGATTTCAGGTATTCGCGATACCCTTCGTGCAGCGGGAGACGCCAGCAGGCATCGTCGCGCTCCAAGCCTGCGCGGAGCAGGTCATCCGCCGTTTCATCGCGCCGCGCGAACATGGCGGGCAGATCGGGACCAAGTGCCACGCGCGCCGCGCCGGTCAGGGTGGCGAAATCGATTACCAGTTCAGGGTTCAACTCGCTCGCCCGCGTCAGCGCATCGCCCAGCACCAGCCGCCCTTCGGCATCGGTATTGGTGATTTCCACCGACAGACCCTCGCGCGAACGCAGGATGTCGCCGGGGCGAAAGGCATTGCCCGAAATCGCGTTTTCCACCGCCGGGACAAGCAGATGGAGCCGGATATTCAAGCCCAGCGTCATGATCAGGCCCGCCAGAGCAATGGCATGGGCCGCGCCGCCCATATCCTTCTTCATCAACGCCATGCCGGATGATGGCTTGATGTCCAACCCGCCGGAATCAAAGCACACGCCCTTGCCGACAATCGCCACGCGCGGGTGCTTGGGATCGCCCCACTCCAGTTCGATCATGCGCGGCGCATGGCTGCGCGCCGCCGCCCGGCCTACAGCATGGACCATCGGATATTCCCGCTCCAATGGATCGCCGGACACGACATGGACCTCGGCATGGTGTCCCTTGGCCAGCGCGCGTACTTCGGCCTCGAGTTGCAGCGGCCCCATGTCCTCGGCCGGTGTGTTCACTAGATCGCGTACCATCAGCACCGCGGTTGCTTCTGCCAGAGCAGGCTCGATCAGAGCCACGTCCTTGGTCAACAGGATGCGCGGCTCGGCGTCCTTGGTGTCCTTGCGGTAACGGTCGAAGCGGTATTGCCCGGTCACCCAGCCGTGCAGCGCTTTGCCCGGTTCTGCACCGGCGCGGCGATAGGTGCCGCCGGGCAGCACATCAGCCAGCTTGGCCATGCACCACGAGGACAGGTCATCTACATTGGCGACGCCTGCCACGGCGAACCAGCCATCACCTTCGGGCACGATGGCATGTTCATAGCCCCCGCCTTCGAACTTCTGTGCAGCAAGTGCGGAACGCTGTGCGCCGTTGAGACTTTTGAGGAAGTCGGGCAGCGTTGCCTTGTCTACCAAATGAAGGTCAATGGCCTGCTGGCCGCGATCAGGCTGGATCAGCGCGTTTCTGTCAGTCATGTTGGTGAAGTTCATGCCGCACCGCGCGGCCAGTTGCGAGAGGAAATTGTCCCATGCGTCTAGTCCTTATGGGAGCCGTGCTGGCACTGGGGGCGTGTTCTGTGAAAGAGGACGAACCGACAGCCGCGGCGAGTGAATCCGCTTATGCCGCACAATCGACAGCGGCAGTTGTGACGCAAGCCCCCGTGGCCGCACGCGATGTGCATGAGCAAAACGAATTGTATCAGTTCGATTATTCCTACCCTGCCAGTGCGGGGGCGATCCCTGCGTTGAAGGCCTTGCTGGATGCCGAACTGGAAAAGGCACGCGGCGAACTGAAGGTGGAAGCGACAGAGGGGCAAAATCTGGCGAAGAAGAATGGGTTTCCGTTCAACCCCTACAGTTACAGTGTCGAATGGAAGGTGGTGACCGATCTTCCGGCATGGCTCAGCATGTCCACACTGATCGGCACTTTCAGCGGGGGCGCGCATCCCAACTACGTGTTCGACGCCATGCTGTGGGACCGCGTTGCAGGGCAGCGCCGTGCGCCTGCGGACCTGTTCGTTTCCAAGGCTGCCCTCTCGGAAGCGATACGTGCGCCGTTCTGCAAGGAACTGGACCGCCAGCGCGCAAAGAAGCGTGGCGGGCAGGACGGCGGGCAAATCGAGGAGTTCAGCAAATGTATCGATCCGGTGGAAGAGACCGTGATTCTGGGCTCTTCCACCGGCAAGGCTTTCGACCGAATCGGCATTCTGGTCGCACCCTATTCGGCGGGACCGTATGCCGAGGGCGATTACGAGGTCACAGTGCCGGTTACACCCAAGGTTTTGGCGGCGGTGAAGCCGCAGTTCAAACCGGCTTTCGTGGCGCAATGAAAAGCAACCCTGCCAGCACCTCGCAATTCCCGGCAACATTCGCTACATGGCACCGATGACCGAATACATGATCGTTGAAGACCACGATGTCCTGATGCGCGACGGGACAATCAAGCTGCACGGCCCGGCGGGGTTTGAAGGTATGCGCAAGGCGGGCCGCCTTGCTGCCGAGATTCTCGATGCACTGGCGCCGCTCGTGGTACCCGGCGCGCGTACCGATCATCTGGATGACGTTGTGCGGCAGATGACGCTGGACGCGGGTGCCATTCCCGCAACGCTGGGCTATCGCGGCTACGCGCATTCGTGCTGCATCTCGATCAATCACGTGGTCTGCCACGGCATCCCCTCTGACAAGACCCTCAAGGATGGGGACATCGTCAACATCGACGTGACGCCTCTGCTCGATGGCTGGCATGGCGACAGCAGCCGAATGTACCTTGTCGGCGATGTGCCGCTGAAGGCGAAGCGGCTGGTAGATGTGACCTATGAATGCCTGATGCTTGGCATTGAGCAGGCAAAGCCCGGCGCGCGACTGGGAGACATTGGCGCGGCGATTCAGGCCCATGCGGAAAGGCAGCGCTATGGCGTGGTGCGGGAATTCTGCGGCCATGGACTTGGTCGCCTGTTCCATGATTCGCCCGAAGTGATCCACGCCGCGCGCGCAGGCACCGGCCCGGAACTCAAGCCCGGCATGTTTTTCACCATCGAACCGATGATCAACCTCGGCAAGCCCGGGGTGAAGATTCTGGAGGATGGCTGGACAGCGGTCACGCGTGATCGTTCGCTTTCGGCACAGTTCGAACATTCGATCGGCATTACCGAGGATGGCTGCGAAATCTTCACTGCAAGTCCGAAGGGGCTGCACAAGCCACCTTACCCGGCCTGACTTCTGCCCAAAAAACAGGCACAGCCTGCGCAAATTTTATGCACGATTTGAACAGACTGCGCAATCTTGCGCATGGTTGAGTTGCACATTCGATTCAAATCTTGCCCTACCCCCGATTTTACGGCTTTCGCGATGCAATACGATAGCCTAGTGAATTGTGACAGCACGTGGCACGATTCTTGTAACGTCGTGTCCACAAACGTGAACAATCTGCCGGTTCGCCAATCTCGTGCGTTCCGGCCCGCGTAGCAGGGGTCTGAACGACGTGAAAAAGGTCGAAGCGATCATCAAGCCCTTCAAGCTCGATGAAGTGAAGGAAGCGCTGCACGAAATCGGCGTATCCGGCATCACTGTCACCGAGGCCAAGGGTTTCGGCCGCCAGAAGGGCCACACCGAACTTTATCGTGGCGCCGAATATGTCGTCGATTTCCTGCCCAAGGTGAAGCTTGAGGTCGTGGTAACTGATGCATTGGCCGACCGCGTGGTTGAAGCAATTGCTGCGGCGGCACAGACCGGACGTATTGGCGATGGCAAGATCTTCGTGATCCCGGTGGAAAGCGCGCTTCGCATCCGCACCGGAGAGCGCAACGACGACGCGATCTGACGATCCCATTTGATTTCAGCCCGATCCGGCATCCGCCGGATGGGGCGCAAATGCGGGGGTGGGCCTGTGGACGGGCAAGCCTCCAGAATACATCCACCCCAGATACCCCCCGGACCTCTCCAACGGGGGCATGAAGAAGGACCAGCAATGGCAAGTGCAAAGGACATTCTCGCCCGCATCAAGGACGAGGAAATCGAGTGGGTCGATCTGCGCTTCACCGATCCGAAGGGCAAGTGGCAGCACCTGACCATGGTCGCCGGGCTGATCGGCGAAGATGAGCTGGAAGACGGCCTGATGTTCGACGGGTCTTCGATTGAAGGCTGGAAGGCCATCAACGAATCGGACATGATCCTGAAGCCGGACCTGACGGCTGTGTACATTGATCCGTTCTCGGCCACGCCGATGATGATCATCTGCTGCGACATCGTGGAACCTTCGACCGGTGAACTTTACGCCCGCGACCCGCGTTCCACCGCGAAGCGCGCCGAAGCCTTCGTCAAGTCGGCCGGTTTCGGCGACACCGTTTACGTTGGGCCGGAAGCTGAATTCTTCCTGTTCGACGACGTAAAGTTCTATGACGGCTATGATGGCAACGGCTTCAAGATCGATGACATCGAACTGCCGACCAATTCGGCCAAGGACTACGAAGGCGGAAACCTGGGCCACCGGCCGCGCGCCAAGGGCGGTTACTTCCCGGTCGCTCCGGTTGACAGCTGCGTCGACATTCGTGGCGAAATGGTCTCGACCATGATCGAAATGGGCCTGCCCTGCGACAAGCACCACCACGAAGTGGCCTCGGCCCAGCACGAACTCGGCCTGACCTTTGGCACGCTGGTGCAAACCGCTGACCGTATGCAGGTCTACAAGTACGTCGTGCAGCAGGTTGCGCACGCCTATGGCAAGACCGCAACGTTCATGCCGAAGCCGATCAAGACCGACAACGGTTCGGGTATGCACACGCACATCTCGATCTGGGAAGCTGGCAAGCCGCTGTTCGCCGGTAACGGTTATGCCGGCCTGTCGGAAATGTGCCTGTACTTCATCGGCGGTGTGATCAAGCACGCCAAGGCGCTGAACGCATTCACCAACCCGACCACCAACAGCTACAAGCGTCTGGTGCCGGGCTATGAAGCTCCTGTGCTGCTGGCCTATTCGGCCCGCAACCGTTCGGCATCGTGCCGCATCCCTTACGGCGCCGGTGCCAAGGCGAAGCGCGTCGAATTCCGCTTCCCCGACGCAATGGCCAACCCATATCTGTGCTACGCTGCGCTGCTGATGGCCGGTCTCGACGGGATCAAGAACAAGATCCACCCGGGCGAAGCCATGGACAAGAACCTCTATGACCTGCCACCGGCAGAGCTCGCAGAAGTTCCAACCGTGTGTGGCAGCCTGCGTGAAGCTCTGGACAGCCTTGAAGCTGACCATGAGTTCCTGCTGCAGGGCGGCGTGTTCACCAAGGACCAGATCGAAGCCTACATCGAACTGAAGTGGCCTGAAGTGATGCGCTGGGAAACCACGCCTTCGGCTGTTGAGTTCGACATGTACTATTCGCTCTGATCCACGCGATCAGCGACAGTGCAAAAGGGCGTCCGGGAAACCGGGCGCCCTTTTCGATTCCTGAATCGCAAAAAAGCGCCGTCTATGACGGACAACACACGACACCGTGATTTTTTCCACATTTAGCGACGAACCGAGATGAACGGTGATTGCCGCAGGATGAACGGAGCCGTGCGGGACTCCCCGAATCCAGCGAAATGTTTAGTCATGCTGCACATGCTAAAGAACGTGGTCGCAGCCTTTCTCGCACTGGTATCCTTCGCAGCCCTGCCCACGGCAGCGCACGCCCGTCTGCAGTGCGTGACTTACGCCCGCCAGATTTCGGACGTCCAGATCCGTGGAAATGCGCGCGACTGGTGGACCAGCGCCGAGGGCCGCTACGAACGTGGTGAAGAGCCGAAGCCCGGCGCAGTTCTTGCGTTCAGCGGCACGCGCGCGATGCCCTATGGCCACGTTGCGGTTGTCCGTAAGGTCGTCGATGATCGACACATTCTGATCGACCACGCCAACTGGTCGCGCCCCGGCATGGTGGAAAAGGGTGTGGTTGCAGTGGACGTTTCTGCTGCGGGTGACTGGAGCGAAGTGCGCGTGTGGTATGCTCCTACCAAGTCCGTCGGTCTGCGCGCCAGCCCTGCCAAAGGCTTCATTTATCCCAACACAGTTACTGCCGAGGCTGAAAGCGACAAGGCCCATAGCTGATCGTTTAGCGCGCTTGGCCGTTCTGCATCGTCACGCCGTGGCGACACGCGTTTCTTCGTGGACTTGCGGAAAGACCAGTGCTTTTGCTTCATCTGCCGGCATAGCCTGCCAGAACAGATGGCCTTGAATCATCTGGCAACCCGCTGCCTGAACCAACGCCCGCTGCATAGGTGTTTCCACGCCTTCAGCCACCACTTTCATGCGCAGCGTGTGTCCCAGTGAAACAATCGCACGCAGGATCGAATGGGCATCAAGATCGGCCTCGATATTCTGCACGAACGAACGGTCGATCTTGATCCGATCGAACTGGAACGAGCGTAGGTAGCTGAGCGAGGAATAGCCAATCCCGAAATCGTCGAGCGCGATGCGGAAACCCCGGTACTTCAAGCCTTTCAGCACATCGACCACATGCTCGCTACGATCCAGCATGACACCTTCGGTCACTTCGAGCACGTAGCGGCGCGGATCAGCGCCGGTCTCGCGCAGCAGATCATCAATAATCTGAAGAAAGTTGCTTGCCATGATCTGCAATGGCGAGAGGTTGACCGAGATGTCGCAATTCGGCCAGTCCTGACATTCGGTAAAGACGCGCCGCAACACCCATTCCCCCAGCGGCATCATCAAACCGGCCTGCTCGGCAATCGGCACGAACAGACCCGGACGTATGGCCCCTCGTTCAGGATGGGGCCAGCGCAACAGCGCCTCAAATCCTTCGATCGCACCATCCGCAGCGTTGACGATAGGTTGATATGCCAGCGTCAGTTCGTCGCGCGCGATTGCCCGACGCAACTCCATTTCCATTTCGCGCCGCAGCTTGACCGAAGCGTCCATATCACGGGTGAACCGGCGATACCGCGCGCGCCCACGCTGCTTTGCACGATAAAGCGCGATATCAGCCCGGCGCAGCAATTCACCGGGATCCTCACTCTGCTCTGGTCCCCAACTGATTCCGCACGACACGCTCACATCAAGGCTATGCCCGGAGATCACGAAAGGTTCGCGGGCAATGGCCATGATCTGATTGCCAAGCATATCTGCAGAAGCACGCCCGCCCGTGGAGCGGCGCAGCAACACAAACTCGTCACCACCAAAGCGCGAAAGAAAATCGCCGGGGGGCAACGAACGCCGCAGCCGCAGGGCAACTTGCCGCACAAGCTCATCACCCACATGGTGGCCGAGCGTATCGTTGACGACCTTGAACCGGTCAATGTCGACATAGGCCACAAAGACATCACCGAGTTCGCGCCGGACGACACAACTTGCCAGTTCCTGACGCAGGCGCTGCATGAAGTGCGCGCGATTGGGCAGGCCCGACATGGCATCGTGCATGGCATTGTGCTGCGCCTGCGCCTCGCTTGCCATCAACTCGCTTGTGGTTCGCCGCATCCGGCGCACGATGATCGCGCCGCCTGCCACCACGCCGACAAAGAACAGGATATAGATTGCCAACAGTGGCGCTGTCTGCCTCAGGATCGCAGGACCTGGTGGCTTGGATCGCCATGAAAGCCAGCCGACGGTTCCACCACGCATATCGTTCAAGGCAAGTTCGTTTCGGCCAGATGCGCGATCGGGGGAAAGCGCAAAGCGAACGTCGTCTAACAACAGCGATGATTGGAGGTCATCGATGATGCGCTGATCAACATAGCGCACCAACACGAGGTAATCAGGCGCCCCCTTGAGGAGGGCGGGTGTCATGTCGGGCAAAACTGGTGCGACCGCAATGATCGTGGGCCGTCCATCGAAGCTGATGACTTCTGATGACCCGCGCGAAACCGGCAGTCCCGCAGAGTCGTAGGGCCACATCACTTCGCCATGACGGCGCCATTCGCTGACCGTTCCACGCGGTGTGCTCTGCTGCGTTGATAGTGTGATGAGATCGCGCACCGTGCGCTCAATTTTGTCATATCGGCAGTCGCCAGAAATCTTCGGGCCTTGCCAGCACCGCACCAGGCCCCCACCGAAGCGCACGTGGTAAATCCGATCAATGCGATGGCTGCCCCAAAAATAGCCGGATATAAAATTCCGCGCCCAATTTTCTGCATCAGGCGCATTGAGCCGCGTTACAGCATCGTCCCAAACCAACTGCAGCTTGGCAGCTTCGAGTATCTGCCGCTCGCTCCGCTCCACGAACCGCTGAACCAGCCGTTGCTCCTCAACACGGGCAAACTGGTCTGCAATATCGGTGGAATTGCGAAAAGCCGCGACCAAGGCCGCCGTCAGCGCCAGCAGCGCCAGAAAAGTGGCCACAACGATCCAGCCGGCATTTGCTGTCCCGGCACCCTGCCGTCGTCCGGCTTTTTGAACGGGTCTCTTCCCCATGTTTTGAGGGTTAGCAACTGGTTGCAAAGAAAAGGTTATCAAAGAATACGCGGCGCGAACTTCTGCAAGGAAAGACTTGGTTCATTCTCCGGCGTGGAACCCGCGGCCTGTTCAAGGATTGGGTTGGTCATTGAGCATACAAATTCTCGGAGAAATGACCATGCTGCTGACCATCGCGCTCGTGCTGTTTGTGCTTTGGGTGCTAGGCGTCTTTGCGTTCAAGATCACCGCCGGAGTGATCCATCTGGTTCTGGTTGTGGCGCTGGTGGTTGGCCTTGTTCAGTTGTTCCGTGGTCGAAGGGTATAATATCGCCCTCCCGTTGAATGATTGACGGAATCTGCCAAGCCAGACGGGTTGCGGAATGCAACGGGGCTGCCTAGCTTCCTAATCTGACTTGGCCGCGCGCGTCTGCGACGGCCCAAGGAATTCGGGAGAATCACGATGCGCGAACGGCTGCAAAACTACATCGACGGCAAGTGGGTCGACAGCGAAGGTGGCAAGCGTCACGAAGTGATCAATCCCGCCACAGAAGAGGCGGTTTGCGCGATCACGCTGGGTACATCCGCCGATGTCGACAAGGCCGTGGCAGCCGCACAGCGCGCATTCAAGACTTTCAGCAAGACATCGCGCGAAGAACGTCTGGCGCTGATGGATCGCATCGTTGCAGAGTTTAAAAAGCGCGCGGGCGATCTGGCCGTGGCGATGGCCGAGGAAATGGGCGCGCCAGTCAGCTTTGCCGGAACCGCACAGGTCGGTGCCGGCATCGGCGGATTCTTGGGGACCATGTCCGCGCTCAAGAACTTCACTTTCATGGAAGACAATGGCGCCTACAAAGTAGCTTACGAGCCCATCGGTGTTGTCGGCATGATCACACCATGGAACTGGCCGCTGAACCAGATCGCGCTCAAAGTCGCGCCAGCCTTGGCGGCAGGCAACACCATGATCCTGAAGCCTTCGGAAGAATGCCCCACCTGTGCCGTGATCTTTGCCGAAATCCTTGACGCAGCGGGCGTTCCACCGGGCGTGTTCAACCTCGTGCAGGGCGATGGTCCGGGCGTCGGCACCGCGATCAGTTCACATCCCGGCATCGACATGGTCAGCTTCACCGGATCGACCCGCGCCGGCATTCTGGTGGCCAAGGCTGCGGCGGACACTGTCAAGCGGGTGCATCAGGAACTGGGCGGCAAGTCCCCCAACCTCGTTCTGCCGGATGCCGATTTTGCAAAGTACCTGCCCTCCACCGCGTCCGGCCCGTTGGTAAACAGCGGCCAGTCATGCATCTCCCCCACCCGTGTTCTGGTGCCGCGTGAACGCGAGACCGAGGCTGCCGCTTTTGTTTCCGCAATGTATTCAGCCACCCCGGTCGGCGATCCATTGCAGGAAGGGCAGCACCTCGGCCCGGTGGTCAACAAGGCGCAGTTCGACAAAATTCGCGGGCTGATCCAATCTGCCATTGATGAAGGTGCAAAGCTTGAAACTGGCGGCCCTGACCTCCCCTCCAATGTCAACCGTGGCTACTACATCAAGCCTACGGTGTTCTCGGGCGTGACGCCGGACATGCGTATCGCGCAGGAGGAAATCTTCGGCCCGGTCGCCACTATCATGGCCTATGACAGCCTTGATCAGGCCATCGAGATTGCCAACGACACCGCCTATGGCCTGTCGGCCTGCATCACCGGAGATCCGACCAAAGCCGCTGAAGTTGCCTCGGCCTTGCGCGCAGGCATGGTGGCCATCAACAACTGGGGGCCGACACCGGGCGCGCCGTTCGGCGGCTACAAGCAGTCTGGAAACGGGCGTGAAGGCGGGCTTTACGGCCTCAAGGACTTCATGGAAATGAAGGCAATCAGCGGGCTTCCTGTCTGATCTTGCCTGAAGACAGCAACGAAAGGGCCGCTCCGACACCGAAGCGGCCCTTTTCGTTGCGCGCTCGCGCGCTGGCCATAGCGCGGGGATATACCTCGCCCAGCAGTTGCTCGAACGTCTGGCGCCATTCGAACCGCCCGGCCACATGCGCGCGCGCCGCGTGCCCCATGGCTTCACGCTGTCCCTGCCAGACGCGCATCACGCCCGCTGCCATGGCCGCCGTATCGTCAACGTCGACGAGCAACCCTGTGCCTGGCACGATCCGTTCGGGCATTGCGCCTGATGCCACGCCGACCACCGGCAACCCGCTCGCCTGCGCCTCGACGATGGAAATGCCGAAAGTCTCGTCAGCCATCGCCGAAACGTAGATGTCAGCCGATGCCAGAGCGCGCACCAGCGCCGCGCGGTCCGCCATGAACCCCGGAAACGCCACCTGCATCCCGCGTGCCTCATCGCGCAGCGCAGCGCGCAACTTGCCATCGCCGATCATCACCAGTCCGGCGTCAAGCTCGCGCGGCAAATCCCGGAACATGGCGAGCAAGCGGTCTGCCCGCTTCTCGTTATCGATTCGCCCGGCATAGACCAGCAGTGGACCTTTCGCTGCCAGCCCAAGCTCGCCACGCCATGCCGGATCGCGCCTTCCAGGGTGGAACAGCGCCGTATCTACGCCGAGCGACAGCACATCCACGTGATCCACGCGATAATCGCGCAACACCTGCGCCATCATCGCACTCAGGGTATAGACGCGGTCAAACTCGCGGTAGGTAACCTGCGCATAGCCCGTCGCCAGTTTGCGCAACCCGCGACCAACGAATTCACCGAACAGTTCTGACCCAACGCGATAGATGTGCGCATTGGGAAAATCGGTGTGATACCCCGCCACGAGCGCAGTACCCGGGAAAGCACGGCGATAGTTGATAGCCGTCCATGGAAGCACCCAAGGACACTGCGATTCGATGAGATCGGGTCGGAATCGCTCCAGCACTTCGCGCACCACCTGTGTGCGCATGATGAAGCGATAATTGGGGCTGCCCCGCACCTGATCGGCACCAACCTCCACCCAGATATGCCGTCCATCCTCGACAATGCGGTCTTCCGGCCCCGGCACGATCTGGAGCAGCCGGTGGGGCGTTTGATCGATCACATATCGCCGCTTCTCTCGCAGATACGTGCCAATCCCACCGCCGCCATGCGGGGCATAGCTTTGCGTGAGATCACAGATCAGCATGGGTTCGGCGGGTGTCATCATACACACCGAAAAGCCACGCCAGCGTGTCAGTTTAACGACGACATGAAGCCAACGTTACAGTGTCAGTAGTCTTTGCTGACCCGCAAGTTCAGGCCCGCATCGCCAATCGTTGACACCGTGCCCAGCAAGGCCAACCAGCGCGTGATGCGGAATTCCACCGATGATGCATTATAGCCTGCGCCATCGGTAATAAGTTCAACGAACACCCGCCGCCCAAGGTATTTCCCCACGGCAATGCTGGTTCCTGATCCCACTGTCGGGTCTGCACCGACGATGCGCAACCGGTCAAGCCCGATTGCCGCGCGCAGCTTGTTGATCGGATCAAGCCCGCCGCCACCGCGCAAACTTGCCAGCGCAGCTGCCAGTTGCACCGCTTCTGGCGCAGAAATCTGCGTGATCGAACTACCGAACAGGATGCGGCTCAGCAATTCCTCCTCCGGCAGAGCTGGGGTGGAGGAGAATGCGATGATTGGCTTGGTGCCGCTGCCAGTAATCGAGATTTTGGCGTTGATGTTGTTGGCATCACCCTCGGCGACAATATCAAGCTGGGGATCGACGGGTACTTCCCCAGCAAAGCGGATGCGCCCGCGCGTCAGCTCAAATCGCTTGCCCGCAAATTCATAACCCCCACGCACCAGATCGGCTGTCCCGAAAATCTGCGGTGCAGCAGTCGATCCGCGCAGGCGGATGTCTGCGCCCCATTCGCTGTCCAGACCAAGCCCGCGCACGTTGATGCGGTTCATGCCTGCCGCGTCGATCATGAAGTTCCACGGCGTAGCGGCCACACGCGGCGGCGCGGCATCGGCGGGTGCGTTGATTTCACGGGTGGCGATGGTTGGCAGTTCGGTCACCGCGGCGGCCTGCCCCAGAACCCAACGCGCCTGTTCGATCCGCACCCGCCCGGCGATCGTGCCGCCCACGCCGTTGCTGACGACACGCAATGGCCCTGTCACCGTGGCACCCATGTCATCACGATTGATGACCTGCGCGTTCTGCGCCGACAGCCTGAGGTCAATGGTCGGCCCATGTTCGGAAAGCTCGGCCAGCCCGATGGTGCCGCTGCCCGAAACACGGCCACCGTTCGGCGTGAGACCGCTGAAGCGCGCGATTTGCAATGACGAGTCGGTAAACGTGCCGGACATAGCAACATCGCGGACATCGGTGCCGGTCAGCGTGCTTTGCACGCGCAGCCCGGTCGATGACACGGCACCACGCAACACAGGAGCCGAAATTGTGCCCGTAATATCGGCCTTCACGCCGACCGGTCCGGTCAGATCGAAAATCTCTACACCGGATAGCCGCCAAAGTGCCTCGGCCGCGCCCGAATAGCGCAACTGCCCGGCAAGTTGCCCTGCCTCAAGCCGGTCCATGAACGCACCGCCGCGCGGCAATCCGCCAATCCGCGCCTGAAAACGGCCACGCACTGCACCACTTTCACGGAATACGGTCCGCATCTGCACAGCATCAGGATCAAGCCGCGCCAGCAGCGCGACGTCCACTGGACGCGACGTCAGCACCAAGCCGGAACGCGAAAGGCCGCGCACCATCAGCGCTGCATTGCCCGATGGCGCGCCCTGCCCGTCGTTGTTGTATTCAACGATGCCCGATGCCACGCCCCCAAGGCCAAGATCAGCCACCGCAATGTCGACCACCGAAAGCGGCATCCGCGCAAGCTGGAGGCGCAATTGCGTTGGCCCGCCCATCATCCGTCCTTCGGCGATCACAATGCCGCGCCCGAAACTGATCTGGGTGGGCGCCAGCTTCCAGCCCTGATTTTCGCCTTCGCCGTCACGGGTCAGAACCGCACGCCGTGGCATGGAAACCTGCCGTCCTGCATATTCGCCCGAAACGTAGGCAACTACCTGTTCGGGGGAGAAAGCAGCCGTGCCCTGAAGCGCAAAGCGCGTGCCTCTACGGCCCGCAACCGAAGCGGTCACAGATCCGCTGCCATCCTGCAGATAGGCCGAAGCCGCCAGCCGCCCGATGAACACTTTGCCCATGCCGATCCCCTCGGCGAGCAGATTGCCTTGAATGGTGGAACTACCGTCCTTGATCAGGCCGCTGGCATCGATGGTTGCATTGCCGATGGACAGTGCCCGCGTGCCGCCAAACTTGGCGTTGCGCGCAGTGACATCGGCATCAAAGCCCTGTCCGCCTTCACGCGGCGCAAGCTGGATTGTTCCGTTCAACCCACCGCCTGCCAGCGCAATCTGGCCGGAAACCCCATCATCGCCCAGCGTAACACCGCCAGTCACATCGGTCTGCCACACACGGAACCGCTCGATCTTAACGCGGGTCGCCTGCTGCGGTGGCATGAACAGGCCAAAGGTGCCGTTGAATGGGCCGAGCGTCGACTGGCCCTCGGTTTCAATGCGGAAACCTTCGGCTATCGGTGCCAGCGCAACGCGCACATCTTTCAATCCCGCGGCGGGCAGCGGATTGGCCAGCACCAGCACCGCATTCGGCCCATCGGCGGTCATCGCCGCCTCCACCGTAAACGCGCCATATTCGGTATGGCGTCCGCTTCCAGTTAGCGAGGCTGTGCCACCGGGCTGCACACGCCCATCGAGTGCCATCTGCAACTTGGCTGAATTGACCGTGGCCTTGCGGAACGTGAAAGGCACCCGCTCACCCAGCGCAATGCCACCAGCGAAACGCACACCGCCGCCTGTCAGCGTTTGCAGCGTGGCATTGTTGATCCGCGTCATCCGTCCGGCAAGGTTTGCTTGCAGCGTCCACGGGACAGCATTGCCCACCTTGAACAGGATCTTGGCCGTGCCGTCCACAGCACCAAGGTTTTCTACGGCAAACCCGAGCGCCACAACTGGCCCGGCGAGCGCATAGCCGCCGCGCGCCATGTCGCCCCGCAGCGAAAGCTGCGCGCCAAGGCCCTTCATGGTCAGGGTCAGATCATCAGATGTGAGGCGATTGCCCTCGAACACCAGTTCGCCACCAAGGCGTGCGCCGGGGAAGCGCGGATCAATCATCGCGTTGCCCGTCACCACCCGCCGCGCCGTCACCGCCAGCGGCAGGACAAAGCGCTTGCCGTCCCACGTCGCGGTGCCTGCTGTCTGCAACCCTTGCGCATCAAGCGTGCCGAGCTTCATCCGCTCCACCGCCACCTTGTGCTCAATCGCAAGGTCGGAGAACGCGCCGTCCAGCGTGGCGTCTATGTCGACACCCACCAATTCAGGCGTTGCCAGCACCAGTGCGGGGCGCAGCAACCTGGCTTTCACCCGCAGCGCATCGGCCTCGTTGTTCGCAAGGTCCAGCCCGCCCTCGGCCGATGCCTTGAACGCCGTCCCTGCAGTGCGAAACGTTCCCTTGAAGGCATTGTCTGCAAATGTACCATCGTAAAGCACAGACAGTGCCTCACCCACGGCCTGCCCTGCCGTGCTAGGCAGCAACTTTTCTGGCCACACCTGTCCTGCAAGCCGATAATTGCCCGCACGATTGCCCAGTTGAAATGCCGCCAGCTTGCGCCCGTCCTGCGTGGCATAGGCCAAGCCGTCCCAACGCGACCAACCGCCGCTGCCGAAGACACGTGCCTTGATATCGGATTTTCCGCCCGCCATCGCGGCAATCACGCCGTCCTTCGGGGCATCATAGACCAACTGCAGATCAAACTTGTCCCGATCAGGCTCGCTGTCGAGCCGGAAGGCGATCTTGTCCTTGCCACCAAACACGGCGTCCACATCGACAATCGCATTCCCGCCGCGAATATCGGCCTTGGCCAGCACATCCACCCGGCGCTTCTGCCCGGCCATCGCTTCGGACACGGTGAGGTTATCGATCACCAGCTTGTCCACGCGAATGTCAAAGTCAGGTAGGATCGGCGCGTCAGGATCCTCGCTTGGTCGCAAACGCGGCGCGCGGCGCAGCGTTCCGCGATGAAGCGCCAGCAGCCGCACATCCAGACCGCGTTTCAGCCATGAAAGCGGGCGCCAATCCAGCTCGGCCTCTGGCACGGTCAGGAACACGCCTTCGGGATCACTCACCCTAACATCGCGCAGCTTCGCCTCGCCATAGATCGAGCCATCGATGCGACCGATTTCTATGCGCAGGCCCGAACCGGGTGTTATTGCAGCAATCCTGTCTGCCACAAGCCGGTGGCCCAACGAAGAATCGAGCACTGTCAACGCCGCCAGCACAAGTGCAACGCCTGCAACCAGCAGGATCGCCAGCCGCTTGCCCAAGCCACGCACTATGGCGGCCCCGCGCGAACGGGTGGGAGCGGCAGGCTCTTGGGTTTCAAACGCTGGTGGCAGTTCTTCGGCCATCAGAATGCCTGCCCCAGCGCGACATATACGCCGATGCGGCTATCACCCGGCGATGGATTTAGCGGCGTGCCCAGATCGATGCGGATCGGGCCGAAGTTGGTTTCATACCGCACGCCGATACCCGCGCCGACCTTGATATCACGCAGACGCGGCGTGCTGGTCGTATCGACAGCGCCTGCATCGATGAACGGCACCACGCTGATTGCACCGCCCAGCAACCCAGTCTTTACGCGCGCTTCCAAAGAAAACTCGCTGAGTGACCGTCCGCCACTCGGCTCACCTGCCGTGTCACGCGGGCCGATCAACTGGAAGCCATAACCACGCACCGAACCGCCGCCACCGGCATAGAACCGCCGCGACGGCGCGATATTGGTGATGTCGGTGCCAAGGATCGTGCCAAGCCGCACACGCGATGCCACCACCAGCTTCTCACCGAATGGCTGATAGTAGCTGGCGTCAAACTGCACCTTGCCATAGCTCGACCGCAAGCCATCCTGCACCGAAACTTCAGGCGATCCACGCAGGCCGACGCGGAAGCCGCGTTTTGGATCAAGCAGACTGTCGCTGCCATCATAGGCCACCCGCATCGGCAGTGCGCCGATGAAGTAGGTTTTGCGCGGTTGATCGGCCAGTATCGCCGCCGCATCGCGCTCACCCGTGGCGAGGATTTCAATACCGGCGGCAAAGACCAACGGCTTCTGGAAAAGGAGGGTCTGCTGCCGTTCAAGCCCAGCGGTGAACGATACAGTGCGCGCCTGAAACGCGTTGCTCACCTGATTGCGGGCATAGAGATCGGCGTTTAGCACCAGATCGCGGGTGAGGAAATTATTGCGGCGGAAAGTTGCGCCTGCCAACTGCTCCTGCGTACCCACCACGCCGCGCGCCCGCACCATGCCTTCGGGCGGGAAGAAGTTGCGGTGCTCCCAACTCGCCTCAACACGGAAGCCTTCGCCGCTGGAATAACCGACCAGCCCGGCCAGAGTCCGCAACGGTCCGGGTGTCAGCGCCACGTCAACATCCACGGTGCCCGGCTGGCCACCGGCAGGGGTTGCAGCTTCACGTGTTTCAACGGTGACGGAAGACACCAGCCCCGTAGCAAGTATCGCTTGCCGCAGATCATCCACGTCAGACTTCTTGTAGCGCTCGCCGGGGTCGAATTTGGCGATGCGCTGCAGGTGCTTTCCGCTCAGGAAATCCTCGCGTGAAGACGTGACCTTGCCAAAAGCGTAAACACCACCAAGTGTCACGGGCACAGTCAGATCGCCTTCGCGGCGCTCATGGTCGATCAACAAGTCCGGCTCGGCCACCTTGGCAAAGGCGTATCCGGTTTCACCCAATGCAGCCTGCAGATTCAGCCGCTCGGCCACGATCCTGTCGGAATTGATCGCATCGCCGCTCTTCAGCTTGAACGCCCCGCGCAGTGCCTCGGCATCCGCGCCCGCTGCCTGCAAATCACCGAACGCCAGCGTGCCGAATTTATACTGCGGCCCCGGCTGCACATCAAAGCGCACAACCACTTTCTGCACATCGATCGGACCGCGCCGAGTGCCAGCGGCCTCGCCCTCCGCACGCTGGCCCAACCCGCCCAGCGATTGGAACACGCTCGCATCATAATAGCCATGCACCCGCATGATCTCGACCAGCAGTTCGCGGTCGGTCCGTCCACGGCGGACAATCTGGGCAAGATTGTCGTCATCATCCTGATTGGTCTTGAGGCTGGAAAGCGCAGCAAAGCGGGCAACAATGTCTGCCTTTTCAACCACCGCACCCTCGCCGCGCGGGAACGCCAGCTCAACCTGCTTGCCCACGCGTTCGATGTCGGCATCGGCCAGCTTTTCGACCGCTTCAGCCTCAGCCTGCCCCGGCAGTGCTTCTACGGCCGCGTCGGTGGTCTGTTCAGCCACCTCGATATCAGGATCGGGGGAAAGCGGCTCAATGTCGGGAATTTCGCTACCGTCGGGCCAAGCAATGGTCATTCCGGGCAATTCCGGCATTTCCACATCGGTATCGATCGCGCCCACTTCAGCGTCTGTCGGAGCGCCATTCCGCGCTGCCTCGGTATCAAGCGCCCAGGCATCGGCGTTCTGGACGGCCGAATCCGGGATCAGCGCCTCAAGCTCCTGATCCGCGTTCATCGATTGCGCGAGTACCTGCCCCGGCAGGGCCAGCATCATCAGCGCGGCAATCACCCGCACCAGAGGGCGTTCAGATGTGGGCGTAGCGTTCCTGAGCGCCGTGGACGCCATCCTTGAGGCTACCCTCGACCGGCTCCACCCCAGTGCGGTCACGTCGCAGGGCAACTGCGCGTTCGATGGCATCGGCTTGTGCAGCAGGTTCAAACCGTTCCCAGCCATCGCGGCCCAGTTTCTCCATAGGCCGGAAGCGCACTTTGTACTGCATACGCTCTGAACCCTCGACCCAATAGCCGAGATAGACATAGGGCAGGCCAACGCGGGCTGCGCGTTGGATGTGGTCAAGGATGATGAAAGTGCCAAGCCCGGACCGCGTCTCGTGTTGTGGATCGTAGAAGCTGTAAATCATCGAGAGGCCATCGCCCTGCTCGTCAGTCAGACAGGCTCCTACCAGTCTTCCCGGCGAGCCGTCTAGGGTTGGCTCCCTGTATTCAATAACATAACTCTTGACGGGTGTGTGCTCCACCATGTCCGCGAAATCCATCTCGTCCATGGCGGCCATCCCCCCGCCGGGATGACGCACGGCAAGGTAACGCTGCAACAGTTCGAATTGTTCCGGGGTGGACCACGGCTTGCACACATTAACTACAAGATCATTGTTGCGCTTCCAGATGCGCTTCTGCGTGGACGATGGCTTGAACGATTCGGAGACCACGCGCACCGACACGCAGGCCATGCAATCAATGCAGCTTGGGCGATAGGCCACCGTCTGGCTCCGCCGGAAGCCAATACGACTCAACGCGTCGTTCAACTCGTCGGTGTTCTGCCCCTTCAGCTCGGTGAAGACCTTCCGCTCCTGCCGCCCCGGCAAATAGGGGCACGGCGAAGGGCTGGTCACGAAAAAGCGAGGGAAACGGACGGGCGCGGTCACGGCGTTGCGATTGCTCCTGAGGCCGGACTGTCCCGCCTGTCAGTAACGAACATGCCCCAGCAAACGCATTCGTAAAAGCCCCTTAACCATCAAATCCCGCACAATTACGGCAGAAACCCATGCCGAAACGGCGACAATACGGCACGACGTGCCGCCAGTCCGAATACAGGACACCGCGCTTTCAAGGTGTTAACGCGGTTCAGCCAAGCTCCACCTGCTCCACGTCATACCCCTTCGAACGCAAACCGGCCACCAGAAGGTCGATCTGCTCCCGGTCACGCGCCTCGCACTCGATCTCCGCAGTCAGGCCCTTGGCCGGCAGCGATGTGAAGATGCGCTGGTGCCACACCTCAAGGATGTTCACCTGATAGCGGTTGAATTCCTCCACCACCTTGAACAGCGCACCCGGCCGGTCCTGCAACGTGATGCGCAAACGGCCCAGCCGCCCGGACCGCGCCAGATCGCGCAGCAGCACGTTGGCCAGCAGCCTTGTATCGATGTTGCCGCCACACAGCACCACGCCCACCTTACGCCCGGCAAATCGCTTGCGATGCGTCATTACCGCCGCCAAGCCCGCCGCGCCCGCGCCTTCAACCACGGTCTTTTCAATCTGCAGCAGCAGCGCCACGGCACTTTCCAGCGCCGGTTCGCCCACCAGCACAATGTCATCCACGATCTGCGCCAGCACGCGCGAGGTAAACTGCCCCGGCTCCTTCACCGCTATGCCTTCGGCCAAAGTATCGCCACCGCAAGGCAGATCCAGATGCTTCAGCTTGGCATACATCGAGGGGAACAGTTGCGCCTGCACGCCAATCAGGCCGATCCCAGGCTTGATCCCGCGCGCCGCTGTACCCATGCCGGTCAGCAGCCCGCCGCCGCCGATGGGGACCACCAGCGTTTCGATTTCGGGGGCATCTTCAAGCATTTCGAGCGCGACGGTGCCTTGCCCCGCCGCCACGCGAGGATCGTCAAAGGGGTGAACGAAGGTCAGCCCCATTTCGCCTTCCAGCTTGCGCGCATGGGCATAGGCTTCATCAAAAGTCTCGCCCTCCAGCACGACCTTTCCGCCCACGGCCTCGGTCTGCATGATCTTCACGGTCGGCGTGGTCTTGGGCATCACAATGGTCACCGGAACGCCCAGCCGCGTGCCGTGATAGCTCAACCCCTGCGCATGATTGCCTGCCGATGCCGCAATCACACCGCGCGACCGCTGCTCCTCATCCAGTTGCAACAAGGCATTGAGCGCGCCCCGCTCCTTGTAAGCGGCGGTAAACTGCTGATTTTCGAACTTGAGCCAGATGTCGGCCCCGGTAATCGCGCTCAACGTCTTGCTGTACATCGTCGGCGTGCGCACGACTTGTCCGGCAATCCGCTCTGCCGCCGCACGAACATCGGCGAGGGTCAGCAGGGCATCGCCCTGTGTTGAGGTCTTGAGCGCTGTGTTTTCCATGCGCTGCGCCCTAACGGAAAGCAGCCATCAAGAAAACCACTGATAGCGCCGATCAAGCCTGCTGGTCTTGTTCGATAATCCGCCGGAACACCGCCACCGGCACGAGTGCCGCCATGATCGCCACAGTATCAGCCAGCCAATCGCGCCAGTCCGAATCGCGGTAAAGCACTGGCACGGCTTGAACCACCTCAATCCCCGCCCCCGCCAGCGAGAGCCAAATCACCGCTCGCACCAGCGTCAAACGCGGCCAGCCCACACCCGCCAGCACGGTCAGTGTGAAAAAGGCCAGCATGTGCTGCACCTTGTCACCCAGTTCCGGCCCCGGCAACTGCGGCGGTTTGGGCAGCACCGCCATCGTCAGCGCAAAGATCAGCGCAGGCCAGAACAGCAACCGCGCCAGCCGCGAAAGGGTGAGAAGAAAGCCTTGCATCGCCGCCGCTTATGCTGCGCCGCAACAGAACTGACAAGTGCGCGCGGGGCTTCCCCCACGCCGGAAACCGGATATGAAGCACGGCATGACCGACGAAACAGCAGCAGCCTCTCCGCCCCAGAACGTCTCCTTCCTCGGCCTTGGCACGATGGGCGGCGCGATGGCCCGCCATCTCGGCCATGCCGGTCACCGCCTGACCATCTACAACCGCTCCCCCGCCCGCGCCGAAGCGTGGCAGGCCGCAAACCCCGGAATCATGGTCCACGTGGCCACCAGCCCCGCCGAAGCGGCGGACGGTGCCGATGCGGTGATCACTTGCGTGGGCAATGACGATGATCTGGCCGATGTCGTGCTCAGCCCCAATGGCGTGTTTTCCACCCTGCGGCGCGGCGCGCTCTATATCGATCACACCACCGTTTCGGCCCGCATCGCCCGCCAGATTGCGGTTGAAGGCCGCGACAAGGAACTGCTCTGTGTCGATGCTCCGGTCACCGGGGGCCAATCCGGCGCAGAGGCCGGAACGCTTGCCATCATGTGTGGCGGCAGCGCCAAGGCAGTCGATGCGGCCCGCCCGATCCTGTCCGCCTATGCCAAGCGCGTGGTCCATGTCGGCAAATCGGGCGCCGGGCAAACTGCCAAGATGGCCAACCAGATGTGCATAGCAGGGGCCATCGCAGGCCTGTCCGAAGCCATCCGCTTTGCCCAGATCGCCCACCTCGATCTCGACAAGGTGTTCGAGGCAATCTCGGGCGGCGCGGCGCAATCGTGGCAGATGGACAACCGCTTTCACACGATGGCCAAGGACGAATTCGATTTCGGATTTGCGGTAGACTGGATGCGCAAGGACTTGGGCCTCGCCATGGACGAGGCGCGCAACCTTGGGGCCAGCGTCCCTGTCACCGCGCTGGTCGATCAGTTCTATGTCGATGTGCAGGCCATGGGTTACGGGCGCGAAGACACCAGTGCTCTGATCCGCCGGTTGCCGCGCCGGAAGGGCAAGGCATGATGCTGATCCGCACCGCACTTGCCGCACTCCTCCTCACCGCCTCGCCTGCTGTCCTTGCCGATACGCTGGTTGATAATGTGGTTGGCCGTACGATTGGCGCGAACGGTCAGGTCGAACAGTTCACCGGCTTGCTGTTCGACGATGCAGGCACGATCAAGCGGGTGATCCGCAGTGGCGACAAGAAGCCCAAGCCGCGCAAGGAATATCAGTACCATATCGACGGCAAGGGCCGCGTCATGCTGCCCGGTATGATCGATGCGCACGCCCATGTGATGGACATTGGTTTTGCAGCGCTCAGCCTTGATCTGTCGGAAACTACCTCGCTGGCCGACGCGCTCAACCGCATTGGCAAGTTCGCCGCCGAACACCCTGATCGTCCATGGATTGTCGGGCGTGGATGGAATCAGGAGCTGTGGAAACTGGGCCGCTTTCCCACAGCGGCTGAACTGGACGTCGTCACCGGTGGCCGCCCGGTCTGGCTCCAGCGCGTTGATGGCCACGCAGGTTGGGCCAATTCCGCCGCTCTCAAGGCAGCAGGCGTCACCGCCACCACGAAAGACCCGGCAGGCGGCAGCATCGAACGCGGGGCCGATGGCGCGCCTGCGGGCGTGCTGATCGATTCCGCGATGGAACTGGTCGGCGCCAAGGTGCCGCCCCCCCGCGCCGAAGATCGCGACGTTGCCTTCGCCACCTCACAGCAGATCCTGTTCAAACGCGGCGTAACCGCCGTGGCCGATATGGGCACCGGGATAGAAGATTGGCAAACATATCGCCGCGCTGGCGATGCCAACCGGCTCTATGTGCGTGTCATGGCCTATGCTGCTGGTCCAGATCAGATGACGTTGATCGGTGGCCCTGGCCCGTCGCCCTGGCTCTATCAGGACCGGTTGCGGTTGAACGGAGTCAAGCTCTATCTCGATGGCGCGCTCGGCTCGCGCGGCGCGTGGCTCAAGGCCCCATATGCCGATGCGCCAAACACGCGCGGGTTGCCGCAGCTGAACCAGACGCAGCTTGGCAATATCATGAGCCGCGCGGCGATGGATGGGTTTCAGGTTGCAGTCCACGCTATTGGCGACGAAGCCAACGCCACGGTCATTGGCGCGATCAGCGACCTGTCGGGCACCTACAAGGGAGATCGGCGCTGGCGCGTTGAACACGCCCAGATCGTCGATCCGAAGGACTTTGCAAAATTCGCCAGCAGCGGCGCTATCGCCTCGATGCAGCCGATCCACCAAACCTCGGATCGCCTTATGGCCGAAGCACGCTTGGGGCCGGACCGCCTTGCCGGGGCCTATCCATGGAAATCCCTCAAAACCGCAGGCGTCCGCCTCGCCTTCGGGTCTGACGCGCCGGTGGAACTGGCCGATCCGTGGGCAGGCCTTGCCGCTGCGATCAGCCGCCAAGGGCCGGACGGTCAGCCTGCAGGTGGCTGGCAGCCGCAGGAGCGACTGAGCGCCGCCGAAGCGCTCGCCGCCTACACGGCGGATGCGGCTTATGCGGGCTTTGCCGAAAGCAAATTCGGCCGCCTCGCCCCCGGCCTGCGCGCCGATTTCGTGCTGGTGGACGTTGACCCACTTGCCGCCAGCGCCGCACAAGTGCGTGCAACCAAAGTCAGCGAAACATGGATCGGTGGCGGTCGCGTCTGGTCGGCAGAGGAAGGCACCACGGCTGGAAAGCCCGCGAACTAGCCTACGCTCAGAAAAGTTCAGGGAATGAGCGGCGTCTCGCTCGCAGCAAGTTCCGCCGCCTCTTCCTCGGCCCGGCGCTTTGCATCTGCCTTTTCAGTAAAGCGCATCAGGATCAGTGTGCCTTCGAACAGGAACAGCAGCGGAATCGCCAGCATCAATTGCGAAACCACATCGGGCGGCGTCGCAACGGTGGCCACGGCAAAGATACCCACGATCACATACCGCCGCGCCGTAACGAGTTGCGCACGGTTCACAATCCCTGCCCGGTTGAGAAGCATCAGCAGAACCGGCAGCAGAAAACTGATTCCGAACGCGAGGATGAACTGCATCACCAGGCTGAGGTAATCCCCCGTCCCCGGTAGCGCTTCCAGTTGCAGCCCGCCCTTGTTGCCTTCAAAGCCCAAAAACCACTTGAACGCGGTCGGCATGACCACAAAGTAGGCAAGGCTTGCCCCCATCGTGAACAGCACCGGCGTGGCCAGCAGGAACGGCAAAAACGCCTTCTTCTCACGGGCGTAAAGACCCGGAGCAACGAACGCCCAAAGCTGGTTGGCGATCACAGGAAAGCTGACCAGAAACGCCGCGAACATCGACACTTTCAGCTCGACAAAGAACGCTTCGTAAAGCTTGGTATAGATCAGCTTGCCTTGCCCCGGCGGAAAGGCGTGGACCAGTGGCTGGGCCAGAATCGCAAAGATATCATCGGCAAAATAGAAGCAGACGGCAAACGTCGCAATCAGCGCATAGACGCACCGGAGCAGGCGGGTGCGCAGTTCTATCAGGTGATCAAGCAGCGGAGCCTGTGTCTCGTCAATATCGTTGATCACGGCTGCGCGCCTTCGGGCTTTTCGGGCGGCATCGGGCCGATCATCACCGGATCGGCGGCATGTGCATCGGATGCAAGCGGCACGGGATAGGGATCGTTCTGGTCAATTGCCGCTTCGGGTGTCTGTCCGGCTGCAGCGGCAGCTTCCTGCTCGGCCGTCTCGCGCATGATCCGCTCGTTCTGTTCCTTCCACTTCTTTTCCATCTCCTCCATTTCCGCCTCGCGGATCATGGTTTCGATGCCAGAGCGGAAGTGATTGGAAACGCGGCGCATTTTTGCCACCCATTGACCCGCAGTGCGCAAGGCAAGCGGCAGGTCCTTGGGGCCGATAACCACGATCGCCACAATCACCAGCAGCAGAAGTTCGGACGCGCCGACGTCAAACACGGCTAAAGCGCCTTTATATTCAGGATCTTACTTGGCCTGATCCGAAGACGTCGGCTGCGGCGCAGGCTGCGCGGGCGGCGGCGTCTGCTGCTGCAATTGCGCGGGTGCCAGCACGATCAGGTGAGGAAGGGAAAGACCACCCATGTCACAAACTCCTTTGCGCCCCTAGATAGGGACGGCGCGCCCCACTTGCCAGCAAATCAATCGCTTCAATCCGCGCTTTCTTCGTCAGGCGGATCAAGTGTTCCCGTGTCCGCATCGTCGCCCCCCGTCAAGACGGCAAACGCCTCGTCCACCGGATCGAGCAGCCCGGCCGCGCGCAATTCCTCGATTCCGGGCAGGTCGCGGCGCGATTGAAGGCCGAAATGCGTGAGAAATTCGGGGGTTGTCGCGTATATCGTAGGCCGCCCCGGAACTTCGCGGCGCCCGGCAATACGTATCCAGCCTGCCTCCAGCAGTACGTCCAAAGTCCCCTTGGCGGTCTGCACACCGCGAATCGCTTCGATCTCGGCGCGGCTGACGGGTTCGTGATAGGCGATGATCGCAAGCGCTTCAGTCGCCGCGCGCGAGAGCCGCCTTGGCTCTTCTTTTTCGCGGCGGAGCAGATGGGCCAGATCAGGGGCTGTCTGGAAGTGCCAGCGGCCTCCTCGTTCCACCAGATGGACGCCTCGGTGCTCGTAGGTGCATTTCAGTGCACTTAAGGATGCACTCACGTCCGCGCCTTCCAGATGCGCAGAAATCTCTTGTTCCGTAAGGGGTTGCTCGGACGCAAACAGCGTCGCCTCAACCGCGCGCTCAAGGTCATCCAGCGGCGTCATGCGCGCGCGGCCCGCAACATCAGCGGCCCAAATGCCTGATCCTGCGCGATTTCAGCCTTGCCCTGCTTGGCCAGTTCCAGCGCCGCAAGGAAACTAGAGGCAAGCGCCGATTTGCGCAGCATCGGGTCACCATCAAGTGGCAGGAAGGCCCGTAAATCGGTCCATTCCATCGCCACGCCGAGCATTTTCGAAACACGCGCCAGCGCCGCATCAAGCGTCATCACCGCACGTTCGCGCACCATGTGGACGACAGGCTGGTTGCGATGCTTGATCGCACCATAAGCCTGAATGAGTGCAAAAATATCGCACTTCCACAAGGCCTTGCGATCCACGCGCAAGCCTTCGGGTGCGCCACGCACAAACACCTCACGCCCCACCCGGTCCCGCGCCATCAACCGCGCCCCCGCTTCCCGCATCGCGCCGAGGCGCTGCAGCCGCAATTGCAGCTTAAGCGCCAGTTCCTCGGGGCTTGGCTGCACTTCGGGATCACGCGGGAGCAGCAGCAGCGACTTGAGGTAGGCGAGCCATGCCGCCATCACCAGATAGTCGGCGGCCAGTTCCAACTTCAGCGCCTTGGCCTGCTCGATGTAGTCGAGATATTGGCCAACCAGTTCAAGAATAGAGATTTTTCGAAGGTCCACCTTCTGCCGTCGGGCCAGTTCCAGCAGCAGATCGAGCGGCCCTTCCCAGCCGTCCAGTTCCAGATAGAGCGCCGCGTCACCCGTTTCTGCCGAAGCGATGCCGTTCCATTCGGCGTCGCTATCAAACAATGCAGGTTCCGCGAGATCGTCCATCAGGCCAGCGCCAGCAACTGGTCACGGGTGGCCAGAAGCGTTTGCTGTTCGGCAAGATCGTTGGGACCATCGAAGGCCGAAGTGGGAGCAAGCGCGCGGTCCAGCCGCTCGGCAGTCTTCGCGCTCATGGGCGAAAGCGCCTTGGCGATGCCCACCATATCGTCCATTTTTGCCCAGCAATCTGCATATCCAGATCGTCGGTGAGCAACAGGCCGTCAAAGCCGATGGCCTTGCGGATCACTTCCTCGATCACGAAAGGTGAGAGCGTGGCGGGATTTTCCGCATCCCATGCGGTGAAGCGCAAGTGGCCGGTCATGCCGATGTTGGCGTTCCGCAGCGTGCGGAAGGGCGCGAGGTCCAGTTCCAGTTCCTCAGCCGAGGCGGTGACCAGCGGCGTTTCCTTGTGGCTGTCTACCAGCGAGCGCCCATGCCCCGGCATGTGTTTGACCACACCTGCAATTCCGGCGCGCGCCAGACCATCGAGCGTGGCGCGGCCCAGCGCTGCCACGCGCATTGGTTCTGTGCCCAGCGCGCGGTCCCCGATCACATCATGCGCACCGGGCTGGCGAACATCCAGCAAGGGTAGGCAATCTACGTTGATGCCCGCTTCGGCAAGGTCCAGCCCGAGTGCGTGGGCGTTGGCGCGCGCCGCCTCAATCGCGCTGGCTGGCGCAGTCTCATAGAGGCGATCAAACGCTTCACCCGCAGGATAGGGAAGCCACACCGGCGGCTTCATCCGCGCAACGCGGCCACCTTCCTGATCGATGCAGATGAATGTGCGGTCGCGCCCGTGTAGCGCGCGCAGTTCGTCGGTCAGCGCGCGGGCTTGGGCGCGGGTTTCGATGTTGCGGCCAAACAGGATGTACCCGGCAGGGTCACAGTCGCGGAAAAACGCGCGTTCGTCGTCGGTCAGGACCAGGCCGGACAGGCCGAAGATGGCGGGCAGCATTGCTGAGGAATCGCGCAGGATTGCCGGTTTTGCAAGGGCAGTTGCGGTGATGATGGGGGAAAAGGGGGCTTGAAAGTTACCCCTCCGTCAGCCCTGCAGGCTGCCACCTCCCCATTTGTGCTTCGCAAAAACGGGGAGGATTGGTTTCAGCTCAACGTTTGACCTGGCACTTGAGGCCACCGGCCTGCAATTTGCGGCACAGCGCATCAGCGGCAGCGCCATCGCCCGCGACAGCTTGCAGGCGGTAGACGGTGCCGATGTCGGCCTTGCCTTCGATCACGCGGTGCGAGAGGCCCTTAAGTGCTTCATGGTTGCCCGCCAGCTTTTGCCAGCCAGCTTCGGCGGTCGCCTTTGACGAGAACGCGCCAACCTGCACGCCTACACCACCGGTTGCCGGAGCAGCTGGGCTTGCTGCGGCGGCCGATGTGCTGGGCTTGGCCGAAGGCGATGCTGCTGGCGCAGGCGATGCTGAGCCTGCGAGGTTGGCAACGGGCTTTTCGCCCTCGCTCACCTTGAAGCTGGAATCGCCGGTGCCAGCGAAAGTCTTGCCACCCGGATCCTTGGGCGCAACCTTGTAAGGTTCCTTGCTCGCTTCGATCAGGCTGCCATCAGCGTTGTTGGCAACCGAATTGCGATTGCTGGCGTACCAGATGCCACCAATCAGCGCGGCGAGTGCAAGCAGGCCAGCAAGCGCGAAGCCGATCAGGCGACCGTTGCCGCTGTCTTCCTCTTCATCATCAACATCATCGGCGCTTTCGAGCCAAGGCAGGCGCTCTTCATCACCCAAAGCAAGGCGCGCGGCATTCTCAGCGTCGAGCGCAGTATCGCGCGCAGTATCGCGCGCGCCATCTGCTGCTTCGCCCAGTTCCTCAGACACGTTGAACGGCTTCAACCCCTCAGGCTGCAGCACCGTTTTGTTGTCCCAGTCGTTCTGGTCATCATCGCCGTGCATGTCTTGTCCCTGCCCCAAAATCCGTGACGTCAAAGTTCTTGCGCGGCCTCAACGCCAAGCAGCGCGAGACCATTGCGGACTACTTGCCCGATTTGCGCGGCAAGGAAAAGGCGGGCTGCGGTCAAAGCGGAGTCGTGTGCCACAATGAACCGCTTCTCAGGCCGGTCATTCCCCAGATTGTAATAGGAATGGAAGGCCGATGCGAGGTCATGCAGGAAGAACGCGATGCGGTGCGGTTCGCGCGCAACGGCGGCGGCTTCGACCGTGCGCGGGAATTGTGCGGCCAGTTTGACCAGCGCCAGTTCTTCCTCGCCCAGCAGGCCAAGGTTTTCTGCCGATGGCATAAACCCTTCATCTGTGCCCTTTTTCAGGTTCCGGCAGATGCGCGCGTGGGCATATTGCACGTAGAATACCGGGTTGTCCTTGCTGGCCTCAATCACCTTGGCAAAGTCAAAGTCCATCTGCGCATCGGGCTTGCGGGTGAGCATGGTGAAGCGCACGACGTCCTTGCCGACTTCGGCAACAACATCCGAAAGGGTTACGAAAGTTCCGGCCCGCTTGGACATTTTCACCGGTTGGCCATCGCGCAGAAGCTGCACCATCTGCACCAGCTTGACCTCGAAAGGCTTTGGCGTGCCGCCTTCGGCACTGGTCAGCGCGGCGACGGCGGCCTTGATCCGCTTTACCGTTCCAGCGTGGTCCGCACCCCAGATGTCCACCAGCGCATCGGCATTTTGCGACTTCTGGAAGTGATAGGCGAGGTCCGCGCCGAAATAGGTCCACGCACCGTTCGATTTCTTGATCGGGCGGTCCTGATCGTCACCAAACTTGGTCGAGCGGAACAGTGGCAATTCGACCGGCTCCCAATCGTCCAGCGTCTTGCCCTTGGGCGCTTCCAGCAGGCCATCATATATCAGGTCGTGGCTGCGCAGGTATTGTTCGGCAGCATCGACCTTGCCCGAGGCCTGCAGTTCGGCTTCGGACGAAAACAGATCGTGGTGGATGCCCAGCGTTGCCAGATCGGTGCGGATCATGTCCATCATCGCCGCAACCGCGCGGGTGCGGAAGAGGATCAGCCAATCGGCTTCGGGGGCGTCCTTGTAAGTAACGCCAAATTCCTCGGCCAGCGCCTGCCCCACGGGAACGAGGTAATCGCCCGGATAGAGGCCTTCGGGAATCTCGATGGTTTCACCCAGCGCTTCGCGATACCGCATGTGAACCGAGCGGGCGAGCACATCAACCTGCGCGCCCGCATCGTTGACGTAGTATTCCTTGATAACCTTGTGCCCGGCATAGGCCAGCAGATCGGCCAGCGCATCGCCCACCACTGCGCCACGGCAATGGCCCATGTGCATCGGGCCGGTGGGATTGGCCGAGACGTATTCAACGTTCACGACCTTGCCGCCGCCCATCTGCGAGCGGCCATAGTCGGCAGCGCTCTGCGCAATCAGGGCGAGTTCACCGCGCCATGCATCGTCGGTCAGGCGCAAGTTGATGAAGCCGGGGCCGGCGATTTCAGCCGAGACGACTCGGGGCTCTTTTTCCAGTTCAGCCACCAGCAAGGCCGCCAGAGCGCGCGGGTTGGTTCCGGCGGGCTTGGCCAGCACCATCGCGGCGTTGGTGGATAGATCGCCGTGCGAAGGATCACGCGGCGGCTCGCATGTGACCGTGCTACGCGGCAGGCCAGCGGGCAGCGTGCCAGAAGCTTCGAGCGCCGTGAGCGCGATGTGGATTACCGATGTGAAATCGGCGTGAAGGTTGATCCGGGCGTCAGTCATGGCCGCGCGGTTAGCCCAATCTCTGCCCAAGCGAAAGGGATTGGTTTGCGGTTGCGGATGTGTGGGACAGCCCACCCCCGGCCCCTCCCGCCTGCGGGAGGGGTGAAGAAGGTGTGTTACTTGCGGACGTTGAACTGCAATTGCGCTTCGGTCAGCTGGAAGCCGACGAGCAGTTCGAAATTGGCGCGGGCAAGCGCTGCCTTGATGTCTGGCTGCGAGAGCGGATCGACCGCGGCGTCCTGATCTCCGGCGCGGCGCTTGCGCGTGATGCGCTTTACCATCTCTTCGGGCAGCGAAGCTTCGGCCTTTTCGACATAGGCGGCGGCCTGGCCCTTGGCAGTGGCGCGGGCTTGTCCATCGGCAAAGTCGATCACGACCTTGCCAATGCGCTTGGCCACAACGACATTGCCACCACGGATCACAGTAGAGAAATAGGGCAGTTCGACCCGGCGTGCGCCGCTGGTATTGGTGCGGCGGGCCAAGACATCAAAACTGGCGACCGAATAGAGTCAGGAATGCCGACACGCGGGCACGGATCGCGCAGCGCGGTGACGCCCACGGCATCATCGACCACCAGTTCGCCGCTTTTGCCGCCACATGCCGAAAGCGCCAGCGCCGCAACGAGCGGAGCGCCCATAAGGGCAAAACGGCGGGCGGATGCGTTCATGGGCACTGTATCCTTAAGGTCGCATGTGGCGCGTGAGGCACCGGAATTTTGGCCACCTCTAATCGCCGCAGTGGCTTTCGGCAATGGCGGTGGGCTTTGGTTGCTGCTAAGTGCGGCTGCATGAACGCCAGCTTGCCAGATGTCGCCGCCGAAACGGCCCCCATTCGCCTGCTTATTGCCGCCCCACGTGGCTTTTGCGCCGGAGTGGACCGCGCAATCGAAATCGTCGAACGCGCGATCGAGCGTTATGGCGCGCCGGTCTATGTGCGGCATGAAATCGTGCATAACCGCTTTGTGGTCGACGGGCTGAAGGCCAAGGGCGCGATCTTTGTGGAAGAACTGGATCAGGTGCCCGATGGCGCGCCGGTGGTCTTTTCCGCACACGGCGTGCCCAAAGTGGTGCCACAGGATGCGACCGAGCGCGGGCTGGACTGGCTCGATGCCACCTGCCCGCTGGTATCAAAGGTCCACCGTCAGGCCGAACGGCAGGTTGAAGCCGGGCGGCACATCCTGTTCGTGGGGCACAAGGGCCATCCCGAAGTGATCGGCACGATGGGTCAGGTTCCTGTGGGCACGATCACCTTGGTCGAGACTGTGGCCGATGTGGCCAAGCTGGGCTTTGCATCAGATACGCCGCTGGCCTTCCTTACGCAGACCACGCTTTCGGTGGACGACACGCGTGAGATCGTCGAGGCGCTGCGGGCGAAGTTTCCGCAGATCGTCGGGCCGAAAGCGGAGGACATCTGCTATGCCACATCGAACCGGCAAGAAGCGGTGAAGGCGATTGCCAACGAATGCGATCTGCTGTTGGTGATCGGCGCGCCCAACAGTTCCAATTCACTGCGGCTGGTCGAAGTGGCCGAACGCATGGGTACACGTTCGCGGCTGATCCAGCGGGCGAACGAGATCGAGCCTGAATGGCTGGACGGCGTGAACACGCTGGGCGTGACGGCAGGGGCCTCTGCGCCCGAAGTGCTGGTGCGCGAAGTGGTGGCAAAGATCGGCGAGTTGCGACACGTGACCGAGGAAACCGTGACCACCGCCGAGGAAAAGATGGTGTTCAAGCTGCCGCGCCAGCTGCTCGACTGAAAGCACTTATAAAATGGCGGTTTACACCCAGATCGGCGCGGAAGAGATGGCCGCGCTAGTGAATGAATTCGACGTGGGCGAGCTGGTCTCGGCCAAAGGCATTGCCGAGGGCGTGTCCAATTCCAACTGGCTGCTGGAGACGACCGGCAAGGACGGAGGCGGCGCGCGGTTCATCCTGACGATGTACGAATTCCGCATCGAGCTGGAAGACCTGCCCTATTTCCTCTCGCTGCTGGATCACCTTGCGGCCAAGGGCTGCCCGGTGCCGCGCACGATCCATGATCGCGAAGGCGGACTCTATCGCAAGCGGGGCGAAAAGGCCTTGGCGCTGATCGAATTCCTGCCCGGCGTTTCGGTGAGTGAGCCGACCGAGGAGCAGGCCCGCGCCGTGGGAGCGGCGTTGGCGCAGATGCATCACGCGGCGGGGGACTTTGCAGGTACGCGCGCCAATGGCATGGGGCTGGCGGAATGGCAGCGGCTGTTCGATGCCTGTGGTGCGGACGGGCTGGCCATCATCGATCCGGCGCTGGCGGGGCTGGTGGAAGAGCATCTGCCCAAGGTGGCGGCGGGATGGCCTGATAACCTGCCGCGATCGGTGATCCACGCCGACCTTTTCCCGGACAACGTGCTGATGCGCGGGAACAAGGTGAGCGGGTTGATCGACTTCTACTTCGCCTGCAATGATCTGATGGCCTATGACGTGGCGGTGACGCACGCAGCATGGTGTTTCGATACCTCAGGGCAGACGTTCGACGCCGATATCTCGCGCGCGTTGCTGGAAGGGTATGAGGCGGTACGTCCGCTTTTGCCTGAAGAGCGCGCGGCTCTGCCCTTGCTCGCACAGGGCGCGGCACTCCGCTTTACGTCGAGCCGCGCCTACGACTGGCTGAACACGCCTGCCGATGCGCTGGTGATGCGCAAAGATCCGATGGCCTTTGCGCGGCGGCTGGAGTTTTACGCCAGCAATCCTGAGGTTTTCGCATGAAGCACGTCCAGATCTTCACCGACGGTGCGTGCAAGGGCAATCCCGGCAAAGGCGGTTGGGGCGCGCTGCTGCGCATTGGCGACCATGAGCGGGAACTGGCGGGGTCTGAAAAGGACACGACCAACAACCGCATGGAACTGATGGCGGCCATCCAGGCGCTCCAGGCACTTAAGCAGCCCTGCCAGGTAACGCTCCATACCGACAGCAAATACGTGATCGACGGCATCACCAAGTGGATCTTCGGCTGGCAGAAAAAGGGCTGGAAAACCGCCGACAACAAGCCGGTCAAGAACGAAGACCTCTGGCGCTTGCTGGTTGATGTAGTGCGCCCGCACAAGATCGAATGGGTCTGGGTAAAAGGCCACGATGGCCACCCCGAAAACGAACGCGTGGACAAGCTGGCGAGTGATGCAGCGATTGCGGCCTAGCCAACGAACCCCTGCGTCCCCGCGAAGGCGGGGGCCTCGGTGGTGTTACGACACCTCGGCGTAAAACGACTGAGGCCCCCGCCTTCGCGGGGACGCAAGTGATGCGCTGAGGGGCGGCCCTTACTCTACCGTCGTGTCCACCACTTCAGCGCCTGGCCCGTTTTTCAGGACCGATTCAATCGCGTTCTTCGCGTTGGCTTTGCTGGAATAGCCTTCGGTCCAGAAGATCGTTTCCTTATTGTAGCAGAAGTAGGCAACGAACTCTCCGGCCTTGTTCTTACGGATTTCAAAACGGTGGGCCATCGTGATTCCCCTTGGTTGATCCCGCCCCGAACCTATCACGCAAACGCGGTCGAAAAAGCGCCAATCCGGTCCTATCCAGCTGCGAAGCGTGCGGGCGAATAGGCGGCAGCGTCGATCTCAGCCGTCAGCTCGTCCCGCGGTTGGCCGAGCAGCAGTTGGGCTGCAAGGCGCGCGGCAGCAGGCGCGGTCTGGATGCCGAAGCCGCCTTGGCCTGCGAACCAGAAGAGGCCGGGCACCGCCGGGTCAAAGCCATAGACCGGCAGGCGATCCGGCGCGAAGGAGCGCAGGCCTGCCCAGCGGCGTTCCAGCGCTCCGATCTTCCAATCCACCACCTGTTCAAACCGGTCGATGGCGATGGCGACGTCAAGCTCCTCGGGCGCGGCATCGCCCGCCACATCGGGGATTTCGTCATGCGGGGACAGCCACAGGCGTCCGCCTTGTGGCTTGAAGTAGAAGTCCTCGTTGATGCCCAGCACCAGTGGCAGATCGTCTTGCGGCGCAGGATCGGTGCGGACCTGCACGATCGTGCGGCGCAGCGGGGCAATGCCAAGTGGCTTTGCGCCAGCCAGCTTTGCGAGTTCATCGGCCCATGCCCCGGCAGCGTTGGCGATCACAGCCGCGCGCGCTTCACCCGAGGCCCATGCAATGCGCCAACCATCTCCCTCGCGCTCGATCTGCTCCACCCGCGCACGGACACGCAGCACGCTGCCAGTGCGCTTCGATGCGGCAAGATAGTGCTGGTGCAGTCCTGCCACGTCGATGTCGGCACAACCCGGTTCCCATGCGCCCACCACCCAATCCGCGCGCAAGCCCGGCACGCGCGCGGCCATCTCTGCGCGGCTTTGCAGATGCAGCGTTGCACCCAGTGCTGTGAACGTCTCGACGAAAGCTTCAACCTTGGCCCGGTCTGCCGCCTGCCCGATATTGAGCCCACCGCGCGGAGCCAGAAACCCGCCCTCGCGCAGGAAATGCCCGGAGGCCATCGTAAGCGGGACCACCGCCGGCCCGCCATATGTCTCTTCCCAGAACGCGGCGGAGCGGCCGGTCGTGTGATAGCCGGGGGTATCCTCGGCCTCTACCAGCAGCACGCGCGCATGGGGCGCGCATTCGGCGGCAAGGCTGGCGCCTGCCATCCCTGCTCCGATGATTGCAATGTCAAAGTCCCCAACAAGCCCGTTCACGCGATTTCGGACTCCTCAGGCGCAGGGGCCAGCCGATCAAGGAAATCGTCGATGGTGCGGATCACCTTGTCGCGCACCGCGTCAGCTTCGCGCAGCAGCTCGTGCCGCGCCTCGCGCCCCCATACGGTCAACTGCGCCCGCGGCAGACGGCGCGCGGCCTTGTCGATGGCGCGCGATGAGACCAGGCCATCGTACCTGGCAGAAAGTAGCAGGACAGGCTGTTCGACCCGCTCAAGCATCCCCGGTGCATCAAGCGCCAGCATCGAGGCATAGGCGCGCTCGACCCAACGCCACGAGCCCGGCCCCAGCCCAAGGAACGAGCGCGTCGCCTTCCAGTGCGCCTCGTCGGCATAGCGAGCCTCGTCATGAGTCAGCAGCGTATTGCGCGCGGCTAGCGTCGTACCCGGCTTTTCGCTGATCTTCCATGCCGGTCGTTCGGGATCGCCGAATCGGCACATCGCCTCGGCCACCTTGTGCAGCACCCGATTCGGCCCCGGTGTGAGAAAGCCGAGCATGGGCGCGCTCAACACCACCGCAACAGGGTTAATTCTTTTTTCCGAGACACTACGCAGAACCAAGTGCCCACCCATGGAATGACCGACGATTACATGAGGCGCAGGTGTGGTCTTAACCCAGTCTGCCCAGAAGGCCGCGAGGTCGTCTACCCAGATCGAAAAGTCACTGACATGGCCGGTATCGGGGTCAGCGGCCAGCCTGCCGGAACCTGCCTGCCCGCGCCAGTCCAGTGCGGTTATGCGCCAACCTTGGTTGTGCCAGTAATCCAGAGATTCCAGATACTTCTCATAGAAATCACCGCGTCCAGGAAGGAACAGGAGTGACCCGCGCGGGCCGCCCTCGCCCGGCTCTGCTGCAAGGCCCGGCCAGTCTATCCGGCGGATTCCATGGCCATCGGGCGCGTGCCATATCGCTTCGTGCGCGGCAGGCGGAATCGCCCTGCGATCAATCTGTCCTGCCCTATCGAAATCGAGTCCCAAGCGCCTGCTCCTGCGCAATTCCGCGCCAAGGTTTGGTTACCGTTTGGTAAGTGATTGTCCCGTATGCCCCGAACCATGCAGGGGAACTTCATCGTTTACGGATTGGTTGGGGCCTTGGCAATCGCACTGCTGGTTGCCGCCTTCACCGATATCCGCCGCCGCCAGATCGACAACTGGCTGACCGCCGCGATTGCGCTGAGCGCGCCCGCCTATTGGTGGGCTGCCGGTCTCTCGCTGTGGCCGGACGTGGCGATGATGGTGGGCGTGGCATTGCTGGCCTTTGTGGTTCTGGCAGGATTGTTCGCACTGAAGCTTATGGGCGGCGGCGATGTGAAGCTGCTGGCCGCGCTGGCGCTTTGGCTGGCACCGATGAGCTTCGTGAAACTGCTTGTGATCATGTCGCTGATTGGCGGCGTGCTCACGATCCTGATGGCGATGTGGCACTTCATGATGACGCGCCGCCGCGATGCAAAGATCCCCTACGGTGTGGCCATCGCTGCTGCGGGTCTGATCACGCTGGCTCCCGTGCTGGAGGCCGGATGGCGCTCCATGACAGGCGCATGAACACAATATCACAATTCTTAACCATTTTGCCCGAGACATGCGGGCGGGACTTTAACGGGCGGGACAAGTAGTCATGGACAAGAGAAAGCTGATGCTGCTGGTGGGGGCGCTGATCGTCGCGATCGGCACGGCCTTCGCTGCCAGGAGCCTTTTCGCCGACGCTTCGACGCCGCAGGCAGAAGCCGCGGCCAAGGTGCCGATGGGGGCCAAGGTCCTTGTCGCCCAGCGCGCACTGCCCGTGGGCACGATCATCTCGGCCGATTCCATCAACTTCCAAGCTTGGCCCAAAGACATGGTGCAGGACGCCTACTTCCTTGAGGGCGAGGCCGACCTCCAGAAGCTGCTCGGCACCGTTGTCCGCAATCCGATCACGGCCGGTGAACCGGTGACCAAGGGCAATCTCGTATCGCCCGGAGACCGCGGCTTCCTTGCCGCAGCGCTCGGGCCGGGGATGCGGGCAGTGACCATTCCGGTTTCGGCCCGTACCGGTGTTGCTGGCTTTGTCTTCCCCGGTGACCATATCGACCTTGTACTGACCCAGACGGTCAAGAGCCAGGGCGATGGTGTTCCGCTCAGGGCTTCGGAAACCTTCCTCAAGAACCTGCGCGTGCTCGCCACCGACCAGTCGACCGAACAGGTCATGGTTGAAGGGAAGACCCGCGTCCGCACGTTCAGCACAGTCACGCTCGAAGTGACCCCCAAGATTGCCGAAAAGGTTGCGGTGGCCCAGACCATCGGGACAATCAGCCTCTCGCTGCGCTCGCTGGCCGATAACACGGCGGAACTGGAACAGGCGATTGCTTCAGGCGATATCAAAATCCCTGCCGGTGTCAGCAAGCTGCAGGAAGAAGCCCTGCTCAAGCAGGCAATGAACCGCCCGATTGAAGCATCCAAGCCCAGCGTCTCGACTGGCGCAGATGTCTCGCGCTTCCAGCGTTCGACCGCGCCAGTGGCGAGGGCTCCTTCGAGCGGCCCATCTTACGAGGGTCCACGGTCGGGCAGCAACGCCGCCCCTGTAAAGACCGGTCCTGTGGTGCGTGTGACTCGCGGTGACAAGACCGAAGACGTCTCGCTGGGGGGCAATTGACCATGAGCGCGTCACGACTGAACCCGACTTTGAAGGGCACACCCATGAAACGCCGTCTTTCCACCACGCTTGTTTCGGCTGCGATGATCGTCACGCCGCTGGCGCTGGTCCCCACCTCGGCTACGCTTCAGGCACAAAGCACGACCAGTCCGGCGCGCACCGTCACGATCTCGATCGGACGCGGTGAGCTGGTAACGGTTCCGGGCCGCATGGCTGACGTATTCGTCGCCAACGACGAAATCGCCGACGTGCAGGTCAAGTCTGCCAATCAGCTCTATGTGTTCGGCAAGGCCGGTGGTGAAACCACTGTATACGCCAGCAACGCCCAGGGCGCCGTGGTGTGGTCCGCCAACATCCGCGTCGGCAACAACCTCGATTCGATCGATCAGATGCTAAACCTTGCCATGCCCGAGGCGCGCGTCAACGTCGCCACCATGAACGGCACGGTCCTGCTTACCGGTACAGTCGCCGCGCCCGAAGATGCAGCAGAGGCCGAACGTCTGGTCAAAGCCTTCGTCGGTGACAAGACCAACGTGATCAGCCGCCTCAAAATGGCAACCCCCTTGCAGGTCAGCCTGCACGTCAAGTTTGCCGAGGTGAGTCGCTCACTGGTGCGCAATATCGGCGTAAACCTGACCACGATCGATGGAACGGGCGGGATCAAGTTCGGCGTTGGGCAGGGCCGCGCTATCGGTTCGACATTCAACACGGACCCTCGCCTGCCATTTGGCGTTGGTGGCGGTAACGTGGCCGTCGGCGGATACATCCCCGACCCGACAGGCGCGACGCCGAATTTGGTTCTGACGCCAGGCACTGCGGTTAGCGCAGCGGCTGGCGGTACCACGATATCCGGCATGGGCAAGTTGCTCGGCCTTGATCTGCTCGGCGCGCTTGACGCGGGTGAAACGCTGGGTCTGGTGACGACGCTGTCTGAGCCGAACCTGACTGCGATTTCGGGCGAGACGGCTGATTTCCTTGCGGGCGGCGAATATCCGATCCCGGTTTCGCAAGGGCTGGGCACCACCTCGATCGAATACAAGAAATACGGTGTCAGCCTTGCCTACACCCCCACGGTACTGGCCAACGGTCGCATCTCGATCCGCGTACGGCCTGAAGTTTCGGAGCTTTCCAGCACTGGCGCGCTCAGGCTCGACAGCATAGAAATTCCGGCTCTGACGGTTCGCCGTGCCGAAACCACGGTGGAACTCGGCTCGGGCCAGTCGTTCATGATCGCAGGTCTGCTCAGCAACAATGCGCAGAACACACTGACCAAAATGCCGGGCGTAGGCGACATTCCGATCCTGGGGTCGCTGTTCCGTTCCACCGCCTACCGCAAGGGTGAGACCGAACTGGTGATCGTGGTGACGCCGTACCTCGTCAACCCGGTCAATGCCAATGACATCAAGCTGCCGACCGATGGCTTCCGCAGCCCCAACGATCTCCAGCGGCTGTTTGGCAACATGGATCAAGACGGAGTGACCGGTGGTGATCGGCCCAAGCCGACCGAAAGGGAAGGCTCTGTCCAGTCAGGCCCCAAAGTCGGCGCTCTTGATGCAGACCGCCGCAAGGACAACCAGGTTGCCAGCGCGCAGCCCGGCTTCAGCGTTCAGTGAGAAAGGGAACCGCTATGCGTAACACTCTCAATCGCAGCGCAACCGCAGCGCTCGCCCTTTCGCTCGCCGTAACACTCTCGGCCTGCTCGGCAAACGTGGCGGAAAACCGTATGCTTAACTCGGTCCACCAGCCAGTGGTAGAGCGTGACCGCTTTGTCTTCGACATTGAAACCCTGCCCGGCGGTGGCCTTTCTATCACCGAACAGCGCCGCCTTGCAGGTTGGTTCGAAAGCCTTGGCCTGAAATATGGCGACAAGATCGCGCTGGACGATCCACTCCAATCAAAGGCCACAGTGGCATCGATTGATGCCGTGGCGGGACGGTGGGGCATGTATGTCGACGGGCCTGCGCCAATGACGCCGGGCTATGTCTCGGCAGGTGGCGCGCGCATCGTGGTGACGCGGGCCAAGGCTTCGGTCCCCGGATGTCCCGATTGGTCGGCCAAGTCAGACTTCTCGATGAGCAACAAGACCAGTTCGAACTTCGGCTGCGCCATCAACAGCAATCTCGCCGCGATGGTCGCCGACAAGGAACACCTCGTCCAGGGTGCGTCCGGCACTGGCGAGACTGTGGTGATGAGCGGCACAAAGGCCATCGACAGCTACCGTGCGGCAAAACCCACGGGTGAAGGTGGCCTGAGAAGCAATGCAACTTCAAACAGCGGCAGCGGCGGCGGCGGCGGCGGAGGAAACTGATCATGAGCCTGAAGAATTCTACCCGCGACGCCTTCGCCGCCTTTATGTGCGACGAAACAGCGCTGGACGTGCTTCGCTCGGTCGTGGTCGACATGGGCTGGGCACCGGAAAAGTGCCACCGTGGTGGATTGCGCAATGCAATCCAGTCGCTTTCGATCACCGCCAGCCCGAACATCCTGATGGTCGATCTGTCAGAAAGCGGCGATCCGCTGAACGATATCAACGCGCTGGCCGAAGTGTGCGAGCCGGGTACGGTCGTCATCGCGGTGGGCCAGGTCAATGATGTGCGGCTCTATCGCGATCTGATCGCGTCAGGCATTCAGGACTACCTGCTCAAGCCGCTCAACCCCGGACAAGTCCGTGATGCCATGATGCAGGCACAGACGATCTTTGCCGCACCCAAAAGCCACGATCCAATGGGAGCGCGCAAGCACATCTCGATGGCCGTGGTCGGCACGCGCGGCGGGGTTGGCGCTTCCACGCTGGCCACTTCGCTGGCATGGCTGTTCAGCACCGATCACAAGCTCCCCACCGCGCTGCTCGATCTCGACGTGCACTTCGGCACCGGCGCCCTCACGCTCGATCTTGAGCCTGGCCGAGGGTTGACCGATGCGATCGACAATCCCAGCCGCATCGACGGTTTGTTCATCGAACGCGCAATGATCCGCGCGAATGACAATCTGGCGATCCTGTCTGCCGAAGCGCCGATCAATTCGCCGCTGATGACCGATGGCAGCGCCTTCGTGCAACTGGAGGAGGAATTCCGCCAAGCGTTCGAGATGACCGTGATCGACATGCCCCGCAACATGCTGATCAATTTCCCGCATTTGCTGGCAGACGTAAACGTGGTGGTGGTGGCCACCGAACTGACGCTTTCAGGCGCGCGCGATGCGATCCGCCTGCTGTCGTGGCTAAAGAGCAATGCCGCCCACGCCCGCCCCATCATCGTCGCCAACAAGGTTCAGGCCGGGGCGAACGAGATCAGCAAGGCCGATTTCGAAGCTTCGATCGAACGCAAGATCAACTTCATGGTGCCCTATGACATCAAAGGCGCATCGAACGCGGCCAAGCTGGGCCAAACCTTCGTGGCAGCCAACCGCGCCTCGAAAGCCGGGGGCATGGTGCGCGACATCGCACACGCGGTGATCGGATCGGTCGACGATGAAGGCAGCACCACCGCAGATTCCGGCGTCGATACACGCAAGGCATCGCTGCTGGGCAAGTTCGATCTGAAGAAGATGCTGGCCAAACCAAAGGCCAAGACAAACGCCTGAGCCTCTCCCTGAAAAGATGTGGCCATTGGCGTATAGGACGTTTGAGATGACAGGAAGGCACCGGCGATGACGAGCATTCTGCAGCTAGTGGTGATGGCATTCGGCCTGATGCTGGCGATGGTGCTGGGCTATGCCGCCCTTTCCGGCCCATCGGCCTCCAAGGAGAGTGTACGCCGCCTGCAATCGGTGCGCTTCCGCCACTCCGACAAAGCCGTCGACAAGGTCGAGGCGCAGTATCGAAAGACGGTCGCAAACCGCAAACCCGGCGCGATGAAACTGGCCGGCTCAGGCTCACGGCTTGAAGCGCTCGAACTGCGGCTCAAGCGCACCGGCAAGGGCTGGACGCTCACGCAGTACCTCTATGTCAGCGGCGGTCTGGCACTGGCCATTGCTGCGGTGGTCTTCGTCAAAAGCGGCGCTCCACTGCTGGCGCTCGGCGCCGGGGTGTTGGTTGGTGCCGGCCTTCCCCATTTTATCGTCGGCATGGCCATCAACAAGCGCATCAACAACTTCATCACGCGCCTGCCCGATGCGCTGGATCTGTTGGTGCGCGGCCTCCGCTCGGGCCTTCCAGTCACGGAAACGCTTGGCGTTGTTGCCAGCGAATTGCCCGGTCCGGTGGGTGAAGAATTCAAGCTGGTAACCGACCGCATCAAGGTGGGCCGCACTATGGAAGATGCGCTGCAGGATACCGCAGACCGTCTCAACCTGCCTGAACCCACATTCTCCAAGTAAGTCGCTGATTTCGCTGTCGTAATCGTGATATTTCGCATATAAATCATGGCGTTGACGGCTGCGAGGGGCGCGTTT
>NZ_NCII01000118.1:982-9331 GCF_002256775.1 Novosphingobium sp. 17-62-19 | reverse complement strand
GGCCATGGGCATGCTCAACCACCATTTCGCAGCAGCCGCCTGATCGGCGCAGAGCGACAGCCTACCTCTGACTGCCGCCAATCTTTGCAACAGAGCCGTCGAGGTCATTCGACGCAGCGATTAGCAGCAGGGCTTCAAGGTTCTGCCCCGACGATGGGTCGTTGAGCGGACCTTTGGCTGGATGATCCGATGGCGCCGATTGGTCCGCGATTACGAGAAGCGCATCGACGTCTCGCAGGCCATGATCCTCGTCGCTAAAAGGGCGGCAATCTCCTACGCCGAAACGTTCACCCCTGATTTTCCAAACAGATGGGGTGATTGGGGCACCTCACCGAGTCGGTGAGGTGGCTGCTCCTCGCAAATGGTAGAACGTGGTCCGTGTGTGCGGCCACAACCATGAGGAGAAGCAACCATGAGCTATTATGCCGGATTGGATGTATCGTTGGAAGAGACGGCGATCTGCATTGTCGATAACGCGGGCAAAGTGATCCGCGAGCTTCGTGCTACCAGTGAGCCCGATGCGGTGGTCGAGACGCTGGCCGCTACCGGCCTGAGCTTCGAGCGCGTTGGGCTGGAGGCATGCTCGCTGTCGTCGTGGCTGCATCAGGGTCTGACGCGCGCTGGCTTGCCAGCACTGTGCATCGAAACGCGAGCAGCCAAGGCGGCAATGGGCGCGATGCCAAACAAAACTGACCGTAACGACGCTCGTGGCCTAGCTCAGATTATCCGGACAGGGTGGTATAGAGCGGTCCACGTGAAGAGCATGCCGTGCCGATCGGCCCGCGCGCTGCTCGGCGCACGCCGCACTATGTTGAACAAGCAGCGCGACATCGAGAACGCGGTGCGGGCCGTGCTCCGTGAGGTCGGGCTCAAGCTGGGAACACCACCGCGCAAGCTCTTCCCCGGCCGGGTCCGCGAACTTGCGTCAGTCGATGATGCCATCTCCGATATCGTCGAACCGCTGCTAGCAGTGCTCGACGTGATGGTGCGCCAGATCGACCATTTGACGAAGCGCGTACTGGAAGCGGTCAGGGTTGAGCCGATATGCCGGCGGCTGATGACGGTGCCAGGTGTGGGGCCGCTGACCGCGCTCACCTTCAGGGCGACGATTGATCAGCCCGAGCGCTTTCGACGATCCCGCGACGTCGGCGCTCATCTTGGGCTCACGCCCCGCCGCTACCAGTCTGGCGAAACCGACGTCCAGGGCCGCATCAGCCGATGTGGCGACGAGCTTGCCCGTACCGCATTGTACGAGGCGGCGCATACTCTGCTGACGCGCTGCCAGAAATGGTCAACGCTAAAAGCGTGGGGCATGCGCGTTGCCCAGCGGCGCGGCATGGCCAAAGCCCGCGTCGCCGTGGCTCGCAAGCTTGCCGTCATCCTGCACCGTATGTGGAGCGACCAAGCCGAGTTCCGCTGGGGCAAGTCGCCAGCGCTCGCCGCAGTATGAGGAGACGCGAACCAGTTCCCGTCTGAAAAGACGGGTAGCGATCGTTCCCATGGGGACGATGGGCGGAATGACCTCGTTGAGAGTCCGGATCCTCAGATACCCTGAAGGTCGCGAAACAGCTTGAGGCGTCCCGCTCTCCTGACCCCATTATGCGGCGGCCACGCGCCGACCGCGGAGAGAAGCGAGTGATCCATGGGAACGATCAAGAAATCGAGGAAGCAGCTTGACCTAGGAAGCCCCAATCAGAGAGGACTCTCAGCCCCATAGATTTCGAACGGGAAGCGGGTGTAGCCTGATTGAGCCTATCTCGGTGTCCGCCAAACCGGCAGCAGGCCACATGGCGCTTCGGCGAGCCAGGTTGCATTGGCTTGAATCTTGAGGCGAAGCAAAGTCATTCTTCCCATCCCGGGGACCTCGAAGATCGCACATCTTGAGGAGAATGTGGCCGGCGCGGCACTAACGCTGACCCAAGTCGATATGGATGCGTTAAACCATCCCATTGCCGCAGGCTCTTGAAGTCACCACTCCGCCAGCGTTCATATCCAACATCGGACGGCCCACTGGCTAAATGGCGGAGCTGCCCTTCAGCAGATTCGTAAGCAATCCAAAATACTTCTCCTATGAAAGCGTCCTCTCGCATTGGCCCCGTATCGGGTCCACCCGCCATTCCTTTATGATCGTTGGTCCTTTGGTCACTTGCGCCTTACCAGCTGCCACTGTTAGCGTCTTGTTACTAGATTCGACGATCATAGCCCCATCCATTGAACATGGTCGTAAAGCGACCTGCCCAAGGATGGCCCGGCGGTGCAACCGAGTGCAGCACAAGAAAGCGGTAGAGGAGAACTGAACAATGAAATGGAAGACGCCCAAGATTCGTGAGATTGCGCTCGGCGCGGAAATCAACTGCTACGCTTGTGCGGAACTGACCGCCTGAGCATAAGATCGTGCAAATCATCATACTGGGGGCAGCGGCAGGTGGCGGCTTCCCCCAGTGGAACTCGAACGCACCGGGCTGCAACCGCGCCCGATGCGGAGATTTTCTCGCGCCCCTACGTACCCAGGCTAGCGTTGCTGTCAGCCATGACGGTGAACGCTGGTTCATCCTCAATGCCGCGCCCGACCTGCGCCAGCAGATCAATGCGACCCCTGCCCTCCATCCACGCAATGGCCTGCGCGACAGCCCCATTGCCGGGGTCGTGCTGACCGGCGGCGATGTGGATGTGATCGCGGGCCTGCTCACCCTGCGCGAGCGCCAGCCCTTCGCGGTCCATGCCACCCGCCGCATCCATTATGTGCTGGATGCCAATCCGATCTTCGAGGTGCTGGCGCGCGACGTGGTGACTCGCGGCGCGCATGCGCTCGACATGCCCTTCGCGCTAGACGACGCGCTCACCGCACGCTTCTTCGCGGTGCCCGGCAAGGTGCCGCTCTATCTGGAAGGAGACGGCGCGGATCCGCCCCCGATCGTCGTCGACGATACCACGGTGGGGCTGGAGATCCGGGATGGCGACCACCGCCTGCTCTTCATCCCCGGATGCGCCGCGATAACGGACGATCTGCGTGCGCGAATCGAGGGCGCGGACATCCTCTTCTTCGACGGCACGCTCTGGCGTGACGACGAGATGATCGCCGCCGGCATCGGCCACAAGACCGGCAAGCGCATGGGCCATATGAGCCTCGGCGGCTCTGACGGCACGATCGCGGCGCTCGCCCCGGTCCATGTCGGGCGCAAGGTCATCATCCACATGAACAACAGCAATCCCGTCCTGCTGGCCGACAGCCCCGAACATGCCGAAGCGGAAGCGGCCGGCTGGATCGTCGGCGAAGACGGCATGGAGTTCACGCTTTGACCGACGCCCTCTTGACGCCCGACGAACTGGAAGCCGCGCTGCGCGCGATCGGCGCCGAGCGCTACCATATCCACCACCCCTTCCATCGCTTGCTGCATGACGGGAATCTCAATCGGGCGCAGGTCCAGGCGTGGGCGCTCAACCGCTATTATTATCAGGCGTCGATCCCCGCCAAGGACGCGACCCTGATGGCGCGCCTGCCCACGGCGGAGGAGCGCCGCGAATGGCGGCGGCGGATCGAGGATCATGATGGCGATGGCGAGAAGCCCGGCGGCATCGAACGCTGGCTGAAGCTGGCCGAAGGCGTGGGCCTCGACCGCGCGCTGGTGGAAAGCACCACGCAGATCCTGCCCGAAACCCGCTTCGCCGTGGACGCCTATGTCCACTTCGTGCGCGACAAGTCGCTGCTGGAGGCTGTCGCCTCCTCGCTCACGGAGCTTTTCTCGCCCACCATCATCGCCGAGCGCGTCTCCGGCATGCTCGCCAATTATGACTGGATCACGCGGGAAACGCTGGCCTATTTCACGCCGCGCCTGACCCAGGCACCGCAAGACAGCGATTGGGCGCTTGCCTATGTTAAGGCCCATGCCGACACGGTGGAGAAGCAGCAGGCCGTGCTCGCCGCCCTGCGCTTCAAATGCGATGTGCTCTGGTGCCAGCTCGACGGGCTTTACTTTGCCTATGTGTCGCCGGGCATGATCCCGCCGGGCGCCTTCGTGCCGGAAACCGACGCGTGACGACGGAGAGCGCCGTCCCGGCGTTCCGGCGCGGGGCCAAATTCCGTTTCGACGCAGTGCGCGATGCCTGGGTGCTGCTTGCGCCCGAAAAGCTCTTCATGCCGGACGAGATCGCAGTCGAAATCCTCAAGCTGATCGATGGCACGCGCAGCATCGACGCTATTGTCGATGACCTCGCCGCCCGGTTCGAGGCGCCGCGCGACATGATCGCGACGGACGTGGTGGCCGCGCTGGAGGATCTTGCCACGCGCGGCACATTGACCCTCGCCGAACCGTCATGACTCAGCCCGCGCCGCCCATGGGCCTGATCGCGGAACTCACGCACCGCTGTCCGCTGCAATGTGCTTATTGCTCCAACCCGTTGCAGATGGACGCGCCCAAGACGGAGCTTTCCACCGATGACTGGCGCCATGTGCTGGATCAGGCGGCGGCGATCGGCATCCTGCAGGTCCATTTCTCCGGCGGCGAGCCGATGGCCCGGCGTGATCTGCCGGAACTGGTAGCCCATGCCAGCCGGGCCGGGCTCTACACCAATATCATCACCTCGGGCGTGCTGCTCACCGATGAGGCGATGGCGGCCCTGCTGGCGGGCGGCATCGACCATATTCAGCTGAGCTTTCAGGACGCTACGCATGACGGCGGCGACCGGTTCGGCGGCTATCGCGGCGGCCATGAAAAGAAGCTGGCGGCGGCGCGGCGCATTCGAGAGGCAGGTTTGCCGCTCACCGCCAATTTCGTCATCCACAAGCAGAATATCGAACGCGTGGAAGCGATGATCGCGCTGGGCGAAACACTGGAAGCCGAGCGCATGGAGATCGCCCACACCCAATATTATGGCTGGGCCCTGCTCAACCGCAACGCCCTTCTGCCGAGCCGCGAGCAGCTCGACTATGTGAACGCTGTCGTCGAAGCCGCCCGTGCGCGGCTCAAGGGCCGCATCGCCATCGACTATGTAGTGCCCGATTATTACGCCTCCCGGCCCAAGGCATGCATGGGCGGCTGGGGCAATCGGTTCATCAACATCTCTCCGTCCGGCAAGACCCTGCCCTGCCACGCGGCCGAGACGCTGCCCGGCTTCACCTTCCCCTCGGTGCGCGAAACATCGCTGCGCGACATCTGGCAGGCATCGGATGCCTTCACGCGCTTTCGCGGCACGGACTGGATGCCAGAGCCATGCCGGGCCTGCGACCGCCGTGAGATCGACTGGGGCGGCTGCCGCTGTCAGGCGCTGGCCATGACCGGCGACGTCGGCCGGACAGACCCCGCCTGCCATCGTGCGCCGGACCATGATCTTATGGCGCAGGCCGTAGTGGAGGCGGACGCCGAAACGGTGCTGGACCTCGTGCCGCGCAGGCTGCATCAGGCAGCACATGACTGAGCTTCGCACGCTTTATCCCGCTATCGAGCCTTATGAGACCGGAACGATCGATGTCGGGGACGGCCACATCGTCTATTATGAGCGCTCCGGCACGCCCGGCGCCAAGCCGGCCGTCTTTCTGCACGGTGGACCGGGCGGTGGGATTTCGCCCAATCATCGCCGCCTCTTTCATCCCGACCATTACGATGTACTGTTGTTCGACCAGCGCGGTTGCGGGCGCTCGACACCCCATGCCGGGCTGAACGCGAACACGACCTGGCACCTCGTCGCCGACATCGAACGACTGCGTGCGCTGGTCGGCGTGGAGCAATGGCTGGTGTTCGGCGGCTCATGGGGATCGGCGCTGGCGCTCGCTTATGCGGAGGCGCATCCGGCTCATGTCAGCGAACTGGTGCTGCGCGGCATCTTCACTGTGCGCGAAACGGAGCTGGACTGGTATTATCAGTTCGGCGCCTCGGAAGTGCATCCCGAGAAATGGGAAGCGTTCATCGCCCCCATTCCGCTGGAAGAACGGAGCGACCTGCGCGCGGCCTATCGCAAGCGCCTGACCGGCACCGACGAGGCCATGCGGCTGGAATGCGCCAGGGCGTGGAGCCTATGGGAAGGCCGTACGCTCACCCTGCTTCCCGACCCCGACACCTCGTCCGGCTTCGGCGATCCGCACTTCGCTCTCGCCTTCGCCCGCATCGAGAATCATTATTTCGTGCATGGCGGCTGGCTGGAGGAGGATCAGCTCATTCGTGACGCCCACAAGCTGCGCGGTATTCCAAGCACGATCGTGCAGGGACGGTATGACATGGCCTGCCCCACCCGCACCGCGTGGGAGCTCCATCGCGCCTGGCCGGAAGCGGACTTCCATCTCGTCGAGGGGGCCGGCCACGCCTGGTCGGAACCGGGCATATTGGATCAGCTCGTGCGCGCAACGGATCGCTATGCCGGCCTGACCGGGCAGTGAACACGCCGCCCAGCGGCCGCTATGACCCACCGGGCGGACTGCAGCCGCCACGCCGCCACTGGGCGCTCGCCGGCCTGTGGCTGGGCATGGCGATGTCCGCGCTGGATAGCTCGATCGCCAATATCGCACTCCCTACGATCGGCCATGATCTGGGCGTGCTGCCCGCGAAAACGACCTGGGTGGTGACGGCCTACCAGATCGCGGTGGTGATGGCCCTTCTCCCCGTCGCGGCGCTGGGCGAACGGATCGGTTATCACCGCGTCTATCAGGGCGGCATGGTCCTTTTCACGCTCATGTCGTTGGGCTGCTCGGTCGCACCAACCCTCGAATTCCTTGCGGCCTGCCGGTTCGCGCAAGGGCTCGGTGCCGCGGCGATGATGGGCGTCAACGGCGTCCAGATGCGCGTGACCTGGCCGCCCGATCGCCTCGCGCGTGGAATCGGCTACAACACGCTCGTGGTGTCCTTCACGGCCGCCGCCGGGCCGGGCCTTGCAGGACTTGTCCTTTCGATCGCCGACTGGCCCTGGCTGTTTCTCATCAACATCCCTGCCGGTCTTGTCGCCTTCCTGCTGGTCCACCGCTTTGGACCACGCAACGCGCCGGTAAGTGTTCGTTTTGATGGATGGGGCAGCGTTCTGAACGCCGTCATGTTCGGTGCGCTGTTTCTCGCGGTTTCGGAAGGGGTGCATGGCGGCTTGTCGATCTGGCTCATGACGATGGCGGCCATCGGGATTGGGGCCGGCTTTCTGCTGCTTCGCCATGTTCGCTTCGATCCCCGGCCGCTCATCCCCCTCGATCTCATCCGTATCCCGCGCATGCGCCGGGCCTATGGCGCCTCGATCTGCGCCTTCGCAGCGCAGATGTGCCTGCTCATCGCCCTGCCCTTCCTGCTCGAAGGCCATCTCGATCTAAGCGTTGCCACGGTTGGCCTGCTGATCCTGCCATTCCCGATCGGCGTCGCGCTCACCTCGCCGCTCGCGGGGCGGCACGCCGACAAGCATTGGGCGGGTCTGATGAGCGCGGGCGGGCTCATGCTCATGGCCGGTGTGCTGATCATGCTCGCAATCGTCATTACAAAAGGGCTGGCCGAACCTCTGATCGGCTTCGCCATGGCGCTTTGCGGCATCGGCTATGGCCTGTTCCAGGTGCCCAACAACAACGTCATGTTGCGCAACGCACCGCTCGACCGCGCCGGGGCGGCTGCTGGCATGCTGGCCCAATGCAGGCTTGTCGGCCAGACGGTCGGCGCGCTTATCGCAGCTCTCATGATGCACCTGACGGGCCAGTCCAATCCTGTAGCTCTCTTCGCCGCGAGTGCCTTAGCCGGCTTAGCCGGGCTGTTCGCACTACGGCGATGAAGGCGTTGGGGCCGTTCCCAAACAAGATTACTCGGCTAGGCCCAACCAGAAATGGGTGGCAGACTTCACCTATATCTGGACCGCAGAAGGATGGCTCTACGTGGCCGCCGTCATTGACCTGTTCTCCCGCAGAGGGGGGACTGGTCGATGAGCGCCACCATGATAGCGCAGCTTGTCACGGATGCCCTCATCATGGCGATCTGATGGTGTGGCAAGCCCGACGCCCTGCTGCACCATTCGGATCAGGGCAGCCAATATACGAGCGAGCAGTTCCAGCGGCTCATGGCAGATAATGGCGTCACCTGTTCGATGAGCAGGTCCGGAAACTCCTGGGATAATGCCGCCATGGAAAGCTTCTTCTCATCCCTCAAAACCGAGCGGATCGGGAAGAAGGTCTACCGATCCAGAGCCCAGGCGAAGGCCGACGTGTTCGACTATATCGAATGCTTCTACAACCCGACCCGGCGGCACTCGACCCTTGGCTATCTCAGCCCCATAGATTTCGAACGGGAAGCTGGTGTAGGGGGCGTTTGCGGGAGGGGGCGGAATCCTACGCCAAGCTCGCCCAGATAGCCGGCGCGAGATCTTACTTGTTGCTGCCTTCTACGGTCGCGCCAGAAA
>NZ_NCII01000118.1:0-890 GCF_002256775.1 Novosphingobium sp. 17-62-19 | reverse complement strand
GCCACGACCACGCTGTGCGGCATCTACGATCATGAAGCCGAGATACCATGTGCCATCACGCGGATAATCGCGGAGGATGGCCGCGATTGCATATAGGCCGCCAGGCCCCTTCCATCCCAGGACAGCTTGATTGTGGGCGCTCTTTTCGGGCGGCACATCGGAGAAAAGCTCGCGAGCATCGTCCAGCGTGGGCGCGGCCCCGTCCTGCAACAGGAAATAGTCGCTGCAACGGTTGTACAGGTCTGCAACGTCTGCGGCGTCCGCTTGGGTACGTTTGATCGGGGCTCCCGTCATCATCATCGCGTTTTGGCAGCAAGCACGCGCTGACCGTAATCCCGGAGTTCCCCGTTGGGACCGACATAGCGGTAGAGAGTGACGCGCTCGATCCCGAGTTCCTTGCAGAGGTCGGAAACGGACGTGTCGCGTTGGGCCATAGCAGCCTGAGCGAGCCGCACCTGGGCCTTGGAGAGGGCGAACTTGCGGCCACCCTTGCGTCCCCGCGCGCGGGCAGCGGCCAGGCCAGCCATGGTGCGCTCGCGGATCATATCCCGCTCAAACTCCGCCAGTGTGGCAAAAATGCCGAACACCATCCGGCCCGATGGCGTCGTGGTGTCGATCTGCGCGCCCTTGCCGGTGAGCACCCGCAGACCGATACCGCGATCCGACAGATTCTGCACCGTGCTGACCAGGTGGGTGAGCGTTCGGCCGAGCCGGTCGAGCTTCCAAACGATGAGGACATCGCCGTCGCGCAACGATTTCAGGCAGGCGGCAAGACCGGGGCGATCATCACGGCGGCTCTGTTGCAAACTCTGACACGGTTTCCAAGATTGGGCTCATGTACTGTCAAGGTCAGTTGCGATGAACGATTTCAAAGGACGGCATTTTACCGG
>NZ_NCII01000117.1 GCF_002256775.1 Novosphingobium sp. 17-62-19 | reverse complement strand
TTCGTCCTCCATGGGGACGGACCTTGGCGTCCCGGTATCGTCGGTGAAGACGCGCATTTGCCGCGTCGGAAATGCGCGCTCGAGATAATCGATGATATATTCTTTGCAGTCGCAGTTTATGTCGAGCGTGGCGGCGGGAGGCGCAGGTTTTCTTCGGTTTTCCATGATTTCACTCCAGATAATATGAGGGTCAGGGGGAATGTTCGGAGACGGGCTAGGCCCGCCTTCGAACGTCGGTAAGCATGGTAATCAGGGCATCGGATGGCGGCTTGAAGCGCCCGGGCTTGATGGCGGGGGCACCGTGAGCCGCGAGGATTTGCAGCTTCTCCTCGGGATCGGCCCGCAGGTAGGTCTCGGTGCTCTGTATGCTGGCATGGCCAAGCCACAACGCGACCTTGCGGATGTCCCCGGTCGCCGCGAGCGTGTGCATCGCGCAGGAATGGCGCAACACATGCGGCGTAACCCGTTTGCCGAGGATCGACGGCTGCTTTGCCGCCGCTGCTTTGACGTGTTCAGCCAGTCGGAATGCAAACCCGTCACGGGTCATAGGCTGCCCGTTGGCATTGAGGAATATCTCGGCAGCTTGCGCGTCGGGCCGTATCGCAAGCCACGCGCGCAATGCGAACTGGGTCTCCTTCCAGAGCGGCAGGACCCGTTCACGCCGACCCTTGCCCATGATGTGCACGGTGGACAGGGAGCGGTCCGGGAAATTGCGCAGCTGAAGCGACACAAGTTCCGATACCCGGAGCCCGCCGGCATAGGCCAGATGCAGCATGGCGCGATCGCGTGTGCCAAGGCGAGTGCGGGGATCGGGGGCGTCGAGCAACGCCTTGATCTCGGCCCGGTCGAGGTAGTCGATCAGCGCCTTGTCGGTCTTCTTGGTCGGGATCGATCTGACGCGGAGCGCCTGGTCCAGGCAGGCCGGAATGCGATACTCTATGTACCGGAAGAAGGACCGGATCGCGGCGAGCCTGCCGTTGCGGGTCCGCACGCAGCTGCCGCGACCGGTCTCGACATGGTCAAGGAAGGCCATGATCATGTCGGTGCCGAGATCCTCGATCTCAAGATCGGTCGGTCGGCGCTTCAGCCGACCGGCAGCGAACTGGACGAGGAGGACGAAGCAGTTGGCATAGGTCTTCACCGTGTGCGGACTGACAGCGCGTTCGCGTGGCAGATGTTCACGCAGGTATGCCGAGAGATGCGGAGCGAGCGCCGTCATGCGGCCTCTCCCCGGTAAAGTTGCTCGCTGGCGGCCGCGATGTCGCGCAGCAGCACCGGCGTGGCCTCGAGATACCAATACGTGTTGGCGACCGACGCGTGCCCAAGATAGACGCTGAGTCCGGCCATGTGGTGTGCAATCGCCTCCCTGTCGGGTGGGCAGGACTCAAGGGAACGCACGGCGAAAGTGTGCCGCAAGTCGTGTAGCCGCATCCCGGCCGTTCCAGTTGGTCCGCGGTATCCAAGCTGTCGGGCCAGCCTGACGAACACGATGTGTGCGCGCACTTTATGGGGGGCTCTTCCCCGGATGGTCACGAACAGGTCATTGCCCGTGGCACCGAGCCTTGCCCGGGTGGCGAGATATGCTTCGAGCGCCTGACGGGTCGATGGCTGCAACGCTACAAGCCGCTGTTTACCGAACTTGCCGTTGCGGACGATCAGGCCATCCTCGACCAGATCGCTGCATTGTAACGCGAGGGCCTCGGAAATCCGGAGTCCTGTCGCGGCCAGCAGACCGAACAGGTAGTGATAAGTGTACGGGCTGATCATGCCCTTGGGAGGAACGCCCAGTGCCGCCGTCATGATCGCCCGGACCTGCTCGGGCTTGATGATCGTGGGCGTGGGGCGGGGCCGCTTGCCTCGGCCGAAAACGCCCGCAGGTGGAACCTCGTGGCCCGAATCCTCGGCATGAGCGAAAAGGCTGAAGTTACGTGCGGTGTCGAACCTCCGGCGGGCCACATATTGTGAGCTCGACGTGTGGCACCAGTCGTAGATGCGCTGGACCTGAGTGTGCCGATCGCCGAAACCCTCGGCGTAGGCAGCGTACTGGCGGAGCATCCGGTCCTGTTCGGAATACTTCCGGCCCAGGCTGCGATGCAAAGCGACGTATCTTGAGATGTGTGTGTTCAACATGGCAGGTCTCCGGGCCAGGGCTGCGCGATCTTCATGAGCATCGGCAGATCGACCTTGGCGTAGATGGCAGTGGTCTCGGGCGAGCTGTGACGCAGGATGGTCCCTACGGACTCCAGGCCCGCGCCCGCGCGCAGCAAGTTGGTGGCAAGCGAATGCCGGAATATGTGCGACCCGGTCGGCACCCCTCCGATCCCACCGCGCTCGTGCGTGCGTGCGACGATGCCTGCGATCTCCGCGGACGAGCTGAATGGCCGGAACGGAGCTTGCACGCGCAGGAACAGATGGTCTTCGACGGCCTTCGGGCGGGCTGCCGCAAGATATGCCAGAATCGCGTCGCCGACATCCTGCGGCAGTGGCAACCGGTCCGGCCTTCGGGTCTTGCCCTTGACCCGGATGTACCCGCCCCGCCAATCGATATCGTCGAGCCGCATGTCCCGGACATCGCCCGCTCGCAGTCCGAGCCTGGCGAGCAGGAGAATGATGGCCTTGTCGCGGACTTCCACCGGCCGATCGGTCGGACAGGCTGCAATGATCTTCTCGATCATGGCCGGGTCGACGTGACGGGGTAACGCCGAAAGGCGGTAGCGCTGCACTGATGGTATCGCGTGCAACAATGCCGGTCGGCACTCGCCTTGCACGATCAAAAACCGAATGTAGCTCCTCATTATCGTGACGAGCAGCGATGCCGAACCCGGCGTCTCCTTGCTTCGTCGTTGGAATGCCCGCCTGAGAGCGGCTGCATCCCATTGTGAAGGCTCGCCGAGCATGGGCATGAGCCGCGTGATATCGGTCCGGTAACGCCGGATCGTCTCGTCGGTCGCGCCGCGATGTTGCTTGAGCCATGTAAGATATGCCGCCATGTGCGGGTTATCGTCCACCACCGGTTCGACCGATGGGATGACGCCCCGACCCCGCAGAAACTCGACGAAGTGCCGAGCGCAGCGCCGCCGCCGCTTGGTGCCCGTGGCGACCAGCTTGCCCCGCTTGCGCCAGACCGGGCAACGGCAATCATGCACGGCGTACTGGTCGATGATCGTGTCGTCGATATCGGCCCACCGTCGTCGCGCAATGCGAAGCCAGGCCACGACATGCTCGGCCTCGGATCGATAGGACTGCGCCGGTCCCTGCGCGAGTTGCAGACTATTGATCGCGTCGAAATAGTCGGCGAGGTGCCGTGGCAAATCGTCGATCCCGTCGTCGACTTCGACGTAGCCTTGATCTTCCAGGAAGCGGACGAAGCGTCTGACCCGCGCTGCAATGTCCGCCTTATATACTGGCTGCTGCGCCGAATACCGGTGGCACCGGCACCGGTGCTTCTCGAACCGCCGAACAGCCCGATCGTCGATCGTGCGGACTGCGATCCCATGCAGCTCCAGCCAATGCAGGAAATGGCGGGCAGCAGCGCCAAACAGAACCGCACAGGCTGACCTCTCGTCGAGCGACAGAGAGGAGAGGAATGCGGTGAGTAGGGTGCCGTGACTGGGCGGGTCTTCGACCCGGAGCGGGGCCGCTCGAAACGGCAATGATGATCTTGTTCGCATGTAGCTTCCTTCGACTTGTTGAGGTCGAAGGAACTGTAATTATCTGGAGTGAAATCATGGAAAACCGAAGAAAACCTGCGCCTCCCGCCGCCACGCTCGACATAAACTGCGACTGCAAAGAAGCGATCTAATGTTGAGCTCAACATTACACATACTCGCGTGGCGATAGGTCCAGTTCCAGCGCCTCACGCTCATCAGGATCTAGCTCATTGAGACGCCGGTTGAGGATCGATTCCGCCGTGCTGACGAGCTGGACGACCACGCTTTCTTCGCTGGCCAGATGCTCATCTATTGCGGGATAGATCGAGGGGAGCTTCAGGCTGAGCAGGACTTGCGCAAAGAAGCGCTGCTTGGTGCCCTCGAACCGGCTGCGCGCCGCCGCCTTGGCGCCACTGTTGAGCGTCCTGTTCTCAAGACCATCGACGATGCCGGTAAGTTCGAGCGCGGCTTCGAGGTTCTGGTGGATGATCGTCCAGGCCTCGCAGTAGGTGTCGTAGACCGCGATCTGTTCAGGGGTCAGATCGTGGCGGAGGATATCGTACTCAATCCCGGTGAAGCTGAGCGCCCTGGCGAGGTAGAGCCCGGATGCCTTGAGATCGCGGGCAACCAGTTCCATCGCAGCAATTCCGCCGTCGCGGATTTCGCTGATGAACTGTTCGCGGGCCGCAAACGCCGTGCCCGGCCCCCACAGACCGAGACGGACCGCATAGGCGAGGTTGTTGACGTCGGATGCTCCCGTTGCCGAGGCGTAGAGCACCCGGGCGCGCGGTAGCGTATTCTGGAGCAGGACACCGGCGATGCCCTGAAGCGAGCCCTGCTTCTGCCCCAAGGCCCCTTCCCCGCCAGCAACGCCCCCCATTTCGTGGGCTTCGTCGAAGACGATGACGCCTTCGAAGTCTTCGCCAGCCCAGCGCACGATCTGGTCAAGCCGGGTGTCCTCGACGCGCGAGCTCCTGAGCGTGCCGTAGGGCACGAACAGGATGCCCTCGGGTGCGGTGATTTCTTCACCGATTTTCCAGCGCGAGAGCTCAAGGATATCCGACGGCAGTCCGCCGATTGCGGTCCAGTCGCGCTGGGCGTCCTCGAGCAGAGGCGCGTTCTTCGAAATCCAGATGTGGCGGCGATTGCCTTTGAGCCACTGGTCGAGAATGCAGGCGGCGGCCTGCCTGCCCTTCCCCGCTCCGGTGCCATCGCCGAGGAAAAAGCCGGTACGGTACAGCTGGCCGTCCGGGTCCTCCTTGAGCGCCACTTCGCTGGACGGATGGCTGAAACGGCCATGGAGATCACGCGACCAGGCCTCGCCGGCATAGATCACCGTTTCGAGCTGGGCGGCGGACAACAGTCGCGCTGTAACAGTCCGCTCGGGCAGAGATGGCACATAGCTGGGCTTTGGCGCCGCAATCGAAGCCATGGCTGCCGACTCGACCAAGTGGGTCGGGTGTTCTCCAGCTTCCGCGATCACGACGCGCGAGGGACGATAGTCGGCATAGACCCCGCGCTGCTCGCCCATGGCCGCAGGTTCGTCCAGCACTTCGTAGGCGACGGGGCGAACCTCATTGGCTTGTGCCGCCCGCACGATCACAGGCCGGGATGGACCGGTCTTCACCGAGCGAAACAGGCTGAGCTTGGGTCGGGGTGCAGCTGATTGCGTCGGGTCACACAAAGGCGCCCGGGGCGGCACCGGCGGCAACGCTGCGAATAGTTCGCCGACCGAACTGCGGTTGATCGTGGATACGCCGATCTCGCCTGGCACTTTGTCGATCACCAGCACGCGAACGGCGATCCCGGTGCCGTGCTTGGCGTAGCCGCCCTTGTCTAGACGGAGCGACAGGACGAGCCGGGCGCCTTCGAGGGTGCGCCGGAACGTTTCTTCGTCCTTGTCAGAAGGTGAGAACCAGTCCGGCATGATCGCGACGATCCGGCCAGCCGGCAGCAGATGATCCAGAGCAGCCCGGAGGTGCCTGGCGGCAGTATTCTGATCTTGCCCACGTGATTGCGATACCGAGAACGGCGGGTTCATCAGAACAACGCTCGGCCGTTCTGTCCCGGAGAGCAGCGCGCTGAGTTTCGCACCGTCGTGGCGGTAAACCTTCGTATCCGGAAACACGGCCTCAAGCAGGTTCGCGCGGGTTGGCTCGAGTTCGTTGAGGATCAGGTCCCTGACCGCGCCCTTGGCAAGCGAAGCGATGATCCCGGTGCCTGCGCTTGGCTCGAGCAACACGTCATCGCTCGAAAGCCTCGCCATATGAACTGCAAGGCGAGCCAATGTCGGCGGCGTGGAGAATTGCTGGAATTGGATCTGATCCTCGCTGCGTACCGTGTGGGTTGGCAGTTCTTTCGCCAGCGCCTCCAACGTGGCGATCGCCGCGCCGACGTCCATGCGGCCTACCAGCTCGGGAATGGTCAGGGAGAGCGCAACTTCCAGCGCTTCGAAACTGTCGCGCTGCTGCCACGCCCCTTCTGCGTCGCTGCCGGCTGCACTCTCGGACATGGCCGCGCTCAGTGCGGCACGGTCGATCGGAACAGCCCCATCAGTTTGGTAAGCGAGCAGCTTGGCGGCAAGTGTGCGCGCAGCGCCGAGAATGGCGCTCGCGCGCGGGATCGTTGTGGTCATGCGGAGATCTCCTGAGCTTGCGCCGATCAGCGGCACGTCCGCTCCAGCCCCCCTCCTCTCACCGCTTTAGGAGCTGCGCCCAGTCGTTCATGCGGCCCGGCGGCCATTCGGTCTCGATTGCAAGTCCGGGGCGTCGGTAGGATTCGGCTGCGTGATCGCGTGCCCGCCTGCCCTCGGCGTCGTTGTCCGCCAGCAGGATCACGGTTTCGACTGACGCCGGGATGTCGACCTGGTGAAAGCGTTTGGCTCCCATGGTCGCCCAGGCCTGGATACCCGTGAGCGACGTATACGCAGCCGCAGTCTCGAAGCCCTCGCATATGCCGATGGTCTTGCCTGGCTGCCCGTTGGTCCACGCAGCGCCGATGGCCTGGCCGAGGACGCGCTTCTCGGTGTAGCCCGCTGTCGACGGATCGAGGAAAATCCGCTGGATCGCGGCGATCGCGCCTGCCTTGCGCATCGCGACGAGGAGTGCCGGCTCAAAGCTGGCCAGCTTCCCCTGCCCTCGTGGGCACCGGGGGTGAAAGCGCAGGTCTTCGAGTGGTGCCCAGATCTGGCGGACCTCACGCACATATCGTTCGGCTAGCGTTCCTTCGATTGAACGAGCAGCTCGCCAGATGGTGAGCTGAATTCCAGTGCTGCGCTGGAAGCTGGAGGTCACGCCAGAGGCATCGACGATTGGGAGTTCGGCGATGCTCCGAAGAGCTGTGAGTACGTCTCGGCTGTCGCAACCTGCGTGGCACGTCACGAGAATGGCTCGATCACCCTGGCGGATCGAAAGTGACGGGGTTCTGTCGGCATGGCAAGGGCACCGACACATCGCGGTATTGCCGAACCACGTGCCCCCGAGGCGGGTAATGAGAGCGCGTAACTCTGACGTAGGGTTATTGCTGACAAGGGGCATAATCGCCCAGCTCGCCCCCGCTCCCCTCCCCCTGCAGTGAATCCTGTGTTCTGTTCTTGCCAGATGGACTGTCCATGTTGGAGCACACGAATCAGTGATTGATCTTCTAAAAGTCAATTTACACACGCCGCTGCTTGCAGCGGAAGGATTCATGATTCTAAGGATTCAGATTCACGGGCCGAAAAGAGGCGCGTTTACAAGTATTTATGGCCATATAGCTGACCTCATGGGGGGATTTGCCTGACCTTGTGGGGGAAATAGCCTGACCCATCGGGGGAACTTGCCTGACCCTTTGGGGCCTTCCTGACTCATTGGGGGAATCAAAGGGATGTGCGTTCCCTGCCCCGCTAACGTGAATAGCTGAATCGCGAAGGCGTAGAAATCAAGGCGAGATTCGAAATTAGGCCAAAGGTACGCCGACTCGTGTTTGTCTGCGGCTTTCCTAGCCGAGTAGCTGTGCTTCTATCCTGACCAGTTGGGGGTGGCTACCACACTTCCATCCTGACCTGACTTGACGAAGGAGGTCAGGTCAGGCAGCAAGCAAGGCTCGAGAATCATATTCTGATCGAAATATGGCATGGAAAGTGAAGTTGGCCAAATAGCCAAAGGTGTTGAAGAGGCCGCGGAGGAAGTATCTCCTGGGCGTGCCATGCGTGTTGCCGCAGCTCTAAAAGCTAAGGGCGGAGATGAATTCGCCAAGCCAGGCAGCATCATCGAAATCAAGTTCGTCAAAGGTGAATCGCTCAGTCTCACGGCGTCTCGGCTACTAGCCCTGATGATCTTGACTGCGGGAGGAGACGCTTGGGAGGATCGGCCACACCGAATTCGCAAAGCTGACATTCGGCGCGGGCATAAGGGCAATGAGCGGATCACCGACATGCTCCAGGAACTCCACCGAACGCTCTTCGCCGTTGATGACAAATCTTGGCGGGGCAAGAAGGCGACGCTCCTGTTTTCATTGATCTCGCGGTCGCGGGAGGAAACGGAAGAAGAGGGCGGTGAAGCAGGCTGGATCGAATGGGAGTTCACGCCCGATGCGCGCAAGCTAATCCAAGCGTCCGAGACATACGCTGTCCTGAATCGCCAAGCGGTCCTTGGTTTTCGTTCGAACTATGCGCTCAAGCTTTATGAGCTGGGTGCTCTTCGCTTGCATCGTCGTCAGGCGACGTGGAGGGGGGACATGCAAGCGCTTCGAGCAGCCCTTGGTATTCCACCCGAGGTATACACCGACTTTGCTCAGCTTCGGCGCAAGGTGCTTGAGAAGGCCAAGTCCGAGATCGACCAGTTGGCGCACTTCCGTGTCGAATGGCGCGAAATTCGGCAGGGCAGGACGGTTGCTGAGATTGAGTTCCGGTTTG
>NZ_NCII01000018.1 GCF_002256775.1 Novosphingobium sp. 17-62-19 | reverse complement strand
ACAGCATCGCTGCATTCAAGGACGGGCGGTTCCATGGTGAATTCCCGACAGTCTGCCTAACCACACCTCGCGACAAATGTCCGACGGGAAGGTCTGTACGGCTATTCGGGCGGCATGGGCCCAGCGGGCAAATTGCCAACTGTCAGCAGCGCGGCGACAGATGGATTGTCGTCGCCTATTACAACGCGAACGATGTCCTGAAGGAACTGTCGAGTGAGTTGGGCATCGATATGTCGGCGCCGCAGCCGCCTGCCGCGTGAGCTTTCAGATGTTCACTCCACATCTGAAACTCGACCTTAGCGCGCATCGCCGCGTGCTCGCCGTGACCGACGTTCATGGCGAGCACGAGAAGCTCGTCGAGGCCCTCGAGGGGATCGGCTTTGAAGAGCGCCTTGATGCACTCATCATCAACGGCGATCTTGTCGACCGCGGGCCAGCCAGTGAAGCTGTTGTGCAATGGCTGGAACGACCCGGTATCTACCGCTGCGTCGGCAATCACGACATACTGGCGCAATGCTACCTCGATGGAGACTTATCAGCAGATCTTATCGCGGAACATGGCGGCGGCTGGTTTCTGACACTTGCGCCTGAACGCCAAACTGAGCTTGCCCGCCAGCTCTCGCGCGGTCCCTTGGCGCTGACTGTCACGACGCCGGCAGGGCGCAATGTCGGATTTGCGCATGCAGATTGCTGGCGCGACTGGCGCAAACACATTGCTGCGCTCAAGGATCCCACAGCTGCACTGCACATTGAGGCGAAGCGTCTCAACCTTTGGTCGCGCAACACGATCACGGATCTTCTGGAAGCAGCCCACAAGGCAAAGGGCAAGCCTGTAGCCTACACCTGCCAGGTTAGCGGGATAGATCACGTATTCCACGGTCATTCGACAGTAACGCGGCCGTTTGCTCACAACAATCGGACCTGGTTCGATACTGCAGCCTGTTATCCCGGGGGATACCTGACGGTACTCGATGTCGATGCCTGGCTCGATCGTATCGATGAGCATCGCCCATTCCAGTGAAGCTTGGTGTGGGGATTTGGCACAATATTGCAAATCACTACATGGCGAGACGAAAATGGCCGAAACATACTGCTACCTGATGATGCGCACGGACATGCCCAGCCTTGGCCGTGGCAAGGCCTTGGCTCATGCTCATCATGCAGGAAGCCACCTCACCTGGACGCTTGCGGTAGAGCCACTCCTGCGCGGCGAGACAGTCCCACAGCATGTGATGGAATGGCACGCGAGCGGCGCCGGCTTCGGTGTCTGTGCAGCCATCGGCGGAAACGACCAGATGCCGCTGGCAACGCTGCACGCAGTTGTCGCTGCAGCCGCAGAATTGGGGCAGCATTCCGGGATCGTATATGACCCGACATACCCTCATCTTGTGGATGAGGAGACGTTTGGCCTGCTCGATCCTTCGCGCTTTACGATGGAGGCCAAGCGGGTCGCAGGCGGCTACGTGACCTTCCGGCGGGAAGCCACTGCTGCCTGGGTGCTGGGTGACAAGGAAAAGCTTTCGGTCCTGCTGCGACGGTTCGACCTCGTTCCCAACGATTGAACCTGCGATGAGCGCATGACATGTTCGCTGCAACAGCCTAGTATGTCCGTATGACCGAACGCTATATCAAAGAGTCCCTTGGGGCTCTGCGCATCATGTCCGCCGCACTCTTCATCTGCCACGGAACGTCCAAGCTCTTTGCCTGGCCGGTCCGCCACGCGGCTGGGAAAATAGAAGTCAGCAGCCTGCTGGGCATTGCCGGGGCTATCGAGGTTGTTGGCGGGCTGATGTTGCTGGTCGGTCTTCTTGCCCGCCCTGTAGCGCTCATCCTCGCCGGCGAGATGGCGTTTGCCTATTTCATGGCGCACGCCGTCCATGGTTTCTGGCCGATAGCAAACGGTGGCGAAACTGCGCTGCTGTTCTGCTTTGCCTTCCTGACCCTGGCAGCGAATGGCCCGGGCGCATGGTCCATCGACAGCAAGGCCTGACGCACCAGCCCTCCCCTCTCTTCAAGGCTAAACTCATGTTTGCATCCGAAATCCTTTGCTGCCCTGTTGCCATCAGCCTCGATCCGACGGTTGCTCCACAACCTTCGGTTCACGAGATCGTCAAGGCTCACTTTACCCGCCAGTTTGGAGACGCAGGCGCGGTTCTGGCCAAAGCCTATCTCGACCGCGTTGCGGGCGCGATTGATGCCCGCGCCCAAGCATCTGAGGCACGGAAGCATCCCAATCCGGGTGGCGAAGCCGAAGCTGCGGCTGACACTCCAGCTTCAGTTGCGCAAGCCGTTGAAGCATCAGCAAATCCTTCCACCGATGCAGCAGCTTTAACCAGGCGGCAGGAAGTTGCGGTGGAGATGCTGAAGTTTCTTCGTGACAACACGGAAAGGTAAACCTTAAGCCTCAAGGAAATTGAGAGCCTTCTGCAAGCATGGAAGGCCAGCGCCCAATTCCGCGATCGTTTTGAAGTGCTCTCCCTCACCGATGCAGAGGGTGGCTTTGCCGACCATCACGAGTCCCGTTCGCATATCCGTGCAGTGTTGCGATCTCTGGCTCGTAGGCACGTCGTGTTCGCGCTGGGTGGTCACTATGGGCTGACCAGGCAATCATCCGAAGCACAAGCTGAGAAGGCGGCAACGAGCGAGCCTCGGCCGGCAGAAGCCGTCGAGGCACTCCCCAGCGCATTCGATGCCGTGATAGCGATGCTCTCCGGCCTTGCTATCGGCAAGGGCCGGAACCGTCGTGAACAGGAACGCGAAGACCTCTTCACGGAGGACTTCATACCCAACGTGATCTCGACCCTGGTTGCCTCGCGCTTGAACAAGGCGTGATCGGGAAAACGCACGTTTCCATTTTATGTCCGTTTCGGTTGCTAGCGCACATCCGCAATGTGCGCTGCATCACATTCCTCGACCTTGGATCCATGCAACTCTGTCAAAGAGTTTGCTGCGGCCATGGGCTTGAAAGTCTGTCACAATTCTGAGACTTTGGCCGCAGAATAACAGGTGAGGGGTCCGGCCGATCAGACATTACCGCATGTCCATAAGTGCAAACCATTGCAATGGAAGGGCTGCCCTGTCCGCTGTTCTGCCTAGAATGGCATACCCACCCACCAGATTGTTGATTTAACGTTTAATTTTTGAGGCGACCCCTCGAAAAATTCTTTGTGAAGAACTTCGCAAGGTGAGGAGAAAGAAGGAAATCGTTTAGATCTGCATCTCTATTCATCGCAGGCTTCGACGAGATTCTCGGCTATCGCTTTTCACTGATCTTCGATTTTTCGACCAAAAAGGATGACTATGTCCATCTCACTGACCAAGAACCAGAGCGTCAGCCTCGCCAAGCAGGCGCCCAATGGCCTTTCCAGCATCACCCTTGGCGTGGGCTGGGATGTCGCCAAGCCCAAGGGCTTCCTCGGCAAGGTCTTCGGCGGCAGCGACAGCATCGATCTGGACGCCTCGGCACTTCTCCTCGATGCTGGCAAGAACGAGATCGACACGATCTGGTTCGGCCAGCTGCAGAGCCACGATGGCTCGGTGCGCCACAGCGGCGACAACCTGACCGGTGAAGGCGATGGCGATGATGAATCGATCGCCGTCAATCTCGACCGCCTGCCGCGCCAGGTCGAGCACGTCGTGCTCACCGTGAACAGCTTCCGTGGTCAGACCTTCGACAAGGTCGAGAATGCCTATGGCCGCGTCGTCGACAACGGCGGCCGCGAGCTGGCCCGCTTCCCGATCTCGGACAGCGGGCCGCACACCGGCCTTATCCTCGCTTGCCTCAGCCGCAACGGTGGCGACTGGTCGTTCAAGGCCATCGGCCATCGCACCAACGGCAAGACCGTGAAGAACCTCGTAGGCGACGCCCAGCGCGTCATCTGATCGGCGTATCTTGAAGCCGGACCTTTCCGAAGGTCCGGCTTCTTCAATGTGAAACAGGGGAACTCCATGCAGCTACAACGCGGCGAAAAACGCGGGCTGTCTGATCTTGGCATCGGCACAGCGTGCGCGGTCAAGATCGACTTCGGCCTCGATGGCATCGACATCGCGGCCTTTGGTCTCAACGCCGACAAGAAGATCGGCGATGATCGCTACGTCGTGTTGTTCAGCAATCTGAACAGTCCGGAAGGGGCCATCAGGCTCAATGCCTACTCAGACAGCGCGACCTTCAACCTCGAGCTAGATCGTCTACCGGCAAGCATTGATCGCATCGTGCTAACTGCCACGCATGACAGCCAGCCGGTAGCGAACTCGCGCCCGCTGATCGTCAGCATCGACGGCGGCAAGGCCGTCTTCGACGTCGCCCAGTACCTCTCGGGCGAGAAGGCCGTCATGCTCGTCGAATTCTACCGCCATTCGAGCGGCTGGCGCCTCGGCACCGTCGGCGCCGGCTTCAACGGTGGCCTGGCTGCGCTTGTGACGCACTTTGGTGGCGAGGTTGGCGACACCAACCCTCCCCCTGCACCTGTTGCTCCTCCCGTCATTCCGGCACCACCGGCTCCCCCGCGGCCTACTCCTGCACCACCGCCTCCTCCGCCGCCGCCAAGCGCGCCGCCGGTTTCGCTGCGCAAGATCTCGCTCGAGAAGTCGAACTCCACCGTCAGCCTCAAGAAGCAGGGCTCGACCTTCGGTGAGATTGTCCTCAATCTCAACTGGAACCAGGATACCGGCAAGCGAGGTTTCTTCGGTGGCGGCCCCAAGAAGATCGACCTCGATCTTGGTGTGATCTTCGAGATGAAGGACGGCAGCGGGGGTATTGTCCAGGCACTGGGCAACACCTTTGGTTCCTTCCACAACTATCCATGGATCGAGCTTTCAGGTGACGATCGCACCGGTGCAGTCGCCGCTGGCGAGACGATTCGGATCAACGGCAAGTATTTCGACGAGTTCGAGCGCCTTGCTGTCTTCGCGCTGATCTATGACGGCGTGCCCAACTGGACGCAGACCGACGGCGTCGTCCGCATGAACATTCCCGGCCAACCGGAAATCGAAGTGCGTATGAATGAAGGGCGCAACGACAAGCGTCTCTGCGGCATCGCCACCATCGAGAACCGAAATGGTGAACTCAAGATGGAGCGGTACATGCAGTATTTCGACAGTCAGCAGCCGTTCGCTGAATCCCTCGGATATTATTTCAACTGGCGCTCGGCGACCAAGGATTAACGGGGGAATCGTCCGTGTTCCGGTACGCTTCTGAAAATAGGAAATAGCCTCATGCAAGCCTTCCGCGGCTCGATCGTCTTCACGATCGTTTGCCTCATCCTCGCAGGCGTTCTCGGATACACCGAGACCGGCCTTTTGGGCCCAGCCCTCTCGATGGTCTTCCTCGCCGGCGTGCTCGGCGTGATGGAGACCTCGCTCAGCCTCGACAATGCCGTCGTCAACGCCTCGATCCTCAAGGACATGGACGAGAAGTGGCAGCGCCGCTTCCTCACCTGGGGCATTCTCATCGCCGTCTTCGGCATGCGCATCGTCTTCCCGATCCTGATCGTCTCGTTCGCTGCCATGGTCACTCCGTGGGAAGCAACGCGCATCGCGATTACAGATCACAAGCTCTACGAAGAGATCGTCACCGGTGCCCACATCGGCATCTCGGGCTTCGGCGGCGCCTTCCTGATGCTCGTGGGCCTCAGCTTCTTCTTCGATGAAGATCGAGAGCACCATTGGATCGGCTTCATCGAGAAGCCGCTGGCTGCATTCGCCAAGATTCCGTTCGCTCCCTACCTTGCGACCGCAGCCATCATCGGTGGGCTCTCGTTCATGCTCGACGCAGCCGAACAGCGCACCTTCCTGATCGCGGGCTTCTCGGGTGTTGCTGTCTACTTCCTCGTGCAGAAGTTCGGCGACTTCATGGGCGGCGAGGAAGACGCGACCACCGGCAAGGTCGTTCGCTCGGGCGCTGCGTCCTTCGTCTACCTCGAATTCCTCGATGCCTCGTTCTCGTTCGACGGCGTGATCGGTGCCTTTGCCATCACCAACGACATCCTGCTCATCGCTCTTGGCCTCGGCATCGGCGCCATGTTCGTCCGCTCGATGACCGTCGCGCTGGTGAAGGGTGGCCACCTCAGCGAGTTCCGCTTCCTTGAGCCGGGCGCATTCTACGCCATCGTCGCGCTGGCCGTGATCATGCTGATCAGCATTCGCGTCCATACGCCCGAAGTCGTCACCGGCCTTGTGGGCGCGCTGATCATCGGCCTCTCGCTGTGGGCCTCGATCCGTCACAAGAAGCTCTTCCCGCACGAATACGAGGAAGAGGGCGAAGCTGACGCCATCCTGCCGACCGGCGAGGTCGTTCCGGGCGTTCGCACCACCTGAAGCGGAGCGGCGGCAGAGCCTGTTCTGCCGCCATCCCATCATCTGAATTCGCAGGCGTTCTCGGCGGGAGCGCCGGCGGCAACCATCAACCGCCACTGCCAAACATGGAAAGGATAAATCCCATGGCAATCTCACTCTCGAAGGGCGGCAACGTCTCGCTGTCCAAGGAAGATCCGGGCCTCGACGAGATCATGGTCGGTCTCGGCTGGGACGCTCGCTCGACCGACGGCCAGGACTTCGACCTCGACGCATCGGCCTTCCTGCTGAACGCTGGCGGCAAGGTTCGCAATGACAAGGATTTCTGCTTCTATGGTGAGCTGAGCGTTGCCGGCGGCGCCGTCGCCCATCAGGGCGACAATCGCACTGGTGCCGGTGACGGTGATGACGAGCAGATCAGAATTACCCTGTCGAAGCTGCCGACCGATATCGACAAGGTCGCGATCGTCGTGACCATCCACGAAGGCGAGCAGCGCCGCCAGTCGTTTGGCCAGGTCCAGAATGCCTACATCCGTCTGGTCAACGAGAAGACCGGCAAGGAGATCGTCCGCTACGACCTTTCCGAAGACGCGTCGGTCGAAACCGCGATGATCCTCGGTGAAGTCTATCGCCATGGTTCGGAATTCAAGTTCCGCGCTGTCGGTCAGGGCTACAAGGGCGGTCTTGGCCCCCTTGCGATCAATTACGGTGTCAATATCGGCTGATTTTTGACCCCATAAGTTGGCGATGATGCCCCGCATAGGTTGTCGATGGGACAGCCATGCGGGGCACTAGCTTGTAAACCTGCGGAGGCCTGCATTGGCCCCACGCCACACATAAGGATACCTGATCAATGGCAGTCTCGCTTGTCAAAGGCGGTAACGTCAATCTCAGCAAGGAAGCGCCCGGCATTTCCTCGGTCACCGTCGGCCTGGGCTGGGACGCCCGCAAGACCGATGGGCAGGCCTTCGACCTCGATGCCTCTGCCTTTGTTCTCGGCCAGGACGAGAAGGCCCTGTCGGACACGCACTTCGTGTTCTACAACAACAAGGCTTCGCCAGAAGGTGCCGTATCTCATGGTGGCGACAACCTCACTGGTGTTGGCGACGGTGATGACGAAACCATTAAAATTGATTTCGCCAAACTGCCCGACACCGTGAAGAAGGTCGTGATCGCCGTGACGATCCACGACGGCCAGGTCCGCGGCCAGAACTTCGGCATGGTCTCGAACGCATACGCGCGCGTGATCAACGATGCCGATGGCAAGGAACTTGCCCGCTTCGACCTCAGCGAAGACAGCAGCACCAATGCTGCCATGGTCTTCGTCGAGCTCTACCGCGCGAACGGCGACGTAAAGGTCAAGGCGATTGGCGAGGGTTGGGCATCTGGCCTCGCAGGCCTTGCCGGCGCCATGGGCGTCAACGTCTAAACCGCTTTTTGCCTAGTGGGTCGGCACCGCAGCAGCGGTCGCCGGCCCATGTTTTTTTGTTCTCAGGAGCATCCCAGTGTCCACAATGTCACCCGGCGAAAAGCGTGCCGTCGCAGATCTCACCTCCAGCCGTCAGATCGACGTCACCGTTCGCCATGCTCCTGACGACATCGATATCGTTGCCTTTGGCCTCAATACCGAACGCAAGATCGCCGATGATCGCTACACCATCCTTTTCAGCAACGAGCGCAGCCCCGAAGGCGCAATCTCCTACCGGCGCGCCGCCGGCGCAACCGTCATCTCGGTCGACCTCGACCGCGTGCCAGCTTCGGTCGATCGCATCTCGCTCGTTGCCAGCCATGACACCATGGCACTCAAGCAAGCGCGCGAACTTAGCGTCGATTTTGCAGGCGTTGCCACGATCACGCCTCTCGCCACCTTGAGCGATGAGAAGGCCGTGATGCTGCTCGACCTCTATCGTCACAACGGCGCATGGCGCTTGGGCGTGGTCGTTCAGGGCTTCACAGGTGGCCTCGCCAATCTGATCCGTCACCTGGGTGGCGAGGTCGCAGAAGCCCCTGCAGCAGCTCCGTCCGCCGCTGCGCCGCCGCCTGTCTCGTTGAGCAAGGTCGACTTGCGCAAGCAGAAGGTCGGAGTCTCCCTCAAGAAGCTCGGCATCGAGCACGAAAAGGCCGAGGTCCTCTTCGTGATTGACGCGACTGGCTCGATGAGCCGGCTCTACAGCAGCGGAACCGTGCAGGAGACCGTGGAGCGCATTGTGCCGGTCAGCCTGCGCCTCGACGACGACGGCATCATGCCGACCTGGTTCTATGCCTCGGGCTGTGCGCGTACCGAAGACCTCACTGCGAAGAACTACGAGGGCTACATTCCCCGGACTCTTCCGGGGCCGATGAAGGCCGTCAGCGGCGTGCAGAAGCACTCCTGTGCATCGATCGACCGCCGCGGTGAGGTCACCATCGGCGGCGTGAACAACGAGATCGTCATTCTCAACGCGCTCCTCGACGATGAGCCGGCAAAGCGCACCACGCCGCTCCTGGTCATTTTCCTGACCGACGGTGGCTTTGCGCCGAGCAAGGATATCGCCCGCATCATCACCAATGCCGCGCACCGTCCGATCTTCTGGCAGTTCGTCGGCATCGGCAACAACAACTTCGGCATGCTGCGCAACCTCGATACGCTGCCCGGCCGCGTCGTCGATAACGCGGGCTTTTTCGCTGTCACCGATCTTGCCAAGATCAGCGACGAGGAACTCTACGACCGCCTTCTCTCCGAATTCCCGGCCTGGCTCAAAGCCGCGCGCGCCAAGGGCATCCTCCCGGCACGCTGAGCGCAGCCTTTCTCATTCTCGTTCAGGATACCCAATGCGCATCTGGTTCAATCGCGGCTTTTCCCTTGCTCCTATCGCCAAGGCCATGATGGCGGCCGACCCCACACTGGAGGTCGTTATCAGCGTGGGCGAGAACATGCCCGTCTATGCAGGCGCGCAGGAGACCTGGGCCGAGCCCACACTCGATGACGAGGCCTACGTCGCATGGGTGCGTAAGCAGATCGAGGAGAACGAGATCGATCTGCTCATCCCGACGCGGCGGCGCAAACTCCTCGCCAGCGCCGAGTTGCCCTGCGCGGTCCACTTTCCGGCCGACATCGACACCCTCGAACTCCTCGAGGACAAGTTTGCCTTCGCCAACGCCATTGCTGGCGAGGACTTCCACCTCAAGACGGTCAATATCGGCAGTGCAGCCGATCTCGAAGCAACCCTGCCGCTATTTGCTACGCTGCTCGACGATGCATCGCCTTGCGTAAAGCCGCGCAACGGCGTCAACGGCCACGGCTTCTGGCGCCTGACGAACAAGTCGCCCCTCTCGCACGTCATCAATCCAGATGCGCGTGCGATGCACCAGGACCTGTTCCTTGCCGCGCTGCGAGCCGAGGAAGCCGTCCGTCCACTCGCCCCGTTCGTGCTCATGGAGTACTTGCCGGGACCCGAGGTGTCGTTCGACGTATTGTGCGACCATGGCATAATCCTGAAGTATGTCGCCCGAACCAAGGAGGCCGCATACCAACGCTTGCAGACCTATCACCCTCTCGAAGCTCAGGCCCGCAATCTGGTCGCACGCTTCGGCCTGCATGGCGTGATCAATGTCCAGTTCCGCAAGGCCAAGGATGGCAGCTGGAAGGCGCTTGAGATCAATGCGCGTCCGGCGGGTGGCTCGGTTTACGGCGAGGAATTCGGCACCGGCCTGCTCGCGGACTGGGGCGGCCTGCTGAGCGGCCGCCTGACGCCAGACACAATCTCGCGGCCGGACCTCGACTTCAAGATCAAGACCACTTCCTCCATCACGAAGATGTCGGAGATGCCCACGCCATGAGCGAACTCCAGCCAGGTCAGCGTTTCCCCCTGCCACAAGGACAGGCGATCACGATCCGCTTCGATGGTCGCGATGCTGACCGGCTGGCTGTGGCGGCGATCACGCCACAGGGGCACACCGTCGCCTTCGACCAGGTTGGTCACGGACAATGGGTCCTTCAGTCGCTCAATGGATTGGGGGGACAAGCCGACCTCATTGCCTACGTCACCGACGACACCCAAGGCGGCTTCACCAATTCCGCCTATCCGGCAAGCATGCAGATCGGCTCGGATCACTACGTGCTTCCGACGCCTGGCGAGCAACTTGCTGCAGTGATCATCGGGGAGATCTACACCCGCGATGGAACATTGCGGATGAAGGTTTCAAGTGAAGGCTACACCTTCGGCATCGATGCCTATGTCCGCGCGCGCAACTTCTCTTCGATCGCCATTCCGCATCGCGGCCGCCGCAGCGCCGGTCGTGACGCGCCACCTGCGCCAGATCATCGCGACAGCAGGCCATCGGGCAGTACTCTTGGTACGGGCAGCGGCGTGATCATCGGGGCGAACCTGATCGTGACCAATGCCCACGTCATCGAGGATGGCAGCAGCTTCCTGCTTAGTCGGACCCGGCAGTATGTCACGGCGCTGGCCATAGATGAGTTCCACGACCTCGCGCTCCTGCAAGGCCCCGTTCAAGGTCAGCCCCTCCCGCTTCGTCTGACCTCGCCGCTTTGGCTTGGCGAGAGCGTCATGGCTTCAGGCTTCCCGCTGATGGATCTCCTGGGCGGTGATCTCAAGGTTACGACCGGCAACGTTTCGGGTCTCACCGGCGGCATGGGCGATGTCTCGCGCTTCCAGTTCACCGCGCCGATCGGCTCGGGCTCTTCAGGCGGTGCAATCGTTGACGATGCCGGCAATGTTGTTGGCATCACTTCGGCATCGCTTGCCCATCGCAACTTGCGCGAGCGTGGCAGCATCTCGGAGAACGTCAACTTCGGGATCAAGGCCAGCCTCGTTTACGAGCTGGTCGCTGCTGCCGGCATGCACCTGCCCAACCACCCGCCATTGCATGACACCAATCGCCGTGAAGTCGTCAACCGGCTGCGCGATTCCGTCGTCAGCATCACCGTACTTTCATAGGCAGGACCGATCATGGGTTTCCGATTCCAGAAGCGCATCACCCTCTTCCCCGGCCTGCGCTTAAACCTGTCCAAGTCGGGTGTCTCGATGAGCGCGGGTCCGCGCGGTGCCTCGGTGACCGTCGGCAAGAATGGCATCTATGGCAATGTCGGCATCCCCGGCAGTGGCCTCAGCTGGCGTGAGCGCCTCGACAAGCCCAGCGGGCTTTCGCGATCGCGCAACGACGAATACCGTGAGCAAGCCCCCAGCTTGCCGCCCATGCCAGCGTCGGCACAGGCAAGGCTGGTTGGCAATGGTATCGAGCTTGTCGATGGCGGCGGCGATCCCATCCATCCGGCGCATCTCGCAAACGTGAAGTCGCAGATGAAGGACCTTATTCGCGGTCTCCTCGAAGACAATGCCACAGCTCGCAATGACGCGCTCGATGCCTTGCGCCGGCTCCATCACGACATCCCTCGCTCGGTTGCACCTGCACAGGCAAGCAATGCCGGTAAGCCACAGTCCCACCACTTCCCATCGCACAGCGAATACATGGAAGCGCTGATGAAGTGGCGGGCTGACCAAGCCAATTCAGGCCCTGACGATGCAGCCATCGCCGATGCGGTCCTGCAAGCTCTGGGTGCCTTGGACTGGCCGGCCGAGACGAATATTGCGCTCGACGTGGCCAATGGACGTCTGCTTCTCGATGTCGATCTTCCCGAGATCGAGGAGATGCCGGCAACGCGCTGGAGCGCGTTGATCTCCAAGATGGAACTCGTCGAAAAGCCCATGAGCCAGAAGGACTTGGCTTGCCTCTATCTTGACCACGTCTGCTCTGCTATTGCCCGTCTTATCGGACATAGCTTCGCAGCTTCCAGCGCGGTCCATACGGTTGCGCTGTCAGCATACACCCAGAGAACTGGTTCAACAGGACGTCTTTCGGACGAGTATGTTGCCACTGTCTCGGTGACGCGCGATGCCTGGGGGACGGTGGACGTATCGCAAATCCATGCGATAGATCCGCATAACCTGTTGCGCCACCTTGGTGCCAACATCGACACCAACGCGCGGGGAATGTTGCTCGTGCAGAAGCCTCTCACCTGAGGCTCTGCCTGCAGCGGACGTGACGCCGGAACATATGAAGCTGCAGTCGCCGTGGGTGAACCCATGGCATGGAAAGATGAAATTCAGTGATTGACGCAACGATCAGCACCAAGCCCCGGCACAAGCAAGTTGTGCTGCCAACCGGCACCCTCAATCTGACCATCGAACATGGTCCGGATATCGACGAGCTCTGCGCCTTTGCCGCGCGCGCCAATCCCAAGCGCGGCTTTCTGATCGTTTCCAAGGTGCTGGGCCGGCACATCCCGGCGCGGCCAGCGGCCATGCGCGCGGCTATGGATGCGCTGGCCGCTTCGATCAGCGCCGAAGTGCCGCAGCCGGTCGTATTCCTCGGTATGGCCGAGACAGCCACAGCCCTGGGCCAAGGCGTCTTTGCGGCTTATCAGGCTCGTAACCCGGATGTTGCCTGTCTCTACCTGCAGACATCCCGGCAGAAGGTTGCTGGCCTGACGCCAATCGCGACCTTCGAGGAAGGCCATAGCCACGCGACCTCGCATCTTGTGCAGGTCGAAGATCCAGCCATGCTCGATTTCATCGCCAAGGCACGCACGCTCATCGTTGTCGACGACGAATGTAGCACCGGCAATACCTTCATTTCTGCCGCCGAGGGCATGCTTGGGCTTATGCCCAACATCGAGCAAGTCGATACCTGCTGCATCACCGACTGGAGCGGCGGCAAGTATCTCGCCGGGATGCCTCGGCCGGCACACGCCCACTCGGTCCTGTCAGGTAGCATGACCTGGGAGCCCAACCCTGATGCTGTCGCCCCGCAGCTGGCTGCAGGCTCGAATGGCGCTGGCAATGCCCCCGAAACCGGCATGCGCAGCCGCTGCGGCCTGTGGCAGCCTGAGGCGGCCATTCGCCCTCCTGTCGAATGCCAGCCGGGCTATCGCGTCCTCGTGCTCGGCGACGGGGAGCATTCCTACGAAGCTCTGCGCATTGCGGAAGAAGTGGAGGCCCAGGGCGGCATCGCTGCGGTGCAGAGCATCACGCGGACCCCGGCCATTGTCGGGCACGCCATGCGCACCCGTTCGGAGTTCAAGGACGCGTACGGCTCGACAGCCCCTACCTTCCTCTACAACATGCTCGAGCATGATCCCTACCGTGTGATCATTGCAGCCGAGATCGAAGCGGGACAGGTTCATGACGCACACGCCGCCCTCGCCAAGCTTGGTGCATCGTTGCAGGTTGAGCTGACGCTCTGCCGCTATTCTCGCGCTGCCTGAAGTGTCCGTCATGACAGCTGCAAACGACAGCTACGAGCGCTCTCCGGCACAGCGCTTTCAGGGACGACGCATCTCGTCGATCAACGAGAAGCATCGCCCTCTGAGCCGCCAGCGCGCCAGAGAGATCGTGACCCTTGCCGAGCAGGATCGCGATGCCTTTGGCTGGCCACGCTATTCCCGTTACATCTCCAGCGACGAGCAGCTGGCGATCCGGGAGTATTGGCGGGAACATGCACCAGGCTGCTGGTCGCAGAACGACGTACTGCGCCAGTGTGCAAAGTGATCGACACACATGTTCGATCGGCAATCGGAGACAGGATTGGTGAACCTCTTCGTGTTTCCGTGATCAAAAGAAATGAAGGCCTGACAACGCAATGCTGATCCTGACAGACCTTGACGACACCCTCTTCCAGACGGCGCGTAAGTGTCCGCCGCAGGCCAAGGGGCTCGAGACCATGAGCTACCTTGCCGATGGCAAGGAAAGTGGCTTTGCCACGCGCCGCCAACAACGCCTGCTTGACTGGCTTGAGCAGGGCAAGGTCGTTCCCGTGACCGCCCGCAGCCGTGATGTCCTTGCCCGCGTCAATATCGGACAGAGCCCTGCCATCTGCTCGAACGGCGGCTGCATCGTTGCTGCCCACGGTGATGTCGATGCCGACTGGCATGCGCTCCTGCATGAGCACTCGCGCCGCGGTGTCGCGCCTGCCGATGTCTATGCCCATATCAGTCCTGTCGTGTCAGGGGATGAGTATCGCCACTGGCTTGTCCAGGAAGGCGATCTCGACCTCTATCTGGTGGTCAAGAGCAACATCGATGAAGGCGACATCCTCGTGGACGTCGAACCCACCCTCAATGCGATGCTGCCTGAAGGCTGGCGAACGCATCGCAACGGCAACAACCTTGCGTTCCTGCCACCCTGGCTGAACAAGCGCGATGCTGCCCAGTACCTGATCGAAAACGCCCGCGCGAGCGACGACGATCTCCTCGTGATCGGCATCGGCGACAGCCATTCCGATGTCGGTTTCATGGACCTTTGCGATTACGCCATGACCCCGACCACTTCGCAGCTGTGGACCAAGATGAAGCTGGAGAACGTCTGGTGCTGATGTCCAACGATATTCACGCTGCGCCCTTCTCCGGGAGCTACGATCCGGGCGATGTCCAGATCCTGCTCAAGCCTGCAGCAATCGCGCCGATTTCTGTCGATCAGAAGGAAGCGCTCATCCAGTCGGGCAAGCGTCACTACTCCGAAATGCTCAGCGCCGAAAAGGTGCCCGATGCGCGCTACCTGAAGCTCTATCGCGAAGCGCTGGAACGCAACGCTTCCAACCTGCGGACCGATATCGAGCAGCTGGCCAGCGCCATTGCAGCCCGTCCTGAAACGTCGCGCGAATGTGTCGTCATCTCGCTTGCTCGTGCTGGCACGCCGATCGGCGTGTTGCTCAAGCGTGCGCTCGAGCGGATCGGCGTTATCGCCCATCACTACTCGATCTCGATCATCCGCGACCGCGGCATCGACGAGAATGCCTTACGCTTCATCAAGGCCCGCCATGGCGTCGAGACCTCGATCTTCGTCGACGGCTGGACTGGCAAGGGTGCGATCACCAGACAGCTTGTCGCCTCGCTCGAAGACAACGACCTCGGCTTCAAGCCTTTCCTTGCCGTCGTCGCTGATCCCGCTGGCTGTGCCGATCTTGCCGCCACCACCGAGGACTATGTCATCCCGAGCGGCCTCCTCAACGGCATCGTGTCCGGTCTCATCAGCCGTTCGGTGCTCAATGACGAGCTGGTCGGCCCGGATGACTTTCATGCCTGCAACTTCATGGAAGAGCACCGTGCGCATGACATGAGCGCCGCTTTCATCGCGGACATCGAGGCAGCGCCGGTGAATCCAAACCGTCCGGCTGGGCTTCACCAGCAGCATGTCACAGCAGCTCGGCAGAACTGCCAGGCTCTGCTCGCATCGATCATGGCCGACGATGGCATAGACGACGTCAACCGGATCAAGCCAGGCGTTGCCGAAGCCACCCGCGCCATCCTGCGCCGCGTGCCCGACAAGCTTTACCTCGCCGACCTCGATGATCCCGAGGTGCAGCACATGATCTTCCTCGCCCGCGCCGCCGGCGTACCCATCGTTCAACGCGACCTGTCGACCTATCGCGCCGTCGCCATCATCAAGAAGCTCGGAGGCGCACAGGAATGAACGCAATTGCTCTTGGCGCCACCCTGTACATTCCGGTGCTGCGCCCCAACCTCATCGAGATCTGCCTCGGGAGCAATCCCGAGTTGCGCTCGATCGTGGTCTGCCTCGAAGACTCGATCCGGGACGACGAGGTTGAAGCGGCGCAAGCACGCTTTGCCTCGTTCCTGCTGACCCTCAATACCATTTCGCCCGCCCTTGCGATCTACGTACGGCCGCGCGATGTGAGCATGCTTGCCTGGATGATGGGCTTGCCCGGCATCGAGGCTGTTGACGGATTCGTCCTGCCCAAGGTGGAATCGAGCAACATCGCGCACTGGTTGTCGATCATGGTCGGTACCAACCATGCCTTCATGCCAACGATCGAGGGCGCTGAAGCCTTCGATCGTGCAGCGCTCGAACAACTGTGCAAGCAGCTCCTGCCCTTCCGGGAGCGGGTTACCGCGATCCGCATCGGCGGAAACGACATCCTAAACATCCTTGGCGTGCGGCGCTCCAAGCACCGCACTGCCTATGATGGCCCGTTGGGCGCGGTGATCCGCGACATGGCTGCAACCTTTATCCCAGCCGGCTTTGCCGTCGCGGCGCCGGTCTTCGAGCACTACGCCTCGCTCGACCTGCTGCGCGAGGAAGTCGAGCAGGATATCGAGCATGGTCTGCTGACCAAGACCGCCATCCATCCATGCCAGATCAGCGTGATCCATGGCTGCTATCAGCCTACCGCCTGCGAGTTGCATGAAGCCCAGGCGATACTTGAGGCTGACGCCCGCGCCGTGTTCGGATCGCAGGGTAGCATGTGCGAGCCTGCAACGCATCGCCGGTGGGCTGGCAACGTGATTGCCCGGGCACAGACTTTCGGTGTCGATGAAAGTGATGTCGTCTCGGCGATCCGGGTCGCCTGACAATCTCGAGCGCGGTGCCAGTGACAGATTGCATGCAGTGCGCCCGCGTCTTACCTTCCCCCATTCTGCCAAAGGCTTGCTATGTCTGAGCTAACCCTGACCGCTCCCGATCCCGTCGCCGCCATTCCAGCCGAGCAGGCGGCCGGTCTCGTTCCCGTTTCCAATGAAGTCCGCTCGCAGCTCCATGGCAAGGTTGACGCCTACGTTGCCGACCTCCTCAAGCACGACACCCAGAGCCCGGAATTTGGCAAGGTATCTGGCCAGATCTCCAGCATCGGCCAGAAGGAAATCGTGGCGCTGTCGAGCGCATCGAACCGTTTCCTCGACAAGCCGACCAAGGCCATGGGTGATGAAGGCGGCGTGGGCAAAGCCTTGCTCGACCTGCGCACCGTCATCGATGGACTGGACCCCGGCCGCCAGGGAGATCTCCTGAAGCCCCGCAAGCTCCTGGGCTTCATTCCTTTCGGCAGCAAGATCAGGGCGTACTTCGACCGCTACGCCTCGGCCCAGACCCATATCCAGGCCATCATCACCAGCCTCGTGAGGGGCAAGGACGAGCTGCTCCAGGACAACATCGCGATCGAGACTGAGCGCGGGAAGATCTGGGAGCTGATGGGCAAGCTCGAGCAAATGATCGTGATCACCAAGACGCTCGATGCCAAGCTTGAAGAGAAGACGGCAGAGCTCGACAGCTACGACCCGGCCAAGGCCCGTGCCCTGCGCGAGAACGCGCTGTTCTATGTTCGTCAGCGTCAGACCGATCTGCTCACCCAGATGGCCGTCTCAGTACAGGGCTACCTTGCGCTCGACCTGATCAAGAAGAACAACGTCGAGCTGATCAAGGGTGTGGACCGCGCCACCACCACGACCATTGCCGCCCTGCGGACTGCGGTCACCGTGGCTCAGGCTCTCAACAATCAGCGGCTGGTGTTGAACCAGATCACGGCCCTCAATACGACGACCGCCAACATGATCGAATCCACCGGCAATCTGCTCCGTACCCAGACGGCTGCGATCCATGAACAGGCCTCATCGGCCACGATCCAGGTCGAGGTGCTGCAGCGTGCCTTCCAGAACATCTACGCGACCATGGACGCAGTCGACACCTTTAAGCTGAAGGCCCTGGATTCGATGAAGACCACCATCAACACCCTCTCGGCCGAAACCGAGAAGGCACAAGGATACATCGCGCGGGCGCAAGGCAGCAGCCAGTCGACCGGCGGCGATTTCCTCCTGACGGCGAACTGAGCGATGTTCTGGACCATCCTGTGCATCCTGCTCGTTCTTTCGGCAGTGCGGGTGGTCTGGATTCGTCGCTTCCGCGGACCGCCACGCGCCGATTTTGTTCTGGCGCCAGATCAGGTAATACGAGGCCGAAACCGGTCTGATGATGGACGAAGAAATGGGGGCAGAAGCGAAATGAGCAGCAACAGCTTCATCGCCCGCATTGGCAAGGCCTTGCGCGGCGAGACACCGCAAGTCCTGCCACCTGTGCCGGCGGCACCAGCCATCCCGCCTGTCCAAGTTGACTACGAGGACAGCCGCATCCCGGCGAGTGCCAAGGACAGGATTCGCCGGATCCAGGCGTGCCTCCATGAGGTCGAGGCTGCTCTTGCGCGCGAAGATATGCCAGGCTTCTCGCGGATCGACATCGATCAGATGCGCGATCAGCATCTGCCCAAGCTGGTGAAGAGCTACATCGATATTCCGGAGGCGCACCGGTCTGAGATCTTTCGCAAGACCGGCAAGTCGGCAAGCTTCATTCTCAACGACAGCCTTGAACAAATGCAGGCCAAGATCGACACCATCCTGCGCAACCTCGCGCAGAAGGACATCGATGCCTTCACGAACAACATCAAGTTCGTGGACGAGCGCTACGCCGACCAGAACCCTTTCGACTGATAGCTGAACGTTTCTTGGGGGAATGCCGTGATTGCGGTTACCCCTGAAGAGTGTGGGTTCTCGGGAATAAGAGGTTGATGGTCCTTGGGACTCATCGAAAGTAAGAAACCGTGTTGGTTACCTATCGCTACAAGCTGAAGCCGACGCGGGCCCAATACGCCCGCCTGGCAAAGCTGTGCGAGGGTCAAAGGCAACTTTACAATGCCGCTCTGCAGGAGCGCATTGAAAGTTACAAAGTCGCTAAGAGAAATGCCTCACTTAAGGGGCGCGACAAGCCGATCGCCTCTCGTATGGAGAACGGCAAACTCATCCCTGGGGATTTCACAACGCTCCGCGGCGCGCCGATCAGCTATATGGATCAGTGCAAATCGCTGACGGAGATCCGCCATGCCGATATTCCTGATGTTGGAGACGTGCCCCCTAACATGGGACGTTGGACACTGAAGGGCGTCGACGCTGCCTTCAGTGGTCTGTTTCAGCGTATGAAGGCGGGCAAGGCGGCTGGATTCCCCCGCTACCGTGCCAAGTCTCGCTGGCGCTCGTTTGGTTTTGCCGAATTCTCCGGAATCACACTGAAAGCGGACAAACTTCGCTTCAAAGGCATCGACGGCGCACTTCGCATAAACCTCCACCGACCGATCCCGGACGGTGCGAAGATCAAGTCTGCGCAATTCACGCGCTACGATCGTGCGTGGTACGTCACGCTGGTCATTGATACTCCGGTGACCGAGTGGCACCCCAACACGGGATCTTCGATTGGTATTGACGTCGGCGTCGAAAACCTCGCCACGCTGAGCAACGGCGAAGTCTTCGCCAATGCCCGGCCGAGATCGCAGCGCGAACGTCAGCTTCGCATTGCTCAGCGTGCTTTGGCGCGCTGCAAGCGAACCTCACACCGCCGCCAGCAGGTGCGGCGTAAGCTCGCTCGGATTCATCAGCGGATCGGAAATGCTCGCACCACACACCTGCACCAGGTGAGCGCCAACATCGTCCGGCGCTTTGAGGTCATCGCTGTCGAGGACCTCCAGCTGAAGAACCTCAGCCGGTCCGCCAAGGGAACCTTGGCAGAACCGGGCACGAACGTGGCCGCCAAAAGCGGCCTCAACCGGTCGCTGCTCGATGCAGCGCCGGGACGCTTGGTCTCCATGCTACGCTACAAGGCTGAAAGAGCCGGTGGCGAGCTCCGCATGGTTGACCCGTGCAACACGAGCCAGGATTGCAGCTTCTGTGGCACCAAGGTGCCCAAGAAGCTCACCGCACGGCAGCATAACTGCTCGTGCGGGGCAAACCTGCACCGTGACCACAATGCGGCCAGGAACATCCTGGCAAGGGCCGTTCAGGGCCCTTGAGACGCTAACGTGATCCGGCAGACGGCCCTTCGGGGCCGAGCTGCACAGCCGCAAGGCTGAGGATGAGCGTTGTCTCGAAATCGCGCTGCGGCAAGTCACTGCCCAAGCGTAACCAAATGGGTTTGCGCGGTTGAAGCATCAACCCGTTATTCCCTAGAACCGGAGTGTGAAAATGGCCGCTGCGATCAACCTTGTCCGCACCGCCGATGGCGACCTTGCCGCGCGCGTCGAGCATCTCGTCTTCGCCCTGATGCCCATGCGAGACGGCAGTCTGCGTACCCAGAGCGCTTATAGCCCCAAGGATCCATCTGAGCTGAAGCGCTCGGACTTTTTCGCAAGTGGCCTCAATGCCGCGAACGAGAACGACTTCCTCGCTGACGTTGAGGGCTATGCCCTGCATCTACAGCAACAGCGCGCGCTTGGCCGACAGACGCTCTCCCAATCCGATCTTCGCATGTGGACCTCGCCTTGGGGTCGGCCCGATCACGGCAGCAAGTATGCGATCGGTATCGCAAGCGTCAGCACGCCTGGACACGGCGGCTTTATCGTCATGCATCACCAGAACGAGCTCATCGACGCAAGGTGGCGCACCAAGGCCGATGGCTATGCCGGTCCCATCGAGGACATTCTCGATCCTGAATGGCGTTCGCGCCCTGCCGATCTTCAAAACGTGGCCTTTTACGAAGAAGACCAGCAATGGGCGATCGTTGCCGTATCATTCCCTGAGCTCTTTACCGATTACGAGAAGGCTTGCGCGCGTCGCACGCTGATGGACGCCTATCCCGACGAATGGGAGGCAATCTTCGGAGAAGCCGTACCGGTCGAACTCTCTTCCGTGCTCCGCCTCAGGGCATTCCATGCAACCAACAAGGGCCGCTGGATTGTCACCAGTGCGATCCATTCCAAGGACGAGCCCGGCTTCACTTTCGTGACCGCATATCGCAATGGACGCGATCGTCGTGGCCGAACCCACGGCACAGCCCGGCACTTCCTCCTGCCATCCACCGAATACATCCAGCGTCAGCGTGACAGCGGAGTAGGCCATGCCGTCATCGATGAGAGAAGCGATCGTCAGGTAGACGCGAGCGGCCACCCCCTGAGCGTCGCTGCCTGAGCAAGCAAAGGACTCGACAATGGATCTCGCGCATTTTGACATGTCAGGCGACACGCCTGAACAGCTCAAGACTCTGCTCGGCATTGTGTTTGGCTCGCACCGAAAGGCTGTCGCCTACGCGGTTCGAGATGCTCAACCAGGCGAACGCTGGCCAGCCTCGTATCTTCAGGACCCTCGCAACGCGAACCTGCTGGAATGGTATCGCAAGCCCAAGCCCGCGCGAATGGTCTTCTACTGGAGCGAGTTCGACACCGTAAAGGACCGGGTGGCACTGCCCTTCAAACTGGACGCGTCGGGCACAGCCGACTTTGCAAGTCGCTGGCTTGGCGAGGTCGAGTACCCAGACGAGCCTGATCATGATGGTGACAACGTCAAGGGATGGCGTGCCTATTGCGAAGGCTGGGGGCATGTGGACGATGAACATTCAGCATTCCTTGCCATCGCACCTCGCTGGTCAATGTGCGGCAAATAGCCGGAACGTCCGATCGTCTTCAACATGACCAATTCAGAGCCGCTGCGACCTCCGCAGCGGCTCTTTTCATGTCCCAGTCTCCGCTTTACGGGCCTTGCGGAATCTCCTATCGTCATCCGGGGCGCGCCTTGGGCGCAGCAGGGGGTTCTTCAGACATGGTTGCCTGGTTCATCATCGCGATCGCAACGCTCGGCGTTTTCGCGTTTATCGCCGTCAACGGCGTCCAGACTGTCGCTGCCACGACCGATGGCGTCGGACGTGTCGAAACTGCACGTCGGCTCGATGCAGCTGTGGCAGCACTGATCGCACGTGCCGGCTCGCCCTCAGGCTCGGGGCGCATGGTCCTCCTTGCTGGTCAGACTGTCGACGGTGTCTATGGCCTTCCGGCTGAGCTCGCGATGTTCGCAACCACTCCGTTTGGTCAGCGCATCGTCTATTGCCCATTTGGTGACGGCGAAAGCGGTACCGCTGCAGGCGCTGTCCCGCTGGGCGCCGGTGCATCCTACCCCATCCGCACCCAGGCAGATCCCGCAGGACGCCTCTATGTGACCGACGGCCGGCCTGCGCTTGCCCAGGTTGCCGAGAACGGCAACCTGATGGGCTATCTCATCGCGCCGCGCACCAAGACTTCGCCGACACCGACCTGTTCCTCGGTACGTTTCAACGCGGGGACCCGCCGTTTCGAGGCGCCGGACGCTTACGTGCGTGCAATCATCCGTGCCAGCTCCACCGAAGATCAGCGTCAGCAGGCGGGGCGTGAAGTCGTGTTCTTCGTATCGCCTAGCGGCACAGGCCGTGGCCTTGCCCCCAACGATGCCACGACGCTCTACAACGCGATGACCTACTATCGCGCCAATAGCCCGCAGGCGATGCGCATCGTGCTTGCTGCAGGCAACTACGTTCTGCCCGCGCAGTACATGAATTATCGGACCGGCAGCATCTTTGGCGACAAGGGCAATTCCGGCACCCTCGTGCTCGACGGCGCGGGCAGCACCAACATCTCGTTCGAAAACGATCCAAGCGGCACGCGGAACTTTATTCTCGTGCCGGGCAACCTCGAGCTTCGAAACCTGTCAGTCTCGACCGCTGTGCACATTTACGCTGATGCCGGTCGCAAGCTGACGATGAAAAACGTCAACTCGGGCAACATTCTTGCCCAGAATGGCGCGACCCTGCTCACCGAGAATGTTTACGTCGTCGACGGTCAGAATACGTGGGCTATCGTTCTCAATGCCGGTGCAAAGGCGACCTTCCGAGGTACCTTGACCATCGATACCACCCTCGCAGGTCATGCTTTGCTGGCTCAATCAGGCTCGCAGGCGGCTTTCGAAAGTGCAGCCGTAACTGCGCGAGCCAGCAACACCACCGGCAACATTGCTGTCTACATCGAAGAGGGCGCCGACATGGTGTGGCGCGCAGGCAGCTATACCGTGGCGAAGGAATACAATTACCCGATCCTCGTCCACGGTCACCTGACCATGTACAACACCAACATCACCATGACGACAGCCATGCAGCGCGGGATTGAGGTGCAGCGTACCGGCAAGGTTGGCCTTAACGACCTGACCGTTGGCCTTGGCGTTGCGCCTATCTGGGGGCTGGTGGACGTCGGCTCCAGCGGTGTAACCGGTAACGCCACGCTCAGGGCCGTCTCGAATTGCTGGACCAATGCAGGGTATGCAACGGGCGTTCAATTCATTCTGAGTGGGGATGGCGCTCAGAATGGCGCCTCGTCGGCGGTAACAGCCAACGAAGCATTGCCGGCAATGAGCGCAAGCCCGACCGCCGCAGAAGTTCAGGCAAACGCGGATGCCAATGCCCGCAACACGATGCGCCAGCAGATTCGCAGCACCAACACCTCCACTTTCACCTGCTTGAAGGGATGAGATCGCCATGGTTGCCTGGTTCCTCATCGCGATCAGCACGATCGCCTTTTTCGCCTACATTGCGGTCTCTGGCGTCCAGACGGTCGACACGACCGGCACCATTGCTGCTCGCGCTGACACCGTTCGTCGTTCCGATAACATCGCCGAGGCTATCCTCGAGCGATCGTCCAACGTGCTCGTCGACAATGTGATCTATGCTCCAGCCGGTGTCGCGGGGAATGGCGAATACCTGCTGCCTGAAGATCTTCAGCCTGCAGGCATCACCACCTCCGGCAGCCGCTTGCAGTACTGCCCGATGGGCGCTCCGCTGACAGCTGCGGCAACCGACACCGTGACCTATCCCGGCGGTTCCTATGGTATTCGCACCGCCAGCGCAGGCGGCAAGAGCTTTGTCATCGAAGGCCGCCCCGCCATCGCTGCTGCAAGTGATCCGAACATCATTGCCTTCATCATTGCCCAACAGAACCCGACTGTGGCAAAGCCGGGATGTGGCCAGATCACGCAATCCGGCACCAGCTTCACTGCCCCCAATGGCATTGTCCGCGTTGTCCGGCGAACGACTGCTGCCGAGCAGGATGCCGGGATTACAGCCAACGGCACCAACTGGTACGTCAGCGCACGTGGCACCGGCGACGGTCTGACCTGGAGCTCTCCGGCGCCGCTTTCCACGGCCTTGGCGGCTTACAGGTCGAGCCAGGGAAGCTCCTTCCGCATTCGCCTGGCACCTGGCGATTATACCGTCGAAGGCAATCCGCTTGACCAGGGTCTTACTGCCATTTCGCCAAAGAAGGCTGAATCCAGTCTTATCATGATTGGCCAGCAAGGCGTAAATCTCAACATCGGCTCGGTGAACGTCCCCGGCAATCTCCTGCTGCGCGATGTGACCATGCCGGGTTCCAACATTACTGTCGACAATGGCACGGTCCTCACCATGGAGCGCGCCAGCGTTGGCGCTGTCGTCGTCAACGGTGGGTCGCAGCTGGTCGCACAAGGCGGCATCGGCATTAAGGGCTCGACAGTCTACAGCGGCGCACTGCAATTCCTCAACGGCAGCAGTGGCACCGTTTCAGGAACCATGACCATCTCCTACGCCGGAACCCAGGCATCAATCATAGTCGATGGGGGAAGTCGTGCGAGCTTCGCCAGCGCTGCTGTCACCATGCAGCCGGGCGATAGCACTGCTGCAGCCACGCAGATTGATTCCATGGTCCAGATCCGCCCCAATGGGCTGCTGACAGCGATGGAATCCACCTTCATTCACAACGGGCCGAGTGGATGGACTTGGCGTGTCTACGGCAAGCTCGCTACCAACACCACGACGTTCCTGTTCAATGCCTATAGCTGGGTGGGTATCCAGCCTTGGCTGGGCGCGGAGGTTTCGCTCGTCAACGTCATGATGCGCGGATCTCGTCCACCGATGTACACCTTGGCAGGCCACAACACTGCAAAGCTGACTGCCAGTGGCAACATCTACAGTTCACAAAGGTGCTGGACGCGTGATGACTCCTCATCGGTGTTTCGCCTGAGCGCTGCAGGGATTGCCGGGGACAATGCCAACGTCAGCCCGGATGAAATCTGGGCGAATATGACGGGTACCCCCAACGCAACGCTGGTCCGCCTTAATGCCAGCATGAGGGCTCGCAATACCGAACGGGCGGAGCTGCGTGGCAAGATCTACCATCACAACGGGCCACTGAACTGCGTTGAGTCAGGTCCAGTCACCTGGACCAGCTGCAGCGCAGACGGCGGGCAGTGCAACCTGCCCTCTGATGCCGCCACCAACGCACGCACCTACACCGTCCGCTTTGGGGCAGGTTCCAACTGGAACTACATCGTGACGCGATCAAACATTCCTTGCGACAAGAACGTCTTCGGCGATCCCGCTGTCGGCGCAACAAAATCCTGTCAGTACTTGTTGTAGGGTCTCTGGGCTGCTGAGGTTTGAACAAGTCTCGGGCATATGCCGGAAACTGAACGAAAGACCACTCCAGCCGCTCACCGGTCTAACGGCGGGCGGCTGATCTGTGCTGGTGACCTTCCACTCCTCCACGCTTTTGCCCTGGCGCTATGGCAAGAGCGCGCGCGGGAGCGTTGTGAGCCAGTCCCTGAATGCCTGGCAAATTCGTGCAAGTTTACCGCCCTGTTTGTACAAGCGCTCGCCGGCGGAACGATCCGGGGCAATTGGCAACATGTCCACGTCCGGCTCGACAGCGGCTCGATCGTCGATCTCAATTCAGATGCCATGGACGTCCGTCTGCTCAAGCTGAGTGGGATTGACCCCTACCGGCACGACCGCAGGTTCATTGCCAGCCGCGACTTCAAAATGTCGCTGGCAAGTTGCAATGCCCGCGTTAAGGCGTGGGTTGCTGACTTGAAGAACCAGCGGGCTACGTCATGGGCGGAAGAGCTAAAGGCCTTGCAACGTCCAATGCTCGGACCTAACGAACTCACCTGACGTCCGTGTCGCTATGCTAGCAAAGCAGCTATTCTGCTAAGTTTTGGGTACGGCTTGGTGGAAGCACACCTATCGATCAAGGAAAATGAAGCATGAACATGCTTTCGCAAGACGTGTGGACTGCTCGCTTTCATGAGCACGTCCAGAAGGATGGCGATCATCGGTCCCCGTTCGCTCTCGATTACGCCAGGGTCGTTCATAGCGAGGCTTTCCGCCGTCTTTCGGGCGTTGTCCAGATCCTCGGGCTCAACGACAGCGCCTTTCAGCGCAATCGCCTGACCCATACGATCGAAGTAGGCCAGGTCGCCATGGGGATCGTGGAGAACCTGCGTGCGACGGCCATTCCGGAAGTATTGGACATCCTTCCGTCCGACCGCTTGATGGAAACCATCAGTGCTATACACGACATAGGCCACCCACCATTTGGCCATGGAGGGGAATCGGCGCTCAATCTTTGCATGCGCGAGCACGGAGGTTTTGAGGGTAACGGCCAGACCATCCGCCTGATGTCCAAGCTTGTCGAAGGGTCGTCGACACGTCGCGGTGCCAACCTGACCCGCGCGACGCTGCTGGGAGCACTGAAGTACCCCGTGCCCTACTCCATGGTAGCCAAGCCCGAAGTCATGCAAGACAGGATCTCGCCAATCAACGGCAAGACGATGCTTGTCCATGCATGGCACGAGCCTCCAAAATGCTACCTTGACACTGAACAGGATGTGGTAAATTGGCTATTCGAGCCATTCAGCCAACGTGATTGCCAGCAGATCATCGAAACTCGGGCCAAAGCCTTTCTTTGCACAATAATGGATAGTGCAGACGACGTAAGTTACGAGGTTCATGACCTTGAGGATGGTATTGTCCTTGGCATGCTGAATAAAGAAGACTTTGTTTCCGGTCCTGATCGTATCGATCCCGCACTTTGGGACGAGTATCTCGCAACTTCGAAAGATCTCGGCACACTGGATGGCGGTCGATACGGTCCGTTCGTCGAACGCCTCTTCGATCACGCCACCAAGAGCGAGATTGGCAAGATCGTCCACTACCTCATTTCGAACACGATGGTGCAGCGTCGCGACACCTTCGACAACGAGATGTACCGGCACAAGGTCGCCCTGCGCCCGCAGGCGGAGGCATTGCTCAATGCCCTCAAGCGGTTTGTCATGCGACGGGTGATTTGCGCGCCAGCCGTGCAGCAGCTGCGCTTCAAGGGCCAGCAGATGATCGTCGATCTGTTTGCCTACTACCAGCACGACCCCAAGCACCTGCTCCCGCGGCAGGTGTGGTGTCACTACGAGAAGGCAGATGACGAGAGCGCCCGCATGCGCGTGATCTGCGATTACATCGCCGGCATGACTGACGCTGGCCTTGAACGCAACTGGCGTCGCATGTTCGACCCTACCTACGGCTCAGTCTTTGACCGCCTGCGCTGATAGAAGGACATACCACATGAGCAACAACCCAAGCCAACGTCGACACGCAAACCCATTGAAGGTTAAGTTTGGCATCGCGGCCTCCAGCCAGGAAGCCTCGTTCATGAACGCAACGCTTACATCTCTCGACAACGGTCAGGCGATCAGCATAGCGCTCGCTCCGCCCAAGACGCTCGATCTCAGCGACAACAATGCTTTCCGCAATTCGCTCGAAGCGATGTTTTCCGAATTTGCTGCAGCAGGATGGACCCTCGAGGTCCAGGTCGGACGTGACGACAACTGAGAGCAGTCAGTCTTCCTGCAACAAGACCAATCAGGAGTATCACAATTGCGAATAATTGGTGGCCGAGATTTCTACGACACGGCGATCGCATTTGGACGCGACGAATCTATCGTCTTTGAGCGTAACAGCGGACGCATTCTTACCGCACACGAAGCTCACGATGAGTACGGCATTCCACGCCGGCAACCGGGCTTCGAAGTCCACGATGCAGAGTCCAAGCCTCGCAACCTGGGGCATCGTCTCTTCCCCCTGCTTCGCCGCACCACGCAGGAAATCAACCTCGGGCACACGCGCATCACGTGCGCGCCCCAGCATGTCCTCTTCTGCGGTGTCCTCTATTCGGGGATTGTCGTCACGATCATCAAGTCTTGGCCTCATCACCAGGAAGAGCACAGGTTCTGGAAGGCTGAAGCCTTCAGACAGTTTTGCAAATCTCATGGCCTTTCCGTCAATGATACTGCCTCGAGCGTGGTCAAGGATCAGCGTCTCGATGGACGTGGCCTGCATCAACAAGTCAATGTCCATCTCGAAAGCCTGGACGACTTCTTCACACCCCTCCCCATTGCACGCGACAGGCTGGGACGGATGATCGCCGAACGCATTACCATACTCGCGCGAATTCCGGGCGGTTGGGGACGTGACTCGACCTGGTCGGTCAATGGCTGTGAGCTCTCCGCGATGGGCTTTGCCAAGGCACTCGATCCGCATTCGGCATTCCAGGAGATCTCGATGTGGATCGGAGGTGTGCTCGGCGCGGAGAACCCCAACATCGTCGAGATTACCGACGATAGAGTGAAGGCCGAGAAGCACGGATTTCACCATCCGACCTCTTTCCGTCGCAGCAAGGGGGCAAGTGACCTCCCGTGTGATGAAAGGCAAATGATGGCAAACAAGTACGACGGCGTCGGCTTCTTCGAGCAGGCCTGGAAGAACCCGCCAGCGCCGTTCAACCCGAAATTCGACCCGAAGGCCAAGGATCGCTACGCCGCGGTCACCAAGTCGATGGAAGACGATGACTACTACGCCTCGCATACGCGCGAGGAGTGTCGTGACGAATGGCGCCGCCGCTACGAGGAGCGTGAAGCGAGCGACGCTGCTGCCCTCAACTGAAAGGTGATCTGCGCAAGGGCAAAGCCGGAAAGGCAAACCCTGCCGGTGACGGGCGAAAGGGAAAAGACATGCGTTCGATCGAGATATTCGCCGGTGCAGCAGGGCTGGGCCTTGGCCTGGCCCGGGCCGGCTTCAAGCATGAGATCGTGGTAGAAAAGGATCACGACGCATGTCGCACGATCCTGCACAACCAGAAGCTCGGCCACGAGCTGTTGCAGGGCTGGAAAGTGCTCGAAGCCGACGTCAACGATGTCGATCTGGGCGGTATTGCCCCTGAGCCGGACCTTCTCTCCGGGGGTCCGCCTTGCCAGGCGTTTTCGATTGGCGGGAAGCATGTCGGCGCCGCCAGCGATCGCAACCTGTGGCCGACGACCTTCGCCTACGTCCGCGCCCTACGTCCGCGCGCTTTCGTGTTCGAAAATGTGCCCGGGCTCATGCAGAGCCATGGCGATTACCTCGACTACATCACCCTTGCACTGACCTTGCCCGACATCGCCTGCCCGCCGGCTGAAGACTGGCGAGAACAGGCCAGCTTCCTGCGCCGCTGTGTCGAGCAGAAGGTGCGTTCAGTCCCGACATACCGCGTCGCAGTGAAAAAGCTGACTGCCACTGATTACGGCACAGCGCAAAACCGCAGTCGTGTCTTCATCGTGGGCATAAGGGACGACCTCACCCAGGAATGGCAAGCGCCTGACATGACGCATAGCCATGATCGGCTGATGCACGAAAAGTGGGCCACCGGTGAATACTGGGATCGCCATGGCCTGGAGCGACCGGTCATGGACAAGGCAGGCCTTGCCTACATGCGCAAGCACAACCAGCGCGGCATGGAAGATCTCTTTTCCCAACCCCTGCGCGCACACCGTACGACCCGCGATGCTCTTGTTGGCTTGCCAGAGCCCACTGCAGAAGGGACCCCCGGAATTCTGGATCATCAGGCTGCGCCACGCGAGGCCAAGGCCTACAAAGGCCATACCGGGTCGCCAATAGATGATCCGTCCAAAACGCTTCGTGCGGGCGACCACGGTGTCTCTGGGGGCGAGAACATGATTGATCTGGGGCCGTTAGCGGGCACCAGTCGCTATCGCCATTTCACGGTCCGCGAAGCGGCCCGGATTCAGGATTTCCCTGACGATTACACCTTCCCGCAGCCCGAGGGCAAACGCGGAAAAACCTGCGCTTGGTCTTCGAGCCTGAAACAGTTGGGGAACGCCGTGCCTTGCGCCCTAGCCCAGGCAATGGGCGATTCCATCGCAAAAGTCTTACGCGCCTGAGGCGCTACACCGAGGAACCGGACATGCCCCTTTACTGCGTCGACGTCAAAGCCTTCATCTCGATTACCGTCGAGGCTGAAGACGAAGCTTCCGCTCGCGCCGCCGCCGACAACTATGTCGAGACCAGCCTGGCGCCATCACCATGCGAGATTGACGGTTGGAACCAGGTCCGCCGGGATGAGTGCAATGATCCCTGCCGTATCGTTCGCACCGGCGGTTTTGCCGTTGATGGCGAGAGCGAAGTCGACGTTGCCGAGGATGAGGGCTGATGGCTGACATGCCACTCCTCAGCGCTCGCATCGGTGATGAGCGCATCGATCGCGTGATCGACACGCAGCTTGATGCTCTTGGCGAGAGCCGCGAGATCGACCAAGAACTTGCAGCAATCCTTGGCGAGCACCTCCTCGATCTTCATCAGCGCGGCATCATCGGTGCGCACACGGCCCTTCCCAATCGCTACATCAACGAAATCTCGTCCTGGAATATCATGTGCGGCATTGAAACGTCGCCGATCGAACCCCGTGAGGTCGCCACCGAATTCATCGCGCACCGCATGCTTCCAAGTCTGGTCTACATCCACCTCATGCTGGCGGCGAGCTTCATCAAGAGCGGCACGCCTCGTGACCAGGCAATCGAACTTGCCAAGCAACAGATCGATAGCGGCACATCCAGACTGCACATGGCACAGATAGAAGTGCACGATCACGTCTCCGGCGAAGATCTGGCCCTTCACTTCGACAACTGGATGCCAGTGATCTACGACAAGAGTGTTCCAAGCCTTGAAGATGCGAGGTCAGGCCGCTTACACCGGGGCAGCCTTGCACAGGATCTCGAGCCCAGCGCCATGCGCAGTCTCGAAATCAAGCTCGAGAGCGGCGACTTCATCATCACCGACTGGGTGCGCGCAGCCGGCTTCACCGACCTCGTTGATCATGGCGATCCCTACAGGGGCGCCAGCGAACGCCAAAGCGAGCAGGAGTCCTTTCGCTACGCCAAGGACTTTGGCTTCACCTCGGTCCGGACTGCGCGGACTTCGATCGAAGTTGTCTCCAACGGCAGCATTCTTGCAGTCGTGGCTCGCGATGACGACATCGCTGACAGCGTGATCGGCTTTGAATCACTCGGCAGGCTGGATTACGACTTGCGCCAAGTCACGATCGCCGATCGCAAGGCGCTGGAAGCCATCTTCACGACTATCCATGGCGATCCGGTCCTGGCTGCATCCAGCCTCCAGGAAGCGATGACCGACGAAACGATACGCCTGCCCACCATGCCCGGCATTTACAGGGTCAATTTCAGCGGCACGGGCAGTATCGATCAGTTCTTGCCGTCACGTCACCCCCTGCGCCAGGATGGGCTCACAGTGATCATGATGCTCGAGCACGTTTCAGGACTGCCGACCGCTGACGAGGCCTCGGCATGATCGGAACCATTCCACATCGCGACGACTTCATCCCGGGTTTCAGATTTGTCACGGGGGAATGGTCCTCCCCCCTGTTCAAGACCTGGGGATCCAGCACCAGGCGCGCCGCCCTCTTGCACACGGTGATTTCGCGCGATGGCGACATCTTCATCACTCGCGATCAGAACAATAAAGAGCACACCGGACTTCTGCGCCCTGGCATGAGCCCATCGCTAGGCCTCGATGAGCGAATGATGTCAACCGAGATCATGTGGGCAGATCCCCTGCCCAGCGGTCCTTTTGACGAAATCCGCGTGCTTGCCGATGCAATGCTTCACAATGGTTGGCGTAACCGGCCCTATCTGCTGCTGTGCGATACCCTCGGCGCTGACGGTGCGGCGATGTGCCGTATGATCCACCCCGAAGAAGTGGGGCTTGCCAGCGACGCATGGTTCACCATGGAGCCCACGGCTTATGCAGCACAGCAGCACGGCACGGTATTTGTCCTCGACGAGATCATCACGGTAGCTGCCGGCGCCGACTTGCCATGGGAAGGCTGGGAAAACGTCCCTCAGCCATACCACCCCGTTCCCGGCGATTTCTTCATTGCGATGGATCTCACTACTGGAGCAGCCTTGCCGCCTGTCATTACATCGGCCCACCTGCTCAAGATTGCCTCCGGCATGAGCGCCGAACGTATTGGGGAATGGATGCCATCCACGGTGCGCCGACAGGGTGTCCTCGGCATCTCGCTTGGCATCGCAACGCGCAATGACCTCGACTTTGAACTGGACCGTGCTCACGCCCGTTTGCAACCCGACGAGATCATCGTCATTTCAGTTCCGACTGCCAAGGACGACGTGCACCTGCAAGTCTTGTCCAAGACAGGGATCAAGCTTCACGAGGTCGATTGCCCCAGCGACGATCTCTACGGAACAGATCTTGAGCCAGGCATATGGCTGGGCTCGGGCATTGTCTGGTATGACGCAGGTGACGACGGCGCTGAATGGGAAGCAGACTTCCGGCCGGCGACCCGAGCAGACCTCGACAGACACGGGCTAAGCGCAGCAGAAATTCTCTCCGAATGGCTTGAATACGCGCAGGACCAATCCTCATGCGACAAGGGACGCGCGATGATTGCGAGTCTGTTTCCCAACGTCCCACAACAATCGCTCGAAACGGACGTATCAACGCGCTAAGGTCCACAAGGACCTGGCCGACGAGCTGGCATAACCAACGTAGGGATCCATGAAGACATTCTCGATCATTCTCGCCGCCAGTGCGATGCTCATGGTTGCGCCGTGTGCGCAGGCACAGATGCGCGTAGAAGGCTTCAAGCAGGTCGATCCCAGGCTCAAGCAGCCGCGCATTGAAACGCCGAGCGCACAGTTGCCCCCGCGCGTGGCAAGCACGGCTCCCCTTGCGTCTGCTGTGCAGCCCAGTGAGCCGGCTATCGCAGCACCTGCAGCTCAGGCCGCCGCACCCGTTCCCGTGGTGCGCGGTAGTGCAGGCGTTGGTGGACCGCTTCAGCGACCCACCTATCTTGAGCCGGACGCATCGCAAGCGCCGGCGGGCGGTCCCTCTTCCCTCGACCTCATGCGGCAGTGTTTTGAGGGAAGCATTTCAGGCGCGATCACCAATGCGAGCTGCGTTGGCTACATGGCCGGATTTATCGGCGCAGTCAGGATCAGCGCTGGCATCAGCAAGGACTATCCAATCTGCCTGCCAGAAGCCGGGCTATCGAACGAGGCCATCGTGTCGGATGTTTCAGCCTACCTCGAGGAAAACACCGCGGCGCTGCAGAAGTCAGCGCGCAGCGTCGTGTTCCTAGTCCTGTCCAAGCGATATCCCTGCCAAGGCCAGTAAGTCAGCTCACTGAGTTCAGGACAGCAACTGACGTGTCTGCGATGCACGCATCTGTGAGATCCTTGATCGTCTGCAACGTCATGGGACTACCGGGTTTGACCACACCCATCGCGCCCTTGTTACAAAATTCAACGCGCGCAAACATCTCGCCAACAAACTTGACATCTACCTCCTGGTATTTGGCAAGCGACACATCGATGTTGGTGCTGCACATCCCGGCCGAATAATCCACGTTCACGTTCACGTAGAACGTGAGGTTGTCGAGGCTACTTCCGCCAAGGCGTATGCGATTGTAGCGGAGCGCCGAATTGGCTGCGCCGGTGATGGATTCCTTGGTCAGACCGCAGCTGGCGGCACTATCATCCAGGCTCTCTACCAGCAGATGGACGGCTGGCTTCTGCACTTGTGCGGTAGCCGTCTGGGTCAGGCACGCAACGCCAAGCACTAGACAAACCACATAACGTTTAACCGTCACAGCCTGATCATTCCTCTCTGCCAACGTCATAGGGCCATTAGCCCCAGACATCTTAAGGAGGTCTAAGCAGCCGTCGTTGCCTCCAAATGTGGTGGAGGAAAGCAAGGAGTACACGATGACGTCGTCTTTGGTCAAAGCCAGCTACAATCTGGTCCGCGTGCGCGATGATCGCGGCGGGCAGCGCTGCTACGCCAACGGTCGGCGCATAACCCCAGCGCAATACGACAGTATCTGGGCACGCGCGCGGGTCATCGACTGCCTGCTGACCCGCCGCCGTCTATCGTGCTGGGTCCACAGCGCTTCAGCGAGGGGTTGAAGTCGAGACTTGGTCGGGCTTTCTGGTCTGCAGATCGATGTCGATCCGTTAGGCCGTACGCTCTCGCGTCGGCGGGTAAGAGAGTAGAAAGCGCCGACTGACGCTTCGAGGAAATGGGGATTTTCCGTTGTTTTCTCTTGTCGATGTCGGGCAATCCGTCTAATGTTCTTGTATTGTTCCGCCGCACGGTTGGAACCACCACGATCCCAGGAGATCTCAGAAAATGGCAGGTAGCCTCCGCGCCGTACCCAACGGCGCCAACACCGCATCCGGCGATGACAGCAAGGCCAAGGCGCTCGCAGCAGCACTCAGCCAGATCGACCGCGCCTTCGGCAAGGGTTCGGCCATGCGCCTCGGCGACAAGGAACACGTCGACATCGAGGCGATCTCGACCGGCTCGATCAGCCTCGACATCGCACTCGGCATCGGCGGCCTGCCCAAGGGCCGTATCATCGAAATCTATGGCCCCGAGAGCTCGGGCAAGACCACGCTGACCCTGCATGCGATCGCCGAAGCCCAGAAGCTGGGTGGCACGGCCGCATTCGTGGACGCCGAACACGCTCTGGACCCGGCCTATGCCCGCAGGCTCGGTGTAGACGTCGACAACCTCATCGTGTCGCAGCCCGACACCGGTGAACAGGCGCTGGAGATCGTCGACACGCTCGTACGCTCGAACGCCATCGACATCCTGGTCGTGGACTCGGTGGCTGCGCTCGTGCCGCGTGCCGAGATCGAAGGCGAGATGGGCGACAGCCACGTCGGTCTTCAGGCTCGCCTGATGAGCCAGTCACTTCGCAAGTTGACGGCGTCGATTGCGAAGTCAAAGTGCATTGTAATTTTTATCAATCAGTTGCGCATGAAGATCGGCGTCATGTATGGCAACCCGGAAACGACGACTGGCGGTAATGCTCTGAAGTTCTATGCTTCGGTTCGACTTGATATCCGCAAGAGCACGGCAATCAAGGACAAGGATGACGTAACCGGGAACCTTACACGTGTGAAGATCGTCAAGAACAAGGTGTCCGCACCATTCAAAACGGTCGAATTCGATATCATGTATGGTTGCGGCATCAGCCGTACTTCCGAGATTCTCAACTTGGGCGTCAAGGCCGGTATTGTCGAGAAGTCTGGCGCATGGTTCTCATATAATTCTGTCCGTCTCGGACAGGGCGCCGAGAATTCAAAGCGTTACCTTGAGGAGAATCCCGAGGTTGCTGCTGAGATCGAAGCTCGCATCCGCGGCAATGTCGAACAGCTGGGCGAAGCCCTGCTCACCGGCGGCGAGGAAGACGGCGAAGACGCCTGAACCAACGCCAGCAAGTTGAAAGGGGAGGGCCTTCACAGGCTCTCCCCTTTTTTGCGTCAACGCTCTGCGCCTGAGGCCTTTGCAGCCATAACGGCCAGAGATGCCATATCTTCCTGCCCCTTGCACTCTGACTGCCCCTGCTGCGGTGCATTGCGGCGCCACGCCTGTTCAGCTTCCGGGGTGCGATAGTCCGAAAGCCTGGCTTTGAGGCCATCTACAGCGCTTTGCGACAGTCCACGGCCTCCTACAACCCAGTTCCCTGCCTTCAGGTCGTAGCTGTTCTTGGCTTCACCCTTGAGGCCAAGCTGTGCAATGGCGCGATCGGAAGCACTTAGCATCGCCGATGTTTCAGCCTTGCGCCGCGCAGTTGGATCTTCCAACAGCACCCCCTCAACCGGGATTGGATAGAGAGCAACGCTCACCCTTTCGGACTTCGGCGCTCCAGTTGGCCCTTCGCGCTCGCCAGAGCCCAGGACGGGCTGACGCTGTGCCTGCAGTGCGCGCAACTCGCCCACCATCGCTTCCTGGGCAGCGTCAGTGCGATGGTAAGCCATCGCCTCTCGGAACGATGCCACAGCATCGACACTGGCGCCTTCAAACGACATCACGAACGCCGGCAGCTTCGGAACATAGGCGAGCGTCGCAACCGCCTCACCTTCACCAACACCTGGCTGCCCCTTCTTGGCAATGCCCAATTCCTCCACGACACGCCATGCGTCCTGTTTCATCTGATCAGTCGGCTTGGTTACGTCGTTGCCTTTGATAGTCGAATAGAGTTCAACTTTGTCGGACATGGCCCCACTCCCCTACTGACGACATATTCCGTCTTTCGAGGTGGCCGAACAATCACCGGCACGTGATCCTTGACCCAGAGAGCAGCTTGTGCCCCACACCAACGTCCATTAAGAAAAATGAACGTGTTTTTGACTGTTTTTAATCTTGGGACATTCCCGACATTGCCTCGATCAAGACGGGCGTCACAGGTGGAGAGCTCTCAAGACGTGGGGTCAAACCTGACCCTGCCAATGTCTGGCGGAACAGAAAGGGAATGTCCCGACATCTCGCCGTGATTCGCAAAACACATTGTCTGGCCAGTCAGACAAGTCCCATGATTAAATGAAACGGCAAGGAGCCATCTCCGTTTCATTTGGACATGTTGCAAGGACGCCACTGCTTCCAATCTGGAAGTAATGGTGTGAGCCTTCCTGGTTCACATAGTATATCCAATTATGTGACGAAGATCACATATTTTCTGGCTTTACAGAACGGCAATGTCCGATTTCCAAACTCACTTTTGATATAATGCGATGAACTGATCGAACATTTCCCTTTCGTTAACCGCTCGTTAAGGCCATTAGCGCAGAGCAGCGACATAACGTTTCGGGAATGCGACAAGATGCTAAGTCCCTACATGCCTGGGAAAAATAGCGCTCTCCGTCTGCTCATGACGAGAGGGTGCGACATAGAGCTTTCATTGAACATGCCGACCATATTTCCGGTCGGCAATGCAAGGTGCCATAACAATTTGGCGCCAATGCCGGGGTGCACGCGCTCGATCCACTGAGCGACAGCCCGATCTCGCTCATGCGTGTCATGAGCGAACACCCGCGAGCATAAAAACAGCCTTCCCCGCCTTCAGTTTCGCCACCGGGTCCATAACGGTGAGCTGTGGAGATATGCGGATAGCAAAACCGGCTCGCAGTCCACCCACAAAGCGATGACCCGTTCAGGTCTGCGACAAATTCCCCGCTTTACAGGCCGAAAAATTGCTTCCACACTTTTATGCATGGAAGCGGGGGCGTGATCCAAGACATACTCGATAAGGTATCGAATGTGACCATCTTGCAACATGAGTTCGCTTTGTGTTCGTACGCAAAAATCAGTAGTAGCTTTTGCATAGCTCGCTGAATTATTTGGCCGCTTTCCGGCTAAAGTGAGGATTTGTGACCCAGATTTCCCTTCTCAATCTCGAGTTCGACGGCCCGGCCCAGCATGGCGCTTGGACAGCTGATCTTTCGGTCGACAAAGCCCCCTTGGGGACAGTGCGATCAGTGATGCCTGGTCACATCGAATTCCTCACGATTGAGGAAGAGTATTCGCCCGCGTACGTGCTCAACATCTGCGAAGCGATCACCCTCAACAGCCGTCACTCGATTCCTCGGTGTGACAAGCCGGGACCGGTCACGCTCTACGATCTGTGTGCCATGGAAATGGCCAATATCATCGCTGCCAATGAATGCCGCCTTGCGGTAGTCGTGGACAACGCACCTGCGCCCAAGAAGCGCAAGTCGAACGTCCGCCGCGTAGCGCCGGTGCTTACCTACGAGCACGACGATGCAGTCGATCTCCCGCTTGCACGCGCCTGCTGAAGTCTGATCCTCACTCAGCTCTGAAGGGAGGTCCATTGCTGGCCTCCCTTTTTTGCTGCCAGCCTTATCCGTAGATACGGACGATACCTGCAATCACCCCTGCAAGGATCACCTGGTCCTTTTCGACCCAGCGTGTGCGTACGTCCGCATCAGCGGCCTGCAATCGCACGAGTGCCCCCTCTTGCGTCACCGAACGGATGCATAACTGGCCATTGCGCAATGCAAGCAGGCCGATATCGTCTTCATCGAGCATGCCGACACGGCGGAACAGCACCTTGTCACCGGCCAGAATGCCGCGGGGCAGCATCGATCGATCTGGCATGATTGCGACAAAGTGCTCACCGCCGCCGATCAACGCCGACGGTATGTCTACAGTGCCTATATCGCCTCCGGCAGCGTAATCGACAGCATCGACACCTGACCTGAGCAGCGGGACACTTGCCGTTGAGGCCAGATTAACTGGCTGACGAGGCAGCGGCATTGGCTCCTGGTCGAATGAGCGACGAACCACCTCGAGCGCGCGTGAGCGATTGGCAATACGCCGGACAAAGCCGCGCTCGGTGAGGCCAGTCAGCAGTCTGTTGACGCCAGACTTCGAGGCCAGGCCCATGGCATCGCGCATTTCATCGAATGAAGGGGCAATGCCAGTGGTGGACAGGGTATCGTCGATAAAATGCAGCAAATCACGCTGCTTCAAAGTGAGCATGCTCAATGGATCCAAAATTGGGGAAGGTCGCTGCGGTCGCGCCTGTCTTGGGCCTTCTATGCGCAGTTTGGGAGATCGCCAACACTTATCCGCCATATGTGCCTTCTCAGCGACAAACGACCGGACGTTGGAAAATGTAGCGCGAAAGCCGTGCCGATTTCTCGCGAGGAAGAGGAAAAGGCATGGGACGCGCATTTACCCCTAATGACAAGCTAGTGGCAAAGGCGACCAAGGATTTCGCCGCGCACGTCGCGTATCGCCACGATGCCACCACTGCGGTCAAGGACATGTTCCACACGTGGGTGCTGGCTCTGCGCAATAGCTTCGAGCCTCGTGGAGAAGCCTGGGATAGACGCGAAGCCGAATACATGGCCCTTGTCGAGCGCTATGGACGCGACGGCATCGAAGTCTTCACCGAATGCCTCGGGCTGATCACGATGGCATCGCAGGAGAGCCCCGGTGATCACATTGGTCAACTCTACCATGCCCTCTTTGCCAACAATAAGTGGCGTGGTCAGTTCTTCACACCATACAATGTTTCGATCATGATGGCCCGGATGACGTTCAGCCGGGACGTGATCGACAATGCCATCGCCGAAAAAGGCTACGTCTCGGCCCATGAGCCGAGCTGCGGTGCTGGTGGCATGGTTGTAGCGATGGGCGAGGCCGATGCCTTGCACCCAGGAAGCAGCAACAAATGGGACTACGGCATCATGAACGTGCACTACGCCATGCAGGTGGCCAAGCATGCCGCCAAGGGCACCGTCGCCCTGCTGCCTGGCAACAAAGCAGCCTAGCTTAACCGCCGCAGTTCAAATCCACTTGAGGTGGGCAGGATCGATACTCCAAGGATAGTCACTCTCGAGGTGCCTTTCCCGATCCTGCCATGAAATGTTGCCCCCTCCTCACGTTTGAGAGTGCGCTTGAGCGTAAGCGGCAAGCGACGGTCCTCACAGAATGATGCTAATCGTGAGAGATCAATCGCCCAGGTGCGATAAAGCCCATTATTCCCTCCACGACCATCAATGAATGTCCGATAGGAGCGGAGGAAGAGAACAATCTTCTGGTACAGCAAGCGCTCCTCATCAGTCCTGACGCGGAAGATCTGATAAAGACGGTCAAGATGCCGAGGTGCAGAATCTCGATATGAACTAGATATATCCACGTTGCTTGCCGCGTAGCAGGCCTTGCAAAGTGTCAAAAGTCCAGTGATGAGTTGAATATCTTCAATCTCCTGCCCGACTCTGTTGTAATTTTCAGCATATTGATAATCCCAGCATTCCCTTGCCTGAAGATCGAAAGACGATCCGCACCAATTACAGGCGCCAGAGGTTCGAATCTTCATTTCATTGATCGCTCGCCAGCTTTCCGCTGTCAGGATGCTGTCGAGCCTGGATGCTGGTGACACAGTGATCGGCACATCCACAATAAATGGCTTCACGTACTGCTTCGCAATGACCGGCAAATATGCTTCGAGAGGGGCAAATGCAAAAGGGTCCTTCGCAGCGACCTTCAAGCCATACCGCGTGCGGAAAACCCCATATGACTGCAACTCAGCAAGATTAGCGTTGCCTGCATTGACAAGGCCAATCGGATACTCTCGTCCAAATGTCGGAATTTCACGTGCGCTCGTGATCTTTCGACAGCTTTTCAAAGCGTCAGCTCGAAGACCCTCCGCAGATGCAGCCACAATTTCAAAATCACGCATCATAGCATTCCCCCCAATAAGCATTGTGGTGTGCTTATCGTACGGACGTCAACTGGCATTTGGTGTCCAGAAATAGAAACAGATGGAGATAGCAATGGAGGTGCCAGCCAGCAGAGCTGCGCAGGAGACGAAAATTGAACGAACCACTAGGCGTAACGATGACCACCATCGGTACGCGCACCAATGGCAGTCCGCGCGTATGGATTGAAGGGTCTCGCCTCGATCGCGCAGGGTTTCAGCCAAGCACCCGCTATCGGCTGGAAATCGACGAAGCGGACCAGAGCATCCTGTTGCGGCTGGATCCGCAAGGTGAGCGCATCGTCAGCCGGCGCGCCAAGGGCGAGGCTGTCTCGCCGGTGGTCGAAATCGCCAGCGTCAAGGCGCTATCCGTGTTCGACGGTCTCGAGCAGCTGGCCATTCGCTTCGAGTGCGGCTTCATCCGCATTTCACCAGCCGCATCTGATCGCCGCAAGCTTGAGCGCTCCATGCGGCTCCGCCACCGCCTTGCAAAAGGCGATCCTCTGCGCGTCGGATCTGTCTCCACAGGCCTTGGTGTCCTGGCGCTCGCCATGCACGAGGGCCTGCAGAATGCCGGGCTGGAAAGCACACTCGCATTCTCTGTTGAGATTGATCAAGGCTACCAGGACCATTCACAGCAAGCCAACCCGGTCTGGGCAGCTGATACCGTCGCCATCGCCGCCCCAATGCAGGAAGTCGCCTTCGATCCCCAGCTGCTTGCCAGCCTCCCTCAGATCGACATCATCGAGGCAGGCATCCCCTGTACCGCACATTCGGTCGCAGGAAGGGCCAAGAAAGGCCTCGCGATGCCGGAACATGATCCGGTTGCCGGCCACCTCGTTGCAGGCTTCCTGGCGATCGTCGCCGCCTGCAACCCAGCCGTGGTCGTCGTCGAGAACGTCGTCCAATACATGCAATCAGCATCTTTCGCGATTTTGAGCAATCAATTGACCGAGTGGGGCTACGACGTGCGCTCGACGGTTCTGTCGGGCGAGGATTATGGGTGCCTTGAACATCGCCGCGTATGGCCCTGGTGGCCACTACACCCGGCGTTGACGTCCACCTTGACACCTTGGCACCGCTCGCGCCGCCGGAACCTGTCCTGGGCGACATTCTCGAAGACATCGCTACCGACGATGCGCGCTGGTCGACGATGGCTGGTCTCAGGGCAAAGGAAGAGCGTGACATCGCCGCTGGCAAGGGCTTCAGGATGCAGACCTTTGGTCCGGACGCGACCTCGATCGCAACGGTGACGCGCGCTTATGCCAAAGTCAGGTCGACCGATCCGAAGGTTCAGCACCCTACCCAGGCCGGTCTGCTGCGCCAGCTCACTCCGGTAGAGCACGCGCGCGTCAAAGGTATCCCCGAAAAGCTCGTGGCAGGCCTGTCCGTGACCAGGGCCCACGAAATGCTCGGCCAGTCGGTCCTCTACGCGCCATTCGTGGCTTTAGGCGAGCGCATGGGCGGTGCCCTGCGAGCATGGCACGACGGACGGGAAGCCCCTCGCGGCGTTGCACGGTTGCCGGCGATCCTGCCCGTCGAGGATCTTCCCCTCTTCGCAGCAGCATGACGTGATGGAGGCCCGTTCCGGCTGGCCTCCATCAACTTGCTACCTTCAATCGATCATCAATGTTATCTGACAGCATACCCGACGAGCACGTCCCATGCGTCGTGATCTCGCCCGGTATGCTGCCCAGTTAAGGCGAAACAAAAAAGATGTACGGCTTCAAATCCCTCGGTCTGGCTGATGACTTCAATCTGGATGATGCTGTCACCAATACCGTCATCGAATGCCTGCACCGAAAGGCCGTTTTTCAGGAGTGGGTTCTGGTGCAAAAGCGCCCGGATACCTCCGAAATATTCTTTGCAGCCAGCACCACCATTGAGAGCACGGTGCTGCCGTCAGACTCCCATGTGCTGGTGCTTGATGACAGGGGCAGCATAGGTGCCATGTTTGGCATGAGCACCGTCAAGAATGGCCCTGATGCAGCATACTTGCTGACCCTTGACCTCTACAACGTGTCAACGACCAGCCTGCTGGCACTTATGACGCTGCGAGCTCTTGCCTTCGATTACGTTCCGCTTCGCTTCCGCGACAGTGACATTCTCGAAGAGATTTGCGCAACCGATATGCCGAAGACCGAGATCATCCGGCATTACATTCAGGATCAAGACCGGTCCTGCCCCGTCTTCATTCGAAGAGGATCAGGGATCAGCCCCAAGAATGCCGGTATTGTAAAGCTTCGTCAGAAATTTCTCGAGCTGTTCGGCCCGATGATTGCAGATTCATACCTCTTCAACGAACTTAAGGATGGGCCGATCAGGCGTGACGAACTAATCGCAATTGACGCTTGGGGTAACGCCACCCCCTTTCTTCTGTCTGACGAATTCACGTTTGAAAACGACATCCAGGAATTTTTCCACGCGAACAAGCCATATCGTTTCGATGAGGACGAGGTCACCTTAGCGCCGGTATCCAAGCGCGTACTGGATATCTGGCGCAGTTCGATGCCAATAGAGGCCAAACACGAAAACCTTGCCGAAGAGGCACAGGAGTATCACCTCCTCTGGCTGGAACACGCGGACAGAATCTTCAACGGCTCTGCCAAGCGACAGACTGATCCCGAATTGGCACCCCAAGCCAATGCGGACGTTTGTGGCAACAGCTCTGCCCAGCAAGAAAGCCTGCTTGTACCGGCGCCAGAATTACCCGCAATAAAGCTGCGGCCTGTGCCGGCAAAGCATGAATTGCCTGCGCACTGCGAGGATATCGTTCCGTGGATCGAAGCCCATTATGCCTCGAGCATCTTCGTCATGCCTCGTGCCGAACGGGCATTGAACAAGTCCAATCACCCCAATCCCGAGCGCATTGCGGCATCACTTCGCCTGTTGGCTGAGCAAAAGCTCGCCTGCTACTCGGGCAAGGATCGAAACGTCACCCACGCCGCTTTTGAGCAAAGCCTGTTTGAACTCCATCTGCGCGACACGTTCACAAATGCCGAACGCTTGGCTGGACGCACAGGCGATGCTTACGTCATCAATTATGATGGGCGCAGACTCCTTCTGGATCGTCACCTGGCCTCGCAATCCAGTGGCTTTGGCGACCCTCGGCTGCTGCGCATCTACTACACCTTTGATCGTCGAACCCAGAAGATCGTCGTGGGCTATCTTCCGGACCATCTCCCGACGCTCAAGTCCTGATAAGCCAGGCTCGCCAGATCCAAGAACGTGCCTTCAGCAGTCGTTTGAAGCCGCTTTGACGTCTTTCATGCTTTATGGGCGGAAATGGGTAGCACCCCCAACCCCTTTGATCTGGTGTATCGCCGAACGACTGGCGCTTGTCACCAATTCGCACATACGCACTCGACGCTCGGACATACTCTGGCTAAAATGTCCGTTGCGACCATCTGGTCAGCCTGAAAGCCGCTCTAAGTCGAGACGGCTATGGACATTGGAAATGACTAAGCAAATTGGCGCCTTCGAGCAGTTCGCCACGACCAAGCCCGTGATCGTGGCTGCAACTGCCACCAGCATCCTGGCCGCTATCTTGTGCATGAACTGGCCTGAAGGAGCTGCAAAGCGCGAACATCGTATCGAAACCGCGCTTGGACACGGTGAAGTCGTCGAGATCGCTCACGCTGACGACGGTGCCCGGGTGTGGGCCATAAAACGCGACGGCAAGACGATCTACTTCAGCAATGGCGGAGTAGTGATCGACAACGAATCCAAGGTCGGCCAACCGTGATTTTCCGCCTGCTCCTCGCTGTCGCAGCCTTGGCTCCAATAGCTGCCCATGCCCAGGTCAACCTGCCCGGCACCAGCGCTCCGGCAAAGCCTGACTGCCTCGTGATCGGAGACAGCGTGGCGTCCGGTCTGGCAACCGCACTGGCACAACAGGGCAAACGCTGCGATGTCGTCGTGACCAGGAAGGCTACGGCATCGCAGCTGATCCGCATGGTCCCCTTGCAGCGCTATGCAGTGGCATTTGTGGCCGCAGGATCGACCCAACCCAAATATCCCTACCTCGAGGATGAACTTCGCGTCCTGCGCTCCCAGATCAGGTCCGGGAAGGTCGTTTGGGTACTGCCCTACGACCGCACCGCCGCCGCTGCAGTAAGCCGCAACGCCGGCGAAACGGGCGGCCTGGTTGTTGACCTTGCCTTCTGGCCAACAGCCGATGGCCTCCATCCGATGGATTTCAGTTCGCTGGCAGCGATGATCGTCAAATAGTCAGCGCGAGCGACCAGAATACGGGCTCTGCCCGATGACATTGCCGGCCGGATAATACCGGCACACCAACACGTCATCAGATCTGTTCGAGACAAGCGCGCAACCTACCGTACGCGTCGTGCTCCATACGAGCTGTGTAAAGTGGCCCGTTTCATCAAGCGCTGCCCACCACCTGCGATCGCGCATGGCAGCTGCCTTTTCTTCCGCCCAGCTTCCAACCATCTCTCGGGCTGAATAGGCCCTGCGCGTTCCCATCCATAAATTTTCGCCCTGGGATTCATTGCCCGGATCGTGGTCGAACGCTCCAGAATCAGCGAGCTCCTGCGCATATGCTGCAGCATCTGCCGCAAGCTTCTCGCTCCAGACCAACGGCGGCGATCCGACAAGCGCACGCTCCTCGTTATGCGCAGCCAGGATTTCTGCCTGCCATGAAGCTGAATTGGCAGCTGCACTTCCAGCGCTCACGGCAATTACGAACGGCGCCAACACGGCCAGCTTCAACACGACATTGATTCCCCGAAAAATCGAATTCTGCAGGCAGGTCTTAGCGGCCGTGACCGCTGCGGCCTGCCATCGCCAGATGCGCCGAGGACAAGCCGGCCCCGACAGGTCCCTTGGCAACCGAGACGGCCTGAATGGGCTTGGCCATGACCAGCATTTCCTGACGGATCGCCCGATCGATCATCGAGGATCCCACCATCTCAGCCCGCCAGGTCGAATGACGAAGCCCTGATGCCAGCCCGCGAGCATCCGATACGTCGTGGAATCGCCCTTCAGCGATCGCCTGCGTTTCAGACCGCTCAGACGGAAGCGTGGTCAGCCTTACGGCATCGCGGCCGGACGGCGTGCCGGACACCAGGGCCTCAAGACGATCCTTCGCCCCGCTGTCCTTCCCGGCAAGCAGATCCTCGGCTGTGCGCTGCAGGTAGACATCTGCCATCAACGTGCGCACATCGGCCTTGGCATCGCCCTGGCTGTTCATTCCAGACGCCAGTAGCCGCGCCGCGGCCATCTTCAGCCTGTTCGCCCTGTTCGGATCGGCAGCAAGTCCATCCATCGCAATCATGGTGCGCGATGCGAGCTGAACCCGGCGGCTGAACTCCGAGCTCTCCAGGCCATAGGTTGCACGGTTGGCCCGCTCGACGTGCATCTGGCCAACTTCGAATGGATTGCGGCCCGGCGTCGGATCAAACAATCCGCGAGCATCGCGGTGACCGACGGCTGCAGCTTTCTGTGCGAGCACCATGCGATCGGCGATGCCGCCCATTACCTCATGATCCGGTCCTGCGGGCTTCGGCCCGAACCGGCTGGCATCGACAAGCTCGACTTGCTCACGCCCCTTTGGCAGATCAGTCCCCTGCGCCCGGTAGGCCGATGCGCTGACCAGGCTGTGCTCAAGATGGGGTGATCCGGGGGCCATGGCAGCAGTCACCGAGGCCTCGACAAGGCTGCCAGTCTCGCCAGCCAGCTCATACATCCGTCCGGCTGCCATGGACTTGAGATCTTCAGTGCTCGCTTCCCGGAAGAGATGAGGCCGTACACCAGCTTGCGCCCAATGCTCGGACTGGCGCAAGCGCATCGTTGACGCTGTCGTCAGCACGTTCGGCGAAAGACAGGACAGCTGCCGCCGTTGATGGCATAGTCGCAGAGCGGACGTAACCTCCGCCCACCGCCGCACGTTGCTCGCCGACAGGCTTGAGCAACGTGCGTTTTTCTGTTGCTGCGCAAAGCGTTTGGGTCGAAATGGCCATCTCTTCTCGGGGGAAATCATGTTTCAGAATGACAACCTGCGCACGCCGTTGCTGCGCACCCTCGCCGAGCGCGGTTTCATTAAGGATGCGACCGATCTTGCAGGCCTTGACCAGGTAATGGTCGAAAGGCCGCTTCCGGCATACATCGGCTTTGACCTGACAGCGAGCTCGTTACACGTGGGCTCGCTGATCCAGCTCATGGTCCTTCGCCACATCCGTGCAGCAGCCATCGCAGCCGGCATTTCGCAGGCTGCGGCTTCCAGCATCGTCAACGTCGTCGTTGGCGATGCAACCACCAAGGTCGGAGACCCTTCGGACAAGAACGGTGCCCGGCCCGTTCTTACTGCCGAAGCGATCGAAGCCAATCGCATCGGTATCGTTCGTTGCATCGACCGCATTGTCGGTCCGCACGCTCAGCATCACAACAGCGAGTGGCTGGATTCCGTGTCGTTCATGGATTTTCTTACCGGCCCGGCTCGGCAATTCAGCCTCAATCGCATGGTTGCAGCCGACGTCGTCATG
>NZ_NCII01000116.1 GCF_002256775.1 Novosphingobium sp. 17-62-19 | reverse complement strand
TCGACGGCCAGTCGGCCATTCGCGGCGGCATTCCGCTGTGCTTTCCCCAGTTCAACCAGCGCGGGCCGCTGCCCAAGCATGGCTTTGCGCGCAATCTGGGCTGGCGGCCCGCCCCTGCAAGCAAGGAGGGCGACAGGCAGTCATCCGTGTGCCTGGAGCTGACCGACAGCGAGACCACACGCGCGTGGTGGCCTGCGCGCTTTGCCGCGCAGCTGACGGTGGTGCTGGGCGCGGGCAGCCTGCGCGTGCAGCTGGTGGTGCACAACACCGGCAATACGGACGACGGGGCCTGGGATTTCACCACCGCGTTGCATACCTACCTGAGCGTGGAGGATGTCGGGCGCGCCCGGCTCGGCGGGCTCGATGGCTGCGCGCGCTGGGATGCGCTGGCCGATGCGCGCGGCTTTCAGCAAGGCCCTGTCATGTTTTTGGGCGAATACGACCGCGTGTTCAGTGCGCCTGCAGGGGCCATCCACCTGCACGATGGTGCCCTCGGCCTGCAGATAACCCAGAGCGCCAGTCTCTCGAACACGGTGGTGTGGAACCCCGGGGGCGCCTTGTGCGCCCGACTGGCAGACCTCCCGCCCGACGGCTACCGCTCCATGTTGTGCGTGGAAGCGGCCCTGATCGATCGCCCCATCACCCTGACACCGGGGCAGCAGTGGCAGGGCTGGCAGGAACTCCGGGTGCTGCCGGCGCCGTGATGCCACCGCCGCATGGCGGCGGGGTGGTGTTGGGCGATGCGTGCGACCGGGCCATCGCTGCGGCTGCAGGTGCGCGTACGCCTCATAGCGGCCAGGACCAGACCCAGTCGAAGCGCACATCCAGCGGCAGCTGGTGGATCCGGTAGGCCGGTGGCAAGGGTTCGACGGGACGCAGGCGGGCCACGATGGAGGGCATGCGCGGCGTCAGCGGCGAGGTGCGCTCGGCAGGTGTGCGCTCGGCTTCTGCGACCACATCCACGACCTCGGCGCGGATGCGCCCGCCGTCCATGAAGCGCAGCGTGGCCAGGCGCCCCACCTGTGCATAGCGTGCCTGGTCGGGCGGCAGATAGGTGTGGACCATTGCGCGCGCTGGCCCCTGCAGCACCGCCACATCGGCACCCCTTTCCACCCATTCACCCAGGTGCGCGAACTGGCGCACCACCTGGGCATCGAAGGGGGCCTTGACGTCCGCATCGTTGGTTGCCGCTGCCATGCCCGGCAGTTGCCCGTCTGTGCCTGGCGGCACCGCAGGTGGTCTTGACTGCGCACGTGCGAGCAAGTGTCTGTTTTCGCTGGCGTCGGCTTGTGCGCGATTGGCGTCGGCCCGGGCCTGCAGTTCCTGAAAACGTGCGTTGTCCAGCTCCTGGCGCGTTGCCGCGCCCTCCGCCCGCAGCGCTTGCATGGTGCGCAGGCGTTCTTGCTGCAATGCCAGCTGGCTGTGCGCCAGGCGCAGGGCCTCGTCGAGGGTGGTCTGGCGGCTCGCAAACGCCTCGAGGGTGGTTTGCGAAGGGTCGCTTGCGGGCCTTGGTGTGGCTGCGGACGACGGTGTCCGCGTGGCGCCCGTTGTGGTGTCCAGGGCAATCACTGGCTGCCCGGCGCGCACCAGTGCACCGATGTCGGCGATCTGCGTCACTCGCCCCGCCTCGCGCGCACGCACGACCACCTGCTCCGTGATGACCACGGCAGGGGCGGTTTCCCACCAGTACGCCACCATGAAACGGGTCAGCAGGTAGCCTGGCGGCGTCAGCACCATGGCCAGCAGCAAATACCAGCGCCAGCGCGGCACCTTGCGCTTGGAGGCGGCGTAGCGAACGGAGAGACCGTTGGTTTCCTGGGCGGAGCCCGGCGGTTTATCAAACTGGATTTTCACGGGCGTGCCTTTTTGAATTCGTCCCACGACTGCACCACGATGCCGCTGAATCCGGGCAACGTCTCCAGCGCTTGCGACAACTGGTGCCAGCGGCGCAGGGCCTGGGTCTGGCCCAAAAGATAGTTGCTTTCATCCGGCGGCAAGCTGCGCTCGATGCTCTGCGCCACCGCCAGCCGCAGGCCTGGCGGGCCTTGCAGCAGGGGTCGGGCAATCTCGGCTGCGCGAACCGGGTTGCTGACATACACCATGGCAACCAGTTCCGTGACACCTGTGTCCTGGATGCGGCGGGCGAAGTCGGGGGCCTGCAATTCACGGTAATGGGTGGTCAGGGCCAGAGGCCAGTCGATGGCTGCACGTACGGCACGCAGCGTGTCCACCACGGCCTCGTCCCAGGACGGCTGTTGTGCGGGCGGTAACTGGCTGCGCTCCAGATCAAGGTGCAGTCCGTCAAAGGCCAGGTTGCGCAGCGGTGCGAGCAGATCGAGCAAGGCTTGGCGGCGCGCCGGGAGAACCCAGGTGGCCTCGCCGAGCAGCAGTTCCACGCGCAAGCCCTGCGCATGCGCTTGCGCAATCAGTTGCTCCAGCCGCTTTTGCCCGGCGGGTCGCGTCAGTGCCCGTAGCTGGGGCGCAGTGAATGAAATCAGGATGCGTTCGCTGCCCTTGGGCAAGGCTGTCATGCGGGCGGGGTGGTCCAGCAGGGCCTGGCCATTCCATACATACCAGCCAAGAGTTCCGGAGGCCGGGGTGGCCTGTGCGGCAGTGTCAATCGCGCGGGGCAAGGCGGTCAGCGCGAGCGAGGCGTCATCCTGGATGGCAGGGCTGGCGGGGCCGCAGTCAGTTGCCACCAGTCCCACAAGCTCCAGTTGTGCCAGGTCGCGACGTTCTGCTCCATCGACGACCTGCACGGCTGCCAAGTACAGCTCATGTCGCGCGTTCAGCAGCGTGGCATAGCCATCGCCGTCAAATGCCTCCAGGCGCAGTGAGGCAATGCGCGAGGCCTCCTGGGCCGCCTGCAGCCTGTTTTGCAGAGCGGCCATTTCGTTTTGGCGCTGGCGCCATTGGATCTGCGCCTGTTCGACCAGGGCGTGGTATTCGCTGCGGCGAACATGCAGCAGACTTTCCAGCCGGGTGCGCTCGCTCTGGATCTGGCCCAAACTGGCATCGCGTTGGGCGCGCCATTGCAGGGGCATGGAGAAGTCCACCCCTACCGAGGTGTTGCGACCGTTCGGTCCGCCGATGTCGCGGGTAACGCCTTGTGCCACCGACACGCTCGCCTCCAGCCCCGTGCGCTGCAGGGTTGCGGCGATCTGGTCCCATGTGTTGAGTTCCAGCTGGGTCAGTGCAAGGGGCGGGTGCTGGTCGGCCCCCGCCCGCAGCGTGTCCGTGTTGAGACAAGATTCAGGCCAGATCATGGGCAGGGTCTGGATGGTGGGCTGGGGCAGATTGGTCAGGCGTGCCAGTTCACCGAGGTTCAGCGTTTGCTGTGCGCGCTGGTTGTCACTGCTCGCCTGCACCATGTCGAACAGACCCAGCAATTTCAGTTTTTCTGCCTCCAGCAACACGCCGGACGCCCGGCGGGATTCCAGTTGGGCCCGTGCCTGGGCACGCATACCCAGAAAGGCCTGCGCAATACCAACGCGCTGTGCGGTGCGCAAGTGCCGCGCATAGGCCCGTCGCACGGCCTGCACGGCTTCCTGTCGCGCCAGGCGCAGTCGCACCTGCCCTTGCGCCACCGCGAGTTCGGCCTCGCGCACGCTGCGCAACTGCGCATCGCGGCTCCCGAGCAGAGGCCAGCGCACACCAAGCTGGACGTTCAAGCGCTGGTAGTCGCGGCTGAGGGTGTCGGTCACGGCTTCGCGCGCGGTGCTGATACCGGTGCCACCAAAAACCCGTGCTCCCTGGCTGGCGCGGGCCGTGCTGTTGCGGTGCGCTGCCACGTCTTGTTCAGCTTGGGCCAGCTGGACCGACGGGGCTGCCACAAGCGCCAGGTTTTCAAGTTCGGCCAGGGTGGTGCCGGCATTGGGCAGGTCAGGGGTAGTGGACGCCATGGCGCCCGAGCACAGGAGTGCAAGCCAGAGCAGCAGGGCCAAATCCCCGAACGCGTTTCTCACGGATTGTTTCGCCATCTCAGAACTTGGTTTTGCGCAGCACCCACCAGGGAGCCATGGAGGAATCAAGGTGCGATCGCGTGAAGATTTCCTGGAGGACGGAGAACGAGCAATGCACACGATTGACAAATGCGAACAGAGGAAAGAGCGGCAAAAAGGCCAGATAAACCGCGTCGTCCCCGGGGCGTTCCGACACCGCCACGAGATACAGCATGAAATAGAAAACCAGCGATGCCAGATAGGCCAGATAGATGAACGCAAGCACGCCGAGCACCGCGCCGACGGGCAGTGTGAACAGCATCATGCCCGTGTATCCCACGATCATGAACGGCATGACAAGCTGCATCAGCAGCCCGTTGACGACGACGAAAAGAAAGTTGCGCCACCCCAGCAACCGCGGCCGTAGGTTGAAGCGGAACTTGCGGATGAAGATATAAAACATATCTCCGTCCCAGCGCAGTCGCTGGCGGAAGAAAACACGCCAGGTGTCGGGTGCATCGGTGTGCCCCACCGCATGCGGATCGAACACGATGCGCAAGCCGGGGTGCCGACCAAAGTACTGCTTGATGCGCGTGGTCATGTCCAGGTCTTCGGCCGTGCCGGCATCCCAGCCGCCCAGGTTGCGTATGAACGCCGTGCGAAACACGCCGAAGGCACCGGAGATGTTGTTGACGAGATTGAACTCGGACAGGCCCGTTTTTCCGGCCGCTATGGAGACCAGGTATTCCAGCGCCTGCAGGCGCGTCACCAGGGATCGTTTGGCATTGCGCACGCGCAAATTGCCCGCGACACCGACGACTCCAGGGTCATCGAAGTGGCGCGTGGCGTTGCGCACCATGTCGTTGTCGAAAGAGGTGTCGCCGTCCAGGGCCATCACGATTTCGCCGGTGGCAATGGATAGCCCCGCGTTCAGCGACGATACGCGGCCCCCCCGCTGCCATTTGGGCAGGACCAGCAGTTGGCGCCGGGGCGTGTTGTGCAGCAGCGCGCGCGCATTGCGCGCGGCCTCCAGCGTGGGACGGTTCTGTATGGCGCCGTCGATGACGGCGATGATTTCGATGTGTCCCGGATACAGCTGCTGTGCCAGCGACTCAATGGTCTTGCGCACATCTTCGCCTTCCGAGTAGCAGGTAATCAGGCAGGAGACCCTGGGGTAGCGTTCCCGTTGCCGGTCAGGCCGAACTTCGCGCAGACCGTAGCGCGCCATGCCCGCTGTGACCAAAATGAAAAATGGCGCCTCCAGAAGCACCACAAACGGAAAAAATTTCAGTGCCAGTTCCACCAAGGTTTGCGAGCCTGAGCTGGCAAACAGCGTCTGGAATGAGAAAACCACCTGCTCCCACATGCGCTCAGACTCCGTCTTGCAGGCGGCTCATCCACTGTGCAGCGCCCTCTCCGGCACGCAGATCATCGGGCACCTGCAGGTGCCCGATGCGTGCCCGCAGGGGTGAAGCCTCGCCCCCTGAAGATTGCGCAGCCAGCGCTTTTTCGAGCCGCGCCGCCAATCCCTCCGGCGAGGAGAAAGGAAGCAGCAACCACAGCCGCTCTTCCTGGGTGCGCGTGGTGATGTCCGACGTTCTCAGCAACTCGTGCAGGCGGCGCGCAAACTCGTCCAGCATGAGGAAAACGCGTGCTGCGCCTTGTTGCTCGATCACTTCGGTCGCGTTCTGGAATTCCACCAGGATCAGTGCAAAGCGCATTTCCGGATGGCGCGCATGCGTGGCCAGTGTCCAGTCGAGCAGGCGTCTAAAGAATGGGGGATCCACATAGTTGGCGGTGTCCAGCGCCGCAAAAGACTCCTGAATTTGCCCTGCACGCAGGGCTGCGCGCCCTTGGGGGGCGAGCCGCAGCGTGGCAATTTCGCGCACATCCAGCTTGTCGGGGTCGGCTTTGGCGTTGCAGTCAAGGCAGCGCGCGATGACACTGGTTTCCATGAAAACGTGGTGGCAACTGCCGCACGCGTACTGTGTGAGAGGGCGGTCATAGTCCACGCCGATATGCCGCAGTGACGCGCTGCATTTCGGGCACACCAGGGCACCGTTGTCGTGGAAATCCCTTTCGGGGCCCACCTGCCCACAGGAAAAACAATGCAGCGAAGCGGCTTTGCCGATGTGGATGCTGGAGCAATGCGGGCACACATCCAGATAGTGCAGGTGTGCACCGCCGCACGAGCGACAGTGGCGGGTGCGGTCAACCAGCAATGCAGGTTCGAGGAGCCGGCGGCGCGTGAGCGTGGCCAGGCAATCCGCAGCGTCTTCCCCCTCTCGGGCCAGCGCCTCCACCATCGGATAGCGGTACAGCTGGTGGCTGCTTCGGTCGCACACGGGCTGCAATTCGGCGTTGTCGCGCAGGTACAGGAAGAACAGTACGCGCTCATCGAAATACAGGCTGGCGGTATCCCGCCTGAGGCTGCGGCGCACCGCCAGGGAGCGTTCGCTGAAACTGAGCGCCTGGCTGTAGGTGGCGGCGCCGTCAGCCAGCGGGGGCAGCATGTCGTTGCCCGTTGCGACCAGGACGGGGCGATCCCACCAGGCGCTGGCGCGCACCTTCTCGGCCAGATCGGCCTGTTCCTGTGGTGTCCACCCATCCACGAAGAATCCCAGGGGAGTCAGCCTGGCCGCCATGAAAGCATCCCAGGACGGCATTGCCACGGCGCCGGTTTCGTCCGCGGCAGGGAGTCCCGACGGACGCAGGACCACCATATATTCGTGTTCCGGGGGGGGTGAGGATGTCAGGGGCGTGGCTGCCATGGCGTCGAAGTGCTGGTGTCTGCAATCATGTGGGCTCGTCTGTTACGGTGCCCGTGGGCGGCGGCGCTGTGTTACACACTCACACACTGCCCCTGAGGGTTTTGATGAAGCGGTGGGCGATTGCCCCGAGTTTATCGAAGTGGGGTGAAGGCTTTCTATCGTTCTAGTGGGAGTGGCGGTTCGTATGATTCTTGTAACTGGCGGAGCCGGCTTCATCGGCTCGCACACCTGCATCGCGCTGGCGCAGGCCGGCGTTCCTTACCTGATTCTCGACAACTTTTGTAACAGCCGTCGCTCGGTGCTGGAGCGGCTGGGGCGCATCACGGGCGCGCAGCCCCAATGCATCGAGGGCGATGTGCGCGATGAAGCTTTGCTTGCGCGCGTGTTCGCGCAGCACCCCATTGACGGTGTAATCCACTTTGCCGCGCTCAAGGCGGTGGGGGAGTCGGTGCGCGAGCCTTTGCGGTATTACGACAACAATGTCTCCGGCACGGTGACACTGCTGCGTGCCATGCAGGCGGCGGGCGTGCGCACGCTGGTATTTTCCTCGTCGGCCACGGTGTATGGCGAGCCCGCGTCGGTGCCGATCCGCGAGGATTTCCCGTTGTCCGCCACCAACCCCTACGGCTGGAGCAAGCTCATGATGGAGCAGGTCCTGGCGGATGTGGATACGGCTGAGCCGGGGCAGTGGCGCATTGCGCGGTTGCGCTATTTCAACCCCGTGGGCGCACACGAGAGCGGGCTCATTGGCGAGGACCCTCAGGGTGAGCCGGGCAACCTGATGCCGTATGTGGCGCAGGTGGCGGCGGGGCAGCGCGCCGCCTTGAGCGTCTATGGCAACGACTACCCCACGCCCGACGGCACTGGCGTGCGCGACTACATCCATGTGTGCGACCTGGCCGATGGCCATGTGGCCGCCCTGCGCTACCTGCGAGAGCACACCGGGCTGCTCACCGTGAACCTGGGCACCGGCCAGCCGGTGTCGGTGCTGGAGATGGTGCGCGGCTTCCAGCAGGCCAGCGGACAGGCCGTGCCCTACCGAGTGGTGGCGCGGCGGCCGGGCGACGTTGCGCAGTGCTGGGCAGACCCGGCGCTGGCCGAGCGGCTGCTGGGCTGGCGCGCCCGCCACGGCGTGGACCGCATGTGCGCGGATGTCTGGCGCTGGCAAAACGGCGTGGCGCGCACGCTGGCGTGACGCGGCGCGGCAGTGGCGGTGCGCTGCGTGGTATCTTGTCGCCCCCAACCCGCCTTGCTGACAGAGTTTTCTTTCCATGCTTGCCAAACGCATCATTCCCTGCCTTGACGTGACCGGTGGTCGTGTCGTCAAGGGCGTCAATTTTGTCGAACTGCGCGATGCAGGCGACCCGGTCGAGATCGCCGCGCGCTACAACGCCCAGGGCGCTGACGAACTCACCTTTCTGGACATCACCGCCACCAGCGACGGGCGCGACCTGATCCTGCACATCATCGAGGCGGTGGCCAGCCAGGTGTTCATTCCGCTCACTGTGGGCGGTGGTGTGCGCACGGTCGAAGACGTGCGCCGGCTGCTCAACGCGGGGGCCGACAAGACCAGCTTTAATTCGGCCGCCATTGCCAACCCTGACGTGATCAGCGCCGCGTCCGCCAAATACGGCGCGCAGTGCATCGTGGTGGCCATCGATGCCAAACGCCGCTCCGAAGAGGATGCGCGGCGCACAGGGGCCGATGGCCGGGCCGTGGGCCCCGGCTGGGATGTGTACAGCCATGGCGGGCGCAAGAACACCGGCCTCGATGCCGTGGCATGGGCGACCGAGATGGCGCGGCGCGGCGCGGGCGAAATTTTGTTGACCAGCATGGACCGCGATGGCACCAAGGCGGGCTTCGACCTGGCCCTCACGCGCGCCGTGAGTGACGCCGTGAGCGTGCCCGTGATCGCCTCGGGCGGCGTGGGCAACCTCGACCATCTGGCCGACGGCATCCAGATC
>NZ_NCII01000017.1 GCF_002256775.1 Novosphingobium sp. 17-62-19 | reverse complement strand
GTCGGGGCTGCGCCCCTCCCTACGATCAGACCAGACAACCGATCCTACCGGCCATCATAGTCGCCGCTCAACCGGCCATCGTAGTTGTCGCCGCGCATTCACCCCCAAAACCGTCGACACCAGCTACCGTGCGATTATCGAACGTGAATCCGATGCGTTAATCGGCGACATGCAGCGTCGCGGCCACGCAAAGCTTGACGACATGAGCATGCGGCTGGCGGTGTCCGTTGCGGCCGAGGTTGTCGGTGTTACCGATAGTAATCGCACCGGGATGGCGCGTCGGCTCGAACGCTTTTTTCAGGCTGGCAATGTCGCGCTCGGCAAGTCGATCCTCGATCTGCCACGCTTCGCGCGGGCTCAGATCCACATGCTTAATTTTTACGTTCGAGACGTGTTCCCAGCGGTTCTCGCGCGTCGCCGTGCCCCGCGCGAAGACGTGATCTCGCATTTGATCGCCGAAGGCTATTCGGATCGCGCGATCCTTACCGAGTGCGTGACCTACGCTGCAGCCGGCATGGTGACGACACGCGAATTTATCACGATGGCGGGATGGCATTTGCTCGAGCGCGAGGAGCTTCGGACACGCTTCCTTGCCACAGATGAGACCGGGCGGATCGCCATCTTGGAAGAGATCCTTAGGCTCGAACCGGTCGTCGGGGAGCTTTCGCGACGGAATCCAAATACCGGCCAGATTTTCAAAATCGATATCCGCCAGGCGAACGCTGATGTCGCGGCGGTGGGCGCGTGTCCGCATGCAGTCGATCCTGATCGCGCCTTGGCAGCGCGCGTCGGTAGCGCGGGGCTTGCGTTCGGTGATGGTTCCCATCGATGCCCTGGCGCGAGCATCGCAATTCTCGAAACCGCAATCTTTCTCGATCGCCTGCTGCGCATTGCGGACTTAACGCTGGAAGCACCGCCGAAGATCAACTGGAACGCGTTGATCACAGGGTATGAACTTCGCGATTGTCGCCTTCGCATTGCTTCCCGATCATTTTGAGTTCCTTGGCTTATTACATCTTGGGAATTGCCTTCCTCGTCAATTCGCTCTGGTGAGCGGCCTTCTTGCAAAACGGGATCGGCCGTAATCACGTGACGTTAGTAATTTCATATAAATAGAAGCATCGGCAAAGGCCTTTCTTGTCAAATGCTATTGCTATTTACTTGGTAATGGCTGTCGACTCCTGATTGGCACTATCTGCGGCCATCCGAAAGAAATGCGTCGCGAGATTTGTCCGGAAAATACCGTTGGAAAGAGATATTGTATAACCAGTCTCAGGCATTCTATTGAAAAGCCATTCTGGTATTCTTTTTGATTCCGGCCTTAGCGAGCGCTAGCTCGCGAAGCCCGAGATCGAGGGATCTCTGTCGGGGCGGCGTCCGGAGTTTCTGGGAATTTGCGAGCCATCATGCAGGCCATCTCGCGCGATCAATCGATAACGCCTTGTCAACGTAAGCTTGGGGACCGGGACCCAGAAACGCTGGGACCATCGGAGAAGCCGCCGCGAGAGACGGATCAAGGCCCGTGGCGGGGATCGGCGAACCCGCTCGGAGCCCGCTAGGCCAGTCGTCATAGGGCTGGCTGCGCGCCGTTCGCGGCATGACTGTTCTGGATCGCGCCGATCATTCAGGGTCGGCGCGCGCCAATAGCTCTACACGTCGGATTATCTCGCATCTCAGATGAGAGATAATTCTTGCACGCGAAACCGGATGGTGGGATTAACGCGCATCTGAGACGCGAGATAATCCTATGGCTCTTCATTTGGTCGGTGAGACAATTGACGCCAAGCGCGCGCATCAGCGCGCGAAGGCCGGTGAGTTGATCCAACTCGTCCGCGGGGTTTACGTCGATCACCAAGGGGATATCGAGGCGACGATCCTCGGTCATGCGGTCCGGATTGCGCACTATCTCTATCCCAACGCCTATCTGTCGTCGGCGAGTGCGGCGCTGCTCGCCCCGACGCCCGACGGGCGGCTGTTCATCAGCGGCCGCCGCAACCAGCGCACGCGGTTGCGGACGCTTGAGATCATCCAGAACGAAGCGCCGAAGCATCCATCGACGGCGATGGCGGTCATTGGCGACGACCTGGGCGAATTGCGCGTCGACGCCTCATCGCCGCGCCAGCGCTTTCTCGAAGCGTTCCGCCTGCGCAGCGAACATGCGAGCGCGGCTACCGCCGACATGCGCGCGCAGATGGCGGCGCGTCTGGTGGAGGAACATGGGACGCCCCAAGCCGCAGCCGACGCCGTCTGGGTGCTGGCGCGCGAGAACGAATGGTATCGCGAAGGCGAAGGTGCCGAACGCTTTCTGCTAGCTCAGCCGGGCGTTGCCAAGGCGCCGGTCAACAAGGCAGCGCTCGATCTCCTCGTCGCCTGGCACGGTGAGCCGCTCGGCCGGCTGACCCACGATGGATTTGAATGGCGCTGGAAGCCGGGGCGTCGAGCGGGACCGGCCCTCGTGCGCGAAACCACGCCGGGCAAGCTGCCGGCCTTCATTGAATCGCTGCTTCCTGAGGGCTGGCTGGCGCAGGTTCTCCACGAACGCGATGAACGCGAGGCGCTCCGGCGCGGACGGCGATATATGTCGAACATCGTCATCGTCGAGGGTCGAGAAGAACTGGCGGCGCTGCCTGCTGACATTCTCACGACAACACTGGCTGGATACATCGACACCGGTCGCTTCACGGGCCGCTACGCCGGTCCGGCCCGGGGCGAGATCGAGGAGACCTTCGAGCAGAACCTGGCGCGCATCTTCGCGCGCGCGGAAACGCCGCGCCTGTCGGGCGTCCAGATCAAGGCGCCGATGAGCCTGATGCCTGATGGCGCCCTCGTTCCGGCCATCGATCAGCCGTTCACCCATATCCTCAAGCCCGCCGGCACGGCGGGCTTCGAGATGTTACCGGTCGTCGAGTGGCTTTGCCTGGAGCTTGGCCGCTCGGCCGGGTTCGATGTGCCCGACGCCGCGCTGCTGGAGATGCCCGACGGCATGTCGCCTGCACTGGTCGTCGAGCGGTTCGATATTCGTCGCGCGCCAGCGGATCAGCGGCGTCTGGCGATGGAGGACTTTTGCTCCATTTTGGACCTTCCAGCATCCGCCAAATACGACGGAACGATCGAGCGGATGGCGCGCGGCCTACGACCGCTGTCGACCGATCCGGCCAGCGATCTCGATATCCTGTTCCGCCGGGCCGTGTTCGCCTGGCTCATCGCCGATGGCGATATGCATCTCAAGAACCTCGCTGTGCTCAAAGTCGCCGAGGTGGATGCCAAGGCCTTCACGAGCGTGCGCTTCGCGCCGCTCTACGACGCCGTCACCACGCGCGTCTTCCCGGGTTTGGGGGGCGATCGCATGGCGCTCAAGCTCAACGGCAAGGATGACCGTCTGACGCCCCAGGACTTCCTCGCGCTGGCGCGGACAATCGGCGTATCCGCCGGAGATGCCGAGACTGCGATTGCGGACTTGACCGCGCGTGTGGCCGACCGGGCGCAGGGGCTTCAGCTACCTGCCTTCGCGGCCGAGGCTGAGGCCGCCAAGACAGCGCAGGAGAAGGTGATCGCCTTGGTCGGGGAGCGCTGCAAGGCACTTGCCGTTGAAGGCGACTGAGCGGCGCGACGTCACGGTTGGAGCCGGATTTGCAGGTCGGCGAGATCTTCTGCCGCCATGGCGGTTCCCATGAGGCTGTGAAGATACTCCAGCAGGTCTTCCTGACGCGGTTGTCCGAACGCGAGGCGATAGACGGTCAGGCTTCGTTTGAGCCACTCGAGTCGTCGGACCTCGCGGCTGAACGGGAGCATGGGCACGCGGCGTTCGACCTTCACCGGCCCTTCGTAAATCCAGTAGGGAATGAGGTCAGAGTCATTCTCGGTCTCGGCGCGAGCTGCGTCGAACATGATCTGCCAGGGATCATCGTGATCTCTCTCGCGCCCACGCACCACGTCGACCTGCCGATGCGCCAGATTTAGGCGGATTGCGTGACCCTTGAAGCGGTGGACACGCCCCTCGCGCTGCTCGAGATCGACGGGATTTCCGGGCAAGTTCCAGTGATAGAGCCGATAGCAATAAGGGTGAAAGTCGAGGCCTTCCTGTCCGACGGAGGTCGTGGCCAGCGCGAAGGGTCGGAACGGTGAGTTGAAGGCATCGCGAACGCTGGAGAGGCGTGCGGCCCCGCCTTCCTCGTCTTTGTAGTCGGCCAAGGTGGCCGCCCGCATCCTTGGCCAACGCGAAGGATATTGGTCGCGGTGCTCCAGCGCCCGTATTCTGCAGGTGGCCACCACTGGCAGCACGCGATCGCTGACATCCGACCCACTGCTGTCCGAATGGCTGCTCAAACTTCGTGACAAGCCGTGCCTCCCAGATACCCGCAATGTGGTCCAGGTTCCGTCCGAGCTGCTGCGCCGCACGTCCGAGACAGAGTCGCTCATCGACGTCGAGCCGTTCGTTCATGGTCTGCTCGATCGAGAATCAACACGCCCCCTCTTGGATTTGCTTGGTGTTCGGCGATCGCCGACCGGGCCTGCCAGGCTACTCGACCGGCTGCGCGCGCTTGCCAAATCCACCAAGCCGCCGGTTCAGGAGGTCGAGAAATGGTATCGGCGATTGGACCAGATGCTGGACACCTGCTCGACCGCTGACGCCCAGAATATCAGGGAGGTATTCAAGGCCGAGAAGCTGATCCTGTCGCAAGATGGCGCTTGGGTGACTACACCTTCGGTGTTCCTCACCGGTGATGAAGAGGATGTCCCTGGCGCAGCATTGATCCGTGGGTCGGTCGCCGATCTCACGCTCTGGCATCGGATCGGCGTAGCAGATCGTCCGTTCGTGGATCTCGCGATGCAGTGGCTCGCGACTCTGCCATCGGGCGTCGTGCTGTCAGCGGAGGACGGCCGTCGGGTGAGGACGCTGCTGGTTCGATACCCGATCCGCATCTGGGAGGAGTGCGGGCACTGGGTGAACTTGATGGGGGAGTGGGCGCCGGTTGAAACGCTGACCTACGCGCTCAGTATGCAGACGCTGATACGGTGGAGCCATCTCCACGACTGGGTCAAACGAAAGACCGCGGACCTCCAGCGGCTGCCGGCCGAACTCGTTCAGGCGCCGCCGTTTTCAGGATTGCCCGCGCTTTCGGCCGTTTGCGAAGAGCGCTTCAACCAATCTCCGCTTTTCCCCGGACTCGAGGATCGACGGCCCTGGATGACAGCCTTCGACGCTTCACCCGTGGTGGGCGCGACGGCCTTTGGCGGCATGTCGAGCTGTGCTGTTCGCACAAATGGTCGATGATCCCAGCAGTGATCCCGAACGCTTCTCGACTGACGAGGCGGTTGAGAATGAACGGCAGCGGTTGTTCAAGATCATTGAAGATCTGGTGATTTGGGAGAACTCGACGAACGAGGAGGTTATTGAGCGGGCGCGCGTTGAGATCAGAAAGAGCTGCGCCGGAGAGCTTCCGCCGATCTACGATCCCTTCTCTGGCGGCGGTTCCATTCCATTGGAGGCGCAGCGTCTCGGGCTGCCTGCTTTCGGTAGCGATCTGAATCCTGTCGCGGTTATGATCGGGAAGGCCATGATCGAAATCCCGCCGAGGTACAAAGATTGTCGTCCCGTCCATCGAGGTGTTCTGGATCGAAATCACTATCGCAACGCGGAAGGTCTTGCTGAGGACGTCCGGTTCTATGGCCGACAAATAAGAGAACAAGCACTCGAACGCATTGGTAATCTGTATCCTGATGTTACTCTGCCCAAAGAGCTGGGCGGTGGCAATGCGACACCGATGGCTTGGAAAACCTTCCTCTCAGGTAGCACGCCTACGCGGGCCATGATCACGGGCGGTGTATGTTCCGCTTATGGGCTTTCCACGTGGGGGCATCTTTTCTCCGATCGGCAAATGGTGGCGCTGCTCACCTTCAGCGAACTTGTCCACGCGATCGGTGCGCACATCGAGCGGGATGCCATTGCTGCTGGGCTGGCCGATGACAAGATCCCGCTTCGCTCCGGTGGCACCGGAGCCAAGGCATACGCGGAAGCGGTTAGCGTCTACCTGGCTTTTGCGGTTGATAAATGTGCCGACTATTGGTCGTCGCTGTGCTCCTGGCATTCCTCCGGTGAAAAGATGCGTAACACGTTCGGTCGCCAAGCGCTTCCGATGGTGTGGGATTATGCGGAAGCCAATCCATTCTGCGACTCTTCCGGAAACTGGGGAGCAATGTTGGATTGGGTCTGGAAGACTGTGGAAAATATTCACCCTGGAAACTCCGGCGTCGAAGTACAAAGTGATGCGCAAGCTGTTATTTATCCGCCAAAAACTGTCATATCGACCGATCCGCCGTACTATGACAACATTGCGTACGCTGATCTTTCCGACTTCTTTTTCTGTTGGATGAAGCCATCTCTAAAACATATTTATCCGGACCTTTTCGGTCTTCTATCGACACCCAAGGCCGAAGAGCTGGTTGCTACTCAGTTTAGACGACCCCAAGGCCCGCCGACGCAATAGGGCTTGAGCGCTTGTTTAAGCGCCTGGCTCTGGAGCAAGACCGATAGGCCCGTGAGCTCGGCGAGCCGGCGGGAGGTGCCACGGCCAGAGAGAACAGCGATCAGGTCAATGGTCTCGGCGATCAGCGCGCGCGGCACTGTGATCACCGCTTCCTGGATGAGCTGTTCGAGACGCCGCAGAGCGCCAAGCGCGGAGCCGGCGTGTAAGGTGCCGACACCGCCGGGGTGGCCTGTGCCCCACGCTTTGATCAGGTCGAGCGCTTCGCCGCCGCGCACCTCACCAATCGGGATCCGGTCAGGACGCAGGCGCAGCGCCGAGCGAACCAGGTCGGTCAAGCTCGCTGCGCCGTCCTTGGTCCGTAGCGCGACCAGATTTGGCGCCGCGCACTGCAATTCGCGGGTGTCTTCGATAAGCACCACCCGGTCGCCGGTTCTGGCGACCTCGGCGAGCAAGGCGTTGACGAGTGTCGTTTTGCCGGTGGACGTACCGCCAACCACCAAGATGTTCTTGCGGGCGTAAACGCCAGCGCGGAGGCTCTCGGCCTGCTCAGCGGTCATGATCCCCGCCTCGACATAATCGGTCAGGGTGAAGACGGCGACGGCGGGCTTACGGATGGCGAAGCTGGGCGCGGCGACGACGGGAGGCAGCAGGCCCTCAAAGCGCTCGCCGGTTTCGGGGAGTTCGGCGGAGACCCGCGGGTTGCCGCCATGGACCTCGGCTCCGACGTGGTGTGCCACCAGCCTGACGATGCGCTCGCCGTCTGCCGCGTTGATGCGCGCGCCGGTATCCTCCAAGCCGCCCGCGAGCCGGTCGATCCACAGACGGCCATCAGGGTTGAGCATGACTTCGACGACGCCCGGGTCATCGAGATACCCGGCGATGTCGGCGCCCAGCGCGGTCCGCAACATCCGTGCGCCGCGTGCGAAACTCTCGGACCGGAAAGCAACTGTGGTCACGAACGTCGTCCCGTTTTCGCGTCTCGCCGGAGGCGAGACAGTCAACGGGTCGAGCAAGAAGCGGCGATATCGTACTGATTCAATAGGCTTGAGGGCGTAGTAGGGCTGTAGCGTACAATGGCAGGGAAACGGCGGTTCACTCCTCGTCGGGATCTGCGCTCGTGGTTGCCGGAACGTCCTGAACGATCTCGTCGGCGAAGCTGCGCCCCTTGGCGAGGCGTCGCCCCAGGGTTTCAACAAAGCCCTCGAAGCGTTCGCGGCCCTTTGCCTGAGCTGCCGCTTGGGCTGAGTCGGGGAGCGGCGGCACGGCCGTCAGCCAGAAGCGCACAAAAAGAGCCAATGTTTCGTTGCTGATCATGATGTGGCGCTCAAGCCGGTCGATCTGGCGGGTCATGCGATCGAGCCGTCTCGCCAGCGCCGCCTCCAGGCGGTCGGCGCCGTCTGGTGATAGGTGGGATGACAATGCGGCTTGCACCACGTCGCCCTGGGCGACCCGCCGACGCCGGGCATAGTCAGCCAAATCCCGGCTCAGCTCAGCGGGAAGGCGGAATGTCTGTTTGATTCTGGGAGGCGGCTTCACAATACGATCCCATCATCAGGATCGAGAGAAGCCTGGCGCGCCATGCCACGCATTCGCGCCTGCAGCGTCTGAGCGCGAAGGGCGTTGTCGTCAGGTTCGTCGTCCAGGGCGTCGAACTCGCGCACGGGCAGCGGTGTCTCCGGCGCTATTGCCTCATGCGCGGGAATTTCCGGCTCCCGCCGGATTCCGGCATTGGCAGAATCGTCGGCGTCGCCATCGATGGCATCATCCCCTGAGGTCCTTGCCGCGGTCGGCGCAAATGGCAGCGGCGCCAGCGCGCTCCAATCATCGCTCTGCGCGCCAACCTCCTCGCGCTGGGTCGGTTCGGTGGGAGGAGGCAGTAGTCGCGCCTTGAGTTGGCGGTCCTCATAGTAGCGCGCCTTCGTCGCCCGGACCGGGAAGAGTCCTGAAACGAGCACGATCGCATCGCTCGGCGGGAGCTGCATGATTTCGCCCGGGGTGAGCAGCGGCCGCGCTGTTTCCTGACGCGAAACCATCAAATGGCCGAGCCAGGGCGACAGACGATGGCCGGCATAGTTGCGGGCATCGCGGATCTCGGTCGCGGTTCCCAAGGCATCGCTTACACGTTTGGCGGTGCGCTCGTCGTTGGTCGCGAAACTCACTCGCACATGGCAGTTGTCGAGGATCGCATTGTTCGGCCCGTAAGCCTTTTCGATCTGGTTGAGACTTTGAGCGATAAGGAAGCTGCGGATGCCGTAGCCAGCCATGAAGGCAAGCGCCGACTCGAAAAAGTCCAGGCGACCGAGCGCGGGGAACTCGTCGAGCATCAACAGCAGGCGGTGGCGCCGTCCCTTGGCGGCAAGGTCCTCGGTCAGGCGTCGCCCGACCTGATTAAGGATCAGCCGGATCAGGGGCTTGGTTCGCGAGATGTCGGATGGCGGGACAATCAGATAGAGCGTGACCGGGTCTCGCCGATCAACAAGATCAGAAATCCGCCAATCGCATCGGCGCGTCACGCGCGCGACGACAGGGTCGCGGTAGAGGCCGAGGAACGACATCGCGGTCGACAGCACGCCCGATCGCTCGTTTTCGCTTTTGTTCAACAATTCGCGCGCGGCCGACGCAACGACGGGATGAACGCCGTCATCGCCGAGATGCGGAGTCGTCATCATGGCGCGCAGCGTCGTATCGATGGGACGCCTGGGATCCGAAAGGAAGTTGGCAACGCCCGCCAACGTCTTGTCGGCTTCGGCATAGAGGACGTGCAGGATCGCGCCGACGAGCAAGGCGTGACTGGTTTTCTCCCAGTGATTGCGTTTTTCGAGTGCGCCCTCGGGATCGACCAGAATATCTGCGATGTTCTGCACGTCGCGCACTTCGGAGGGGCCGCGGCGGACTTCGAGCAGAGGGTTATATGCATCCGAGCTGATATCGGTGGGGTCGAAGCGCAGGACGTGGCTGAACCGGTTGCGCCACCCCGCCGTCAGTCCGAAATTTTCGCCCTTGATGTCGTGAACAATACAGGCGCCCGGCCAGGTAAGCAGGGTCGGGATGACGAGGCCGACCCCCTTACCGGACCGCGTCGGCGCAAAACACAGCACATGCTCGGGACCATCATGGCGCAGATATCTCCGCGACGGGCCGGCCAGAGAACCTCTCTCGACCGTCAAAACCCGTCACGGCGACAGCCGCAGCCCTCTCCCTCTAATGTGCGCCTGCGGATCCGTCAGCTACCTACTGACCGACACGCGGACCTGATCAAGCAGGCTCCGCGTCACGGCCAAGGCCTGATCGGGCGACATCGCCAAGCCGCCGGTGGCCACCAATTCGGACAGTCCGTGCCGCTTATAGTAGGGGCTGATAGTGGCGATCAGGGCGGCAAGGTCGGGATGCGCTGGTACAAATCCGACCTTCGCTGCTTCGCCGAGGGCTTTGGCGATGTCATGCCGCACCTCGATGCGGCAGCTATCGTCGTCCCATCCCCGCTCAACAAGGAGCGCTTTGAGCCCGAGTTCGAGTGCATAGCCGACATTCTGTAAAAGCGGTTCTCCGCAAAGCCGGGCTTCAGGTTCGGCGACGTGATCGGCCATGACGAGGAAGCTCGCGGCCCGTTCGAGCAGATGTGCCTGAAGCGTGGGTTTCATCGCGTGAGTCTCATGCTAACGGTCAGAGACAACGCACGTCGCTGCGAATGGATTCCGCCGTCAGGATTGGTTGTTACCGCGGGGGCGTTGCGGGGCGCTCCCCGCAGAAGGGGTCGGGCGAGACGTGTCGGCTCGACCGCAGGGGAAGGCATTCCCCTCCTGGACCTAGACCCTTCTGGATTGAGGTTCGACGATCAGTTGCCGCCTTCGGGCGCGTGCCGCGCGCGGAGTAGGTCGCCGATCGAGCGTCCATGGACGCGGCAGACGGCGATCACCCGGTCGAAAACGATCACGCGGCCACGCCGCCCGCGCCGCGCCTCGCAAGCTACATTCTGACCGAACGCAACCTGCTCGAGGAGCGATTTGGACAGGCGGCCATCAGGGGCGTGGAGTTCGGGCGCGTCAAAGTCCGCCAAGCGCACTTCGATCCAGGTGTTTGGATCGTTGGAATTGCCGACGCACAGTCCGTCGCCGTCACCGACATAGCGGACCGTTCCCGAAAACTGCTGCCCCGGCTGAGATGGCAGGCGACCTTCGCAGGGGTCCGCCCGGGCGGGCGTCGCCATTACCGAGAAGGCAAAGGCGCAGAGGACGAACGCTGGTGGGCTCAGCACACGGCGCGCCGCAATCATGCGGGATCCTCGGGCGCGGGAATCGTCAGGCCATAATCGGCCTTCAGCATATCGACGATACGAACCAGGGCGCGGTGAATGCTCAGCTCGTTGGCGCCGAATTTGTAGTGGCCGGTGATCAGCGCTTCGGGCTCGAGATCATCGACGCGCGCCTTGCGCTTCTCCTCCTTGCCGTCGCGGATGTATGTGACAGGGTATCGGAACGACCGTCCTTCGCCCTCCCAGACGCCCCAGGCGCTGTAGTTCTGGATGTTGGCATTGTAGCACTCCGAACCGATGATCGCCTCCATCCGCACCAGGATGTCGCGAATGGGACCGACCTTGGCGCGGGTGCGCTGAACGTAGCGATAGCCCTCGATCGCCTGTTCCACCGTCTCAAGCTGCATGGCGAACCAGTCATGCTCGGCGGCGGCCTTGCGTTTGTGTTCGGCAATGAAGTCGGTCGGGACGTCATCGGGCGCGAGGGCGGCTAGGGCTTTGAAGGCCTCGACCTCCTCCGAGACAAAGCCGTAAATCTCTTCCCAGGTGGTGTGGTATTCCTTCGCCTCCGTGAGGATCGCCGGCTTGTGGTCCGCAGCCTCCCCGTAATCTAGGTCGTCCAGCCCTCGGTAAGCGGTGGTCTCCGCGTCGATTGTATACTGCTGCATCTCCCGATCCCCCGGCCATTCCTCGCGGGCGACGCGCTTGATCTCGGTCAGGATTGCGGAAGGAATATCGTCAGCCATATCGGTTCTTACTCATGCGTTTATCGACAGCCATGCGCGAGCGATCATGGCGTTGGTGTCACTTCGAGCAAGAGATAGTGTAGCGAAGTCGTCCCATCCGCCCACTGGAACTGGTAGTCGCGCGCTAACGTGATGGGCGGACCGAAGTCTCCGCCAGTGTTGTAAGTCAGAGTCTTTCCAGCCTGGTATGTCGCCCCATTGCGAAAGTCGAAATCGCTGGTCGCAAGGGAATACACCTCGTTGCTGACGTAGTGCAGGTGGTCGGTCGCGACGATCATGAAGCCGACATCCGCGACGTCACCACAACTTTCAAGGCGCGCAATGTCTTTGAAGACCTCGTAGCGATTGTTGGGTTCTCGATGGTTCTTCCGCTTGAAGAACTTGAGCTCGATCGCGCATCGCCACTGTCGACCGTCATCGTCAGTGAGCCGGAACCACACATCGATGCGGCCGCGCTTGCCGCCGGCGCCGCGTAGAGGCTTTTCCAGCTCAACCGAGAAGGTCTCGCGCTCGCTGGTGATTTCGAGATCGGCAGCAGTGGCGATGATCCTGCCAAGGTGGAGTTGCAAGGTCGCTTCGCTTTCACACTGCACCCGACCGCCCGCTATCTGGCGGAAGAGGGTCGGAACCGACAGATTCACGATGGTGCGCAGGCGTTGAACGGACATAGCCTCGTCGATACTCCAGGTTGGCAAAATGTTGAGTCAGCTATTCCCATATGTTGTTCGTCGAGCAAGATGTTCTATAAAGGTTCCGCTATCGAGGGAGGACGTTGTTGGCCGAGATTCTTTTGAATGAGCAGGCAATCGCGCCCGGCGAACCCTATTTCGCGGTCTACGTGGACCGTCCTACAGGCGCTGGGCAATCGATCGTCGCCGAACTTGAAATGAACCTGGTTGGTCCGGTCACAGCCCAGATGGCGAAGCCACGCAGGCTCAGCGGCTTCGAGCTCCCCGCCCTCGAATTGATGCATAAGGCAAAACAGCGAGCGGCCGAGCAAGGTGTGATGAAGATCCTGCTGGTTGATCGGCAGGGGCTTTTGAGTTTGGCGCGGATCAACCGCTATGATCACGGTTAAACCAATGCGTCGCCACGGCGAGGCTGGGGAGCCGCCGCGCCGTGCGTCGCGGGACTGACCTGCAGCGAACCATCCGGATCGCCGATTTCGAGCTACCGCGCGGCGCGGTGCCGATCGAGACCCTTATGGCGATGCCCCGCGAAAGCTGGGAGCACCTGCGTACCCAGATCAACATTCGGCGTCAGGAGGCTCCGAATACGGCATTGGCGCGGTGTCGACTTTGCGAAGGCGGCGTGTTCATCCGTGCGCAGGCGGTGGATGGGGATCATGTTCCGTTTTACGCCCATTTTCCCGATAGTCCGCCGACTTGCCCTTGGTACGATGGCGGCACCCTCACGCCGGACGACGCGCGTGCCGCGCAATATCAAGGCAACCAGGAATCGGCGCTTCATCGCCAGCTCTGTCAGGTTATCGAAGCGGTGGCGAAGGCTGATCCACGATGCAAAGCGTCAGCGATCGATACCTACCTGCGTCCTGCCATCCACACTCGTGGCCGCTTTCCAGACATTTTCCTCGATATGGGCGACTTGGGTCGCTTTGCGCTCGAAGTGCAGCTTTCCAAGCCGTTCGCACCCGAGATCGCAGCCCGGCATTTGCACTATGAGCGCGAGGGCGTGCGGCTGATCTGGATTTTTCGGCGCCTCGACGAGCCGTTGCCTCAAGGATTCCATGACGTCATCACGATGCAGCGCGGGAATGCCTTCATCTTCGATGACGACGCGCAGGCCGCATCCGTCGCGAGCGGTACGCTCGTCATCAAATGCCTTCTCGAAGATGGCAAGGGCAGCTACCTAAAGCCGAGGCTCGTCGGTCTTGACGATCTACAGACCAGTTCGGGTAGGTCAGCTTTCGTCGAAGATCGACGCAGCGAACGGCTGGCGACCTACTGCCGTGAGGTTCGCAATCGCTGGTGGAAGGCGTTCCAGCAGGCGCAACGCGATAAGCCTGCCTCGCCGTTTTATAGCGAGAGCTTTGCCCCCGCATGGGCCTCGGTCCGCGCGCACGTTCCGGACCTATCGGCTTGGAGAGATGCGTATTGGGCTACCCATGCGGATAAGGGCCAGGCGCATCTCGCCAGCCTGTTCGCGATACTCTGTTCGATCGCGCATAGCGCCGCTCAGGACTCCGACGTCGTTTATATCACCCGCCATTCCGGGGACGGCGCTCTCCTGGCAATGCTGAATAGCAAGGTCGGCTCAGCAGCCTTTGCGCCCTATGCAGATATGATCCTGCAGTTTCTGGGCGTAACCCGCGCGGCTGCCCTTGGCGAACGCACATCGCTTCAGAAAATCGTCCGCAATGCACGGGAGACGCATGACCAAGTCACGATCGATCACCCCGTGTGGAAGGCTGTCGTTCGGCTTTTCCCCGAAGCGCTCGATGGTGTGGTACGCGCAGAATTGATCGACTTGGCGCAACTGCCACGCTGGGCGGATCCTAGCTCTGGCCCTCAGGCGCTCGGATGAGAGGCCGGTGTTGGCGTCGGATCGGAGTACGGATTGCAGAGCTCTTCGCGCGATGAAGCGCGTTGCATTTCGGTCGTTCGACGGTATTTTTATCGACGCCCCGAGATGCATGAATCGGGTCAGACAGCCTCATAGTCTGTCCGATAGAAGACGATACATCGCGAAGAATGCATGTCGCGAACGGTGGCCGATTTATCCTGAAATTTCCGAAGCGTAGCTTTTTGCCAGATTCCCTGACGGTAGTTTTTCCGCGAAAATATTTTTTATGGTTCTAAATCAAATAGATGGGTTAGGCCCGAATAATCGAGTGGGAGTGATTTTTTAACGCCTCATCAATAACATAATGGACAGTTACAAATTCGCCCTTGCGCCCGGATTCGACATGACTCATATTCACCGGGACCCACAACCACCCCGTCTGGGTCATCCCAAGAGGAGATCAATATGGCAGCTCGGAAGCCCATGCTGGGTCCGACGCCGGCACGCATCGAACTCGCGCAAAAGATCGCAGCGGCCCTAACCAAGCCACTGACAGATCAAGAATTCAACGCACAAAAGGCGAGCTTTGCGTATGGAAATGCGCCGGACTCGGAATACATCACAAAAGACTCTGCAGTGCGCGCTATAAATAGCTTCCGCCTGAAAGAGGTAGCATAGTGGAGTGCCCGGCCAAAGCCGGGCATTTTTTGTATGATTGTACTCGAAAAACAAGATCCAGAACTCTACGCGCGATTGCTTGAACGCAATTTAGTTAGGCAATACGACCTTTTGGCGAATTGTGTTGAAATTGGCGTCAAACAAGGGCCATTTTCATTAGATAAATACGTTCTCTGGGCTCTCAATCATGTTGCGGTAGCAAATATATCGCAATTTGGCGGTCGTTTTCGTGAAGAACCTATCTACGTGGGAAATCATATTCCACCGCATTTTAAAGATGTTCCCGACTTAATGGATAGGTTTATCTCATTTATTCATGAGAACTGGGAGAATCTATCTCCTACGCAAATGGCTGCCTATGGCCTTTGGCGGCTCAACTGGATTCACCCATTTATCGAGGGAAATCTCGTGCAGTCTGCTATTATTTACTCTGCGCGAAATATGGAGGACTTTTACGAGGAAATAAAATTGTTCCAGAAAGAATAAGAGAAAATAGAGAGCCATATTACTTTGCACTGCAAGCAGCCGATCGCGCGTGGGACAATGGGAATCTTGATGTGAGCGAACTTGAGGCATATCTTGCACAACTACTGGACGATCAACTCTCCGATAATTAATCAGTTAGAGCCACAAACTTCCCCGCCGCGCGGTCCTTGCGCACTTTCAACCCATCAAACACCTGCCCGCTCATCGCGATCCACACGCCCGGCGCGGCGACTTGCGCGGTGGCGAAGGCCATGCCGAGGTTGAAGGGGGCGTCGGTTTCGGCGAAGCGGGCGGGGGAAAGTGCGCCGGTGAGGACCGTCGTCTTGCCGGGGATGTCGGCCAGCGCCTTGGCAGTTTCTGTCATGGTATCAGTGCCATGCGTGATGACGACGCGGGTTTCCGGTGCCTCGCGCACGGCGGCGGCGATCAGCGCGCGGTCAGCGTCGGTGAGTTCGAGGCTGTCCTTGCGCATCAGTTCCATCACCCGGAACGGCAGGGCCACGCGCGCCTGCGCGATCAGCGCGGGGATGCCGGATTCGACGATCTGATATTCGCTCAGCGCGTCGAAATAGGCTTTGTCGATGGTGCCGCCGGTGGTCAGCACGAGGATGGGTTTATGTTGCATTTCCGGGCCTATAGCCGGGTTTTCCTGCGGTTTACAGGCCTGTTACGGATGCCCGCCGGGCGACACGATGGCGGCGGCATGGTGCCGGTGGTCTGGCTCGGCAAAGACTGGCCGCTTGGCAGTGTCGTGTTGCCCGGCGCGCCGCCGGTGAAGGCCCAGCCCTGCTGCGGCGCGGGCGGCCCCATCAACCCACCGTTGGGAACCACGCGGGGGGCGGGTGATGGATCGACATTCGGGCCTGCCACATCGCGCGGTGGGCGCTCTCCTGAAGTGGCGAGTTGGGGGGCTTCGATCTGCACCGGAGCGGGATCGATTTGCGGCGCTTCGGGCGCGATTTGCACCACGGCTTTTTCGGTGCGCGCAGGGGCGCTGGACGGGGGCGTTGCGGCGGCCAGTTGCGGGGTTGGTGCAGCTTGGTGCGCTTTAGGTGCATTTTGGTGCACTTCAGGACTCACAGCAATTTCTGCGCTTTTCGGCAGATTGGGGGCTGGGGTGGTCTGCTGACCAATGACCACGACCGCAACCAGACTCGCCGCCAGCGCAGCGAAGCCGCCGCCGAAAATCAGACGCCGGTTGCGCGGTGGAGCAGGCTTGCGGACCGCCGCTACCGGAGTGAAAGACACGACCTGCGCGGTCGGAGCGACCGACTCCGGCGCGAACTGCGGCTGCGCAGTGGCCTGCGCCACGATCCGCGCGGCAAGGCCCGGCGGCAGCGCGGGACGCGGGGCGCGGGCAAGGGCAGCATCGAGCGCGGCTTCGGTCTGCGCGGGCGAGGCGGGAACCTTGCGCGCCATCAGGCCTGCGCCTCAAGATCGGCGTACGAAACATCGCGCGCCTCAAGAAGCCCACGCATCTGCCGACGCGCTCTGAACAGAAGCGATTCCATGGCCTTGATATTGAGATCAAGCACCTGCGCTGCAAGGGCGTTTGAAAAACCTTCGTAATAACAGAGCACTAGCGCGGCACGATAGCGCTCCGGCAAGTCGGCCAGTGCTGCGCCTACCGCCTCCGACGCTTGCTCTGCCTCGATTCGCCGGTCGGCCAGCGGCGTATCGTCCGCCGGATCGGGAAGTTCATCGACTGTCACCACACGGAAGCGGCGCTTGCGATCGAAGCACAGGTTCATCGTGACGCGGTGGAGCCAGCCGACCAAGCCGGCCCCGCTCGGCTGCCAGCGCGGCGCGTTTTGCCACAGGCGCGTGAAGCAGTCCTGCGTCACGTCCTCGGCCTCTGCCGCATCGGACAACATGCGCATGGCGACGCGATAGAGCGCGGGCGAATGGCGTTCAACGAGGATCGAGAAGGCTTCGACCGAGCCCGTGGCCACTTCGCGCATCAGCGCTGCGTCGTCGAGCGCTTTGCGGTGGATCGGGTCAGCCGATTCCAGCAGGCCATCATCGCCCGCCAAAACTTCTGATCGAACGTCGCCGTAGAACGTCAAGGAAACCTGCCGTTTTGCACCAATGCCTTTTTGCGGGCTGCGCGGAGTTGCCTGCCGGTTCCCACGTGAACGACGGATTTACGGGAACCATTTGCGCCGCTTCCAGGAATTTTCGCAATGCTGGCGAAGGGTTGCGCCCGAACCCCCGTTAGACGCTGCGGAGGCCGGACTACCGGCGCACAGCCGGACCACCTCCAACCTGTCGAACACCCCGCAAGAGTCCTTTTGCGGGTCGCACACTGAATGGCCCGCGCCGACCGCACCCCGGCGTGGGCCAGCTTTTCCTGAATGGATGAGGGGTTTATGGACCATCTTCGCAGCACCACTTTCCTTGCCACGCTGGCTGGAGCGCCTGCCGCGCTCGCCCTGCTGGTGCCGCAGGCGGCGCTGGCGGATACGACCATCAGCACCAGCCAGACCACGCCGGTCAGGACATCGACCGCAGGGAATGTGACCATCGCCAGCGGCGGCACGATCCTTCTGGCCAATGGCGGAACGGCGGCGACGGTGGATTCGAACAACACCGTGACGGTGGCTTCGGGCGGCGCGATCACCAATACCGGCGGCAAGACCGGGGACGCCGGAATTGTGGTTGAACCGGGCCGCAGCACCACGATCAGCAATGCCGGAACGATCACCGTTACCGAGACGTTCACCGCCGCCGATACCGACAGCAACGGCATTGCCGACGGCCCTATCGCTTCGGCATCCAACCGATATGGCATCCTTGTCGGCAGCGGCGCGACGACGACGGGATCGATCACCAACAGCGGCACGATCAAGGTCGATGGCCTCAATTCAGGCGGCATCGCGGTGAAGTCCGACCTTGTCGGCAATGTTTCGAACACCGGCACGATCAACGTGATCGGCGACAACAGCATAGGCATTGCCACCAAGGGCGTGACCGGCAACGTGACCGTTGAAGGCACGGTCAGCGTGGTGGGCGAAGGCGCACAGGCTGTGGTGGTCGGCGGAAATGTGGGCGGCACTGTGCGGATACAGGGCACGGTGGCGCAAGCATCGTCCTACACCACGGATGGCGGCACCACGCAGGCGCTTTCGCGCACGGCGCTGCGATCGGGCAAGGCGGCAGTCGAGGTTTCGGGCAGTGTTGCGGGCGGCATCCTGTTGGATGCGCCACCTTATGACCGGAGCAGCACAAGCACCGACGAGGATGGCGACGGGGTTGCCGATGCTTCGGAAGCCATCGGCGCGATCTCGTCAGTCGGCAACAGCCCTGCGCTGCTGGTGGGCGGAGCGAACGACATCGTCATCGGCAAGGTCAAGGCGCGCGATGGCGAGTTCTCGCTAGGCATAGATGGCACGATCACGGCGAGCAGCGTTTACAGCAACACCGATGCCTTTGCCGTGGTGATCGGCGGACAGGGTGGCGCAGTGACGATGGCCAATGGCATTGGCGTTTCGGGAACGGTGACCGCGACCACCGTGGACGAACGCGCGACCGCGATCCTGATCAACCAGGGCTCTGTTGTGCCCAGCCTTTCGAACAGCGGGACGATTCGCGCCGTAATTTCGTCACCGGGCGAAGGCGCGGCTTATGCCATCCATGACAAATCGGGCACGCTTGGCACGATCAACAACACCGGCTTCATCACCGTTACCGGATCGAGCGGTGACGATCTGCGCGCCATCGACGCCACTGCCAACACGGCCGGCGTAACGATAAAGCAGTACCTCAACGACATCGACAAGGCCGCACAGACCGCCGAGCAGGCGGCAGCGGGCTATGACGCCAGCAATCCGACGATCTATGCCGCGATCACCGGCGACATCCACACCGGCAGCGGCAACGATGTGCTCGACGTTGCCACCGGGCGGATCATCGGCGACAGCTTTCTGGGTGCGGGCAACGATTCCGTGCTGCTTTCGGGCGACAGCGGCTATCGCGGGGACATCAACTTTGGTGCTGGCACCGCCACCATGGGCATGGCGGGCACTTCGTTCTTCGAAGGCAATGTGGACCTTGCAGGCAATCTGGGCACGCTGACACTGGGGGGAACGTCTCGCTTTACCGGCACTGTGAGCAATGCGGGCAACCTTGACGTGATCGTCAACGGCGGCAGTTTTGGCGCAGGTTCGGCCGCGACGCTGAGCTTTGACAGCCTTACGGTGAATTCGGGCGGCGCGCTGAATGTCTATATCGACGGCGAGAAAGGCACCGCTTCGCAGATTGTGGTGAACACGGCCACTTTCGCCAGCGGATCGAAGGTTTCGGCCACGATCTCGTCACTGGAGAAGGCCGAGGGCAGCTATACCATCCTGACCGCTGGGTCGCTGGAAGGCACGCCCACGTTCGATGCCACGACCACCGAACTGCCGGTGCTGTTCAACGGCGATGTGAGCGTGGTGGGCGAGACGCTGGTGCTCGACGTATCGCGCAAGACCGCGCAGGAACTGGGGCTGACGGCACCGCAATCGGCGGCATATGAAGCAATCTATGCGCAGGCGACGGCCACGGAATTCCTTGGCAGCAGCCTGTTGCAGGTCGAAAATGTGGCCGGATTGCAAGGCCAGTTCGATCAGTTGTTGCCTGATTACGCAGGCGGCGTGTTCGACTTTGTCACCCGCAGCGCACGTCTGGCATCGCGGCACCTGATGGATGACAGTTCATTGTTCAGCATCAGCAATGCGGGCGGCTGGCTGGAGCCGATGTACTTTCGGGGCAGCAAGGACGAGACCGGCACCGCGGGCTTCAAGGTATCGGGGTGGGGCATTTCCACTGGCTTTGAACGGCACACCGGGATCGGCAATCTGGGCCTGTCGTTCGCCTATACCAAGGGCGATATTGCGACTGGCGATTTCCAGACCACCGACGCCAGCAACTATGAGCTGGGCGCATTCTGGCGCATGGCGAGCGGACCGTTCTATGCCTATGCCAAGGCATCGGTCGGGCGCGTCTCGCTCAGTTCCACACGCAACTTCACCGGTGCGGTGAATGGTGCTGCGCTGTCCTATGCGGCCAATGGCAGCTGGAAGGGCTGGACCGCGGGCGGACAGGGCGGCGCATCCTACAAGCTGGATCTGGGCAGCGGGCTTTCGCTGCGCCCGATGGCCAAGTTCGATTACTTCCGCCTGAGCGAGAACGGCTATACCGAAAGCGGATCGGACGCGATCTATCTGGAAGTAGCCAAGCGCACGTCGAGCGTGCTGACCGGCACCGGAAGCATGACCGCATCGTGGAGCGCGGGCGACATCACCCCCGACGCCCGCCCGCTGACGGTCGAACTGGAAGGCGGCTATCGTTCGCGGCTGGCCGGGAAGCTGGGCGATACGGTGGCGAACTTTGAAGATGGCGACCAGTTCCGACTGACACCCGATGCCATGCAATCTGGCTGGACCGCCGAAGCGCGCGTTCTGCTGGGCGGCATGGACTACACCTGGCAGCTGGCAGGCGGGGCCGAACAGATCCAGGGCACCGTGGACTATTCGGTGCGCGGATCGCTGAGCATCGCGTTTTGATGAGATGCGGGGGTGGCCGGTGCTGCCCCCGCAATTCTAACAGCCATTGTCATGGCCATGACAGGACTGTTGTGTGGGAGTCAGTCCCGCACGAGCGCATTGTCACCCCGTAGCCGCCAACACGATGCGGCAGGTTTATCGAGGGGTGTCGGTCATGTTTCGCAAGACAAGGTTCATCGCATCAATCGCCCTTGCGGCAGGCTTGCTGGGCGGTTTTCCGATTGCAGCCCAAGCGGCTGACAAGGAACCACCGGTTTCGCTGAACAAGTGCGACAAGGCCATCGGGTCGGTTGCGCTGGTGGATGGCGATACGCAGGGGTGGACCAAATATGGCCTTAGCTCTCCGCGTGAATTGATTGCCGCGATGGCGCGCGAATCCGGGTGCTTTACCCTGCATGATCCGGCCAGCGGCAAGCCTGCCACCTTTCTGATGAACGTGATTGCAGGCGACAAGGAAGAGGTCGACAAGTCCATCGAGACCGCCAAGGGCGTGGCGATGGAAGGCCTTGTCCGATCAGGCGCGGCCAGCGGATTGATGCGCGGCCTGCCCGGCGGCGGGGCAATGCTGGGCATGTTCGGTGGCTTTGGCGGCAAGAAAAAGGTCGTGGCCGCAGGCATCCGCCTGATCAGCCCGGCCAGCGGGCAGACCGTGGCGCAGGGTTCGGGCGAGGTGAAAAAGACCTCGATCTCGTTCGGCAACGCTGGCGGCACGATCGGCGCTGTGGCCAATGGCGCGACCGGCGCGGCCTATGCCGGGAGCAAGGATGGGCAGATGCTGATCGAGGCCTTCGTCAAGGCGTTCAATGGCGTTTCGGCGCAAGGCCCGGCGCTGGCCTCGATGGTTCCGGCAGCCGCTCCTGCTGCGCCTGCCGCATCGGCTTCGGCCGTTACCGCCATCGACACCAAGATGTTCGCTGCGGCCGATACCAAGTCTGCAACGCTCCGCACCGTGCGCGCCGGAACCGCTCTCACCCCCACCGGCAAGCGCACGGGTCTTTTGATCGAGGTCAGTGACAGCTTCGGCACAAAAGGCTGGGTCTCGGTTGAGGACATGCGCTGATTTTCAAACGAAACTGAGCTGTTGCAAGACCACCGTCCGGCGTGAATAGATCACGTCGGACGGACTGGTCTGCGGAATGGATCACGCCGGGGTGCGAGGCTGATGGGCAATCTGAACATCCTCTATGTAGAGGACGATCCGCGTGCGGCAGGCGCGGTGCAGGCGCTGGTCTGCGCCGATGGGGACCGGCTGGCGTGGGAGCAAACGGGCACTGCCGGTTTGCAACGGGCCGGGGCCGAACCGTTCGACGTGATCATCCTTGACCGGATGCTGCCCGACCTTGATGGCTTGACCATCGTATCGCGGCTGCGCGCGGCGGGCGTGGGCACGCCGGTACTGATGCTGAGCGCACTGGGACGCAGCGAGAACCGGATCGAGGGTCTGGATGCCGGGGTGGATGATTATCTGGCCAAGCCATACGAGCCGCAGGAACTGGTAGCGCGGGTGCGGGCTTTGCACCGGCGCGCGGCGGGCGCGGTCCACGGCGCGGTGATCATCTACGGCGCGTTCGAATGCCATGTTAAGGCGCGCACCGGGTTCCGTGGAGGCAAACACATTCCCCTGTCCCCACGCGAATTTGCGCTGTTCCGCTATTTCATGGAGAATGCGGGCGAAACGGTGACGCGTGAAATGCTGTTGCGCGATGTGTGGAACATGAACTTCGATCCGCAGACCAACGTGGTGGATGTGAATATCGGGCGGCTGCGGCGCAAGCTGGAGGATGGCTTTGCCACGCCCGCGCTGGAAACCATCTGGGGCGCGGGATACCGGCTGACGAGAGGGGAATGACGGCAGCGCGACCCGTGCGGCGCGGCAAGCGCTCGATCTTCGGGCAGTTCACCGCCGCGGCCATCCTGATTGCGGTGATCGCGGTGGTCGTGCTGTTTGCGGTGACCACGATCACCGTGCAGCGCCAGACGCGCGCCTCGCTTTCCGCCACAGTTTCCACCGACATGGCCGGGCTGATCGACATCTATGCCACGGGCGGGCGTGAGGAACTGCTGCGCCGCGTGGCAGACCGGCAGGCGGTGGTCAGCCTTGAGACGCGCAGTTCGCACTATCTGCTGGCCGATGCGTCGGGCAGGCCGCTGGCGGGCGATCAGCCGCGCTGGCCCCAGATCAATGCCGCCCGGTCCGAACAGGGCTTCGTCACGCTGGCCGATGGCACGCCGGTCTATGCGCAAGGGGCCATGCTGGCGCCTGATCTGCAACTGCTGGTGGCGCGGGAATATCAGCGGGATCGTGCGGCGCTGTTCGTGCTGTCCGCTGCGTTCCTGGGTGTAGGGGCGGCGATTGTGGGGGCAGTGGCGCTGGTGGCGTGGATCACCGCGCGGCATCTGGCCCGGCGCATGAACGCGGTGAACGCCGCGCTGGGAGCCGCTGCCGATGGTCGTGCCGCCAGCTTTCCCGCACGCCAGCGCGGCGGGGACGAGATTGACGAGATGGCGGGCCACGGCACGCGGCTTCTGGCGCGGCAGGCGCAATTGCTGAAAGCCTACAAGCAGGTTTCCGAACACGTGGCGCACGAGATTCGCACCCCGCTGATGCATCTGGACAACCGGCTGGGCGCGGTGATGAAGGAGCGGCCCGAACCGCCGGGCGGCCCGCTGGCCCATGCGCGCGAGGATATTCGCGGGATTGCCACGATGCTCGATTCGCTGCTCGACATTGCCTCTGCCGAAAGCCGCAGGGGCGATCTGGCGGGGCTGGCAGAGCTGGACCTGAGCGAGTTGCTGACAGGGCTGGCCGAGCTGTACGAGGCGAGCGCGGAGGAGAGCGGGCTTATTTTCGAAACCGCCATCGCGCCGGGTATCAGGATACTGGGCGAGCGAATGCAGATCACGCGGCTCGTTTCAAACCTGCTCGACAATGCGATCAAGTATGTGCCCGAAGGCGGGCATGTGCGGCTGACGCTTTCCCCCGGCCCGCGCATGACGGTGGAAGATGACGGCCCCGGCATCCCGCGCGACCAGCATGAGCGCATCTTCCAGCGCTTTGCCCGCGCCACCCTGCCCGCCGACAAACCCGGCCACGGCCTTGGCCTTGCGCTGTCCCGCGCCATTGCGCATCGCCACGGCCTGCTGCTGCGGCTGGGCGATGGACCAACCGGCGCACAATTCATTCTGGAGCCTGCACCATGACGATGAAGCCGATCGCGCTGTTCACGCTTGCCGCGATGCTGGGCGGCTGCATGGCGGGCACGTCGGCATCGGCGGAGCGGTCGCTTCCCCCAGCAACCGAGCGCGCCGAGGCAGTAGCACAATTGCTGGCACAAGCCGATGCAGCGCAGGGCCAGCCAAAGCGCCTTGGCACGCTGATCGCCACGCTGGATGCGATGGGTGCAAAGCCGGTTGAAGGCTCCACCGATCCGGTAGCGCAATGGCGCACGCAGGCCGAAATGCCCGATACGCCGCCCTATCGTGGCCGTGTGCTTGGCCCCGCATACAAGGCCGGGAAACTCAACCCCGGCGCCACGGTGCGCCTGCCGCAGCTGTTCGATGGCGGTCGTGCGGCAAGGGTGGCTGTGGCCACGCCGGACAAGGCCCCACTGGATTTCACGGTGCTTGATCGCGAGGCCAAGCCGGTCTGCCCCCCCGCCAAGGCCCGCAGCCGCGAATGCAGCTGGACTCCGCTGTTCAGTGGCCGGTTCGAGATCGTGCTGAGCAATTCATCGAGCAACGCGGCGGGATACTACCTCGTCATTGATTGAGCGATGCCTGCTGCTTCCACCGGCGTATCGACAGGCTCGTTGCGGTCCTTACGCTCGGAATAGCGATCGACCAGCTGATCGGCGTGGGGCCGCAGCAGCACGGTGAAGCGCACCAGTTCCTCCATCACATCGACGATACGGTCATAGTAGCTTGACGGTTTCATCCGCCCGGCTTCGTCGAACTCGTCGTAGGCTTTCGCTACGGACGACTGGTTGGGGATCGTGAACATCCGCATCCATCGCCCAAGGATGCGCAAGGTGTTGACGCTGTTGAACGATTGCGACCCGGCACAGACCTGCATGACCGCAAGCGCGCGCCCTTGTGTGGGACGAAGGCCCTTGTACGCAAGCGGCAGGTGATCGATCTGCGCCTTCATGATCCCGGTGATCTGGCCGTGGCGTTCGGGGCTGCACCAGACTTGAGCCTCTGACCAGAGCGAATGTTCGCGCAGTTCATGCACGGCGGGATGATTGTCACCACTGATCTGATCGGGCAAAGGCAGATCGAACGGATCGAAAATGCGCGTTTCGCACCCGAAGAACTGCAGAAGGCGGGCGGATTCCTCCACCGCAAGGCGCGAGAACGACCGTTCCCGCAAGGAGCCATAAAGCAGCAGGACACGCGGCGGCGGATCGAGCGCACCCAACCCGATGGCGGGTTTGCGATGCGCGTATTCGGTCTTCAGCGCGGGCAGATGGCTGGCATCGGTCAGCGTGCGCAGGCGCGTGAAATCGGCGGAATTCATGCGCGGGTGTCCGCCGGAACCGTATCGGGAAACCAGCGCCGCCCGAACCAGAAGGCAACGTTGACCAAGAGGATCAGCACCGGCACTTCTACCAGTGGGCCAATCACGGCGGCGAAGGCCACCGGCGAGGCAAGGCCGAAGGCTGCAATGGCCACCGCAATCGCCAGTTCAAAATTGTTGCCAGCAGCGGTGAAGGCCACGGCGGTGGTGCGCGGATAATCGCTGGCAATCAGCTTGCCCATGAAGAAGCTGATGCTGAACTGGACCACGAAGTAGATCGTCAGCGGGATGGCGATGCGGATGGCGTCCCCCGGCAGCGTGACGATTTCGTTGCCCTTCAGGCTGAACATCGCAACGATAGTGAATAGCAATGCAACAAGCGTGATCGGGCCGATTTTCGGCAGGAAGGTCCGCTCGTACCACTCATCACCCTTGGCTTTTGCCAGCCATTTGCGGGTGAGAAACCCCGCAAGGAACGGGATACCGAGATAGATCAGCACGGCCTCGGCAATCGTCCAGAAGCTGACATCAATGACGCTACCTTCCAGGCCGAACAACGGCGGCAGGAACGAGAGGAAAAACCACGCATAGAGGCTGAAAAACAGGATCTGGAAGATCGAATTGAATGCCACAAGTGCAGCAACATACTGGTTGTCACCCTTGGCCAGCTGGTTCCAGACGATGACCATGGCGATGCAGCGGGCAAGGCCGATCAGGATCAGCCCGGTCATGTATTCGGGCCTGTCACTCAGGAAGATGACGGCCAGCGCAAACATCAGTACCGGACCGATGATCCAGTTCTGGATCAGCGAGATCGCCAGCACGCGCTTGTCTTCAAACACGCGCGGCAGTTCATCATAGCGGACCCGCGCAAGCGGCGGGTACATCATCAGGATCAGCCCGATGGCGATGGGAATGTTGGTGCTGCCCCATGACAGGCTGTCGATGGCCGCAGGCAGCCAATCGAAAGCCGAAGCCAGCCCGACGCCAAGCGCCATCGCGAGGAATATCCACAAAGTGAGATAGCGGTCGAGGAACGACAGACGTTCGCGCTTTGCGGGGGCGTTCATCACGAGCCTGTCACGCGGTTTCCGGCGGCATCCACCACCTGCTCGCCGTCTTCCTTGGCGAAGGCTCCGCGCTGTGCTGCCGGGATCAGATCGAGCACTTCTTCCGAAGGACGGCACAGCTTTACGCCGAGTGGCGAGACCACCAGCGGGCGGTTGATCAGGATGGGGTGCGCCATCATCGCATCGATCAGTTCAGCATCGGTCAGATCGGGATTGTCCAGACCGAGATCGGCAAAGGGCGTGCCCTTTTCCCGCAGCAGCGCACGCGGCGTCATGGCAGCGCGTTCGATCAGGCTTTCCAGCAAGGCGCGCGATGGCGGCGTTTTCAGATATTCCACCACGTGCGGTTCGATCCCGGCGTTGCGGATTATCGCCAGCGCATTGCGCGACGTTCCGCATTCGGGGTTATGGTAGATCACGATATCGGTCATGCTTGGCGCTCCGTAGCGAGGGGTCATGCAGCGGGGTTCACGCAGGGGTGCAGGTTATGGTGCCGAGCAGATCGGCACACATTTCGGGCGCGCCCTGGCAGCAATCCTGCATCAGGAACGCCAGCAAACGGCGCATTCCGGCAAAATCGGTGCGATAGTGGATCAGGCGGCTTTCCCTTTCGGACTGGACCAGCCCGGCGCGCTCCAGCGTGGCCAGATGGTGCGACAGGGTGGAAGGCGGCACGACGAGATGTTCGGCGATAGCGCCAGCGATCATGCCTTCAGGCCCGGCCTTCACCAGCAGGCGGAATGCGGCCAACCGCGTCTCATGCGCCAACGCGCCAAGAGCATCGACGGCCCAGTCCTGCGGTTCAAGCTCGCTCATTACACCACCTTTCGCGAAATATCGAAATAACACTCTGGGTGGATGGGTCAATCGATACTTCGAAGAAAATCGAATTATACCAAAAGCCGCTTAGGCGGTGGCGCATGGAACATGATCGGGTGACTCGCCGAATCGGTTGAGGGCCTTTCCACGGGTTCCGACACGCCGTTCACGCATCGTGGCAACCAGCCATCTGGTCGGCAATTTTCCCGTTGGCCGGACCACGTCGGCCAACGGGAACTGGAGTGATTGACGTCAAAGGCCGTGCTTGGCGCTGATGCGCATCGCAGCCTGTTCACCGATGATGGCGCACGGTGCCTGCGTATTACCGGTGGTCACCCGCGGCATGATCGATCCGTCTGCAACCCTGAGGCCCTCGATACCGTAGACCGCCAGCGATGCATCGACGACCGACATATCGTCCTGCCCCATCTTCGCCGTGCCGCACTGGTGCCAATAGGTGACTGCAGAATCTCGGATGAAGGCATCGAGCCCCTCGGCATCACGGTCTTTCGGCATGACCTCGCGCTTGACGAAGGGCTTGAACGCATCGCCGTTGCCCAAGTCGCGGCAGAGCTTGACGCAGGCGCGCGCGGCCTCAAGGTCTTCGGGGTTGGACAGCATGTTTGCGTCGATGGCGAGCGCCTTTGCCGGATCCGTATCGCGCAGAAACAGGCGCCCGCGGCTCTTGGGCTGCGCAAGCCCCGCGAACATCGTCCATCCGTTCTCGGGCACCCCGATCGCGGCGGTTCGCTCGCTCGGCACGGGGAATTCGACCTGGCAGAACAGCAGATCGGGCGAAACAAGATCGGGGCGGCTCTTCCAGTAGAGCTTCGCTTCGCTACCGCTGTTGCGCGGTGCCAGAGGTTCGCCGAGTTCCCACATGCACCCGAAGGACACGTGATCCTGCAAGTTGCGTCCGACGCCGGGCAGATGCTGCACCACGGGTATGGAATGCTGTTCAAGCTCGGCGCGGTCGCCGATGCCTGACAGCATCAGAAGCTTGGGCGTGTTGATGGCACCCGCTGACAAGACGACCTCGTGGCGCGCGCCAACCGAGAAGATGCGTCCGTCTCTTTCGACCTCCAGGCCGATCGCGCGGCGCCCATCAAAATGGACGCGGCGGGCGAGCGCGCGGGTCATGACCGTCAGATTGGAACGGTCTGTCAAAGGATGAACATAGGCCCGGTACAACGAATGGCGCCGACCGTCGCGGACCAGCATATCGGTCATGGCGGCACCGCCTTGGCTCTCCATCATTGCGCCGTTGGGATTTGCGAACGTCGGAATGCCCAGATCGCGCGCCGCACCAAGCAGGGCTTTCGCCAGCGGGCTTGGGTCGTGCGCTGGCTGTACCCAAACCGGCCCACCCGTGCCCCGGTAGTGCGGGTCGGGCGCGCCCTGCCAGTTTTCAATCTGGCGGTAGATGTCGAGCACCGATGCATAGCCCCAACGATCATCGCCTGCTTCGGACGCAAAGTGATCCCAATCAGCCTTATGGCCCCGCGCCCAGACCATGACATTGATACTTGAGCCGCCGCCGAGCCCCTTGCCCATGGCCATCGACAGTTCGCGGCCATTCAGATGGGGGTTTGGTTCGGCCTGGAAGCCCCAGTCTCGCTCAGTTCCAAGGTTTGTCGGCCACAGGCCGGGGTTCAGCACCGCTTCTGCTTCATCGCTGCCCCCGGCCTCGATCAGCAGGACATCGACCGCAGGATTTTCAGCAAGGCGGCGGGCAATGACCGAGCCGGAAGAGCCCGCACCGCAGACGATGAAGTCATAGGTGCGCTTGATATCGCCATTGAGCCGCACCTGATTTTCGGCGGCGCGCAGCGCAAATCCCGGATCTTGATGGGGGAGGGCATCAGTTGTCATCGTCGTGTCCTTCTATCTGGAATGATTGCGGCTTGCAGACTGTCGGGGGCGGTTGCGCACATCAGCCGCAGGCATGGAGCAACCGGTGAATGCAATTTGAGATGCAGAACATCTAAGTATCATATCTATCAATTTAATCATAATCATCAAATCTAGATTTTGGTCACAAGGGTGCAATATTCGGCGGTGGAAAGTGGCAGGGCAGGCTCAGGTGAGGCGGTTCAGGATGCGTCGGAGTGCGAGCGTACCGAATCCGGCCAATGGCCCCCAGAAGGCGGAACCCAGGCCGAACAGGGCCAGACCCGAGCCCGTCGCCAGAAATGTCAGCATCGCGGAATCGCGGTGGTCGCGCGAACCCAGCGCACTATCCAACGCCGCCGTGAGCGAGGGAACGAGGGCAAGGCCCGTCAATGTGGCAATGACCGGCGGCGGCAGCGCGAGGAACAATCGCACCAGCAAAGGCGAGAACAGCGCCAGCAGCAGATAGACCCCTGCATAGACGATGCCCACAACCCACCGCCGTTCACGTTCCAGTTGCGTATCATCACCCGTGCAGATTGCGGCCGTGATGGCGGCGAGATTGATCGCATGGCCTCCAAAGGGTGCCACTGCGACACTGGCAATTCCGGTGCCCATAAGCAGGGGGCTGGCCTTGGGCTCAAAGCCAGCCGCGCGCAGCACGATCAGGCCGGGCAGATTTTGCGATACGAGAGTGACGAGAAACAGCGGAAGGGCAATGCTCAGGATCGCTTTGGCATCGAACGCAGGGGCAACCAGCGCAAACGTGCCAAAAGTCGCACCGGTTGGCGTCGTAGCCAGATCGCCGCGCATCAGCGTCGCGGCAAAGCCGGCCGCCAGGACCAGCAGCAGCGTATGCGTAGGAAAGCGGCTGCGGCCTACCACGAAAATCGTAAGCAGAAGCAGAACGATCACTGGATCGATTCGTGCGGCACGGAACAGTTCGAGGCAAAAGGGCAGCAGCACGCCAGCGAGCATCGCTGACGCAATGGCTGGCGGGATGCGCTCGATCAGGCGCCCGAGCGCCGGGATGCAGCCGAGCACGATCATCATCAATCCCGACGACAGGAAGATGCCCGTGACAACAGGCCAGGAAAGGCCGGGTGCGGTGGCTGCAAGCAAAGCCGCGCCGGGGGTTGACCAAGCCAGCACCACCGGCACGCGAAGGAAAAAGGACAAAGCGGCGCCGGTCACCGCAATCCCCAGGCATAAGGCCGTCACAGCGGAGCCAGTTTGCTCGACGGTCGCACCGAGCATCTGCATCGCCTGCACCACGAGCGCCACGGTGCCGCCAAATCCGACGAGGGCCGCGATCAAGGCCGATGACCAGGCAGTGAGAGGCGGCATGACGGGCTCCTTGGTTGCGATGCTGCGGTGAACGGACGAAGGTGGCACCCTGCCCCGGCAAGGGAAAGGACAGGATGCCGTTGGATTATCGCGAAGTGCCCGACGAAATGCTCTGCGCAGCCTGATCGATTGTATCGGCGACCACTTTGGGCTGGGTCATGAAGACCGCATGGCTGGCAGGCACCTCGGTGACCCTTGCACCGATCCGCGCCGCCATCGCGCGCAGCATACGAAGGTCAAACGCCTTGTCCTCGGTTGCGATCACTGCCCAGCTTGGCTTGCTGCGCCATGCGGCGTGCTCAAGCTTCGTTTCGAAGGCCGACATGGCGATCGGCACCTGGGCGTCGCGCATGAAGGCGGCGTCGCGGTCGGTAGCGTCTGCAGCAAACCCGGCCTTGAACTTATCGGCTTGAATGAAGCCGAAGCCATCGCCTTGGATGTCGAGCACGAATTCAGGCGGGGTGGTGAAGCCTTGATACTGCTGCGCAGTCGTTTCGCCAGCGTCGGGCGAAAGCGCTGACACGTAAACGAGGCCTGCGACCTGAGGGTCGTCACCCGATTCTGTGATAACAGTTCCGCCCCAACTGTGGCCGACAAGGATGACAGGCCCATCCTGCCGGGCAATTGCGCGTTTGGTGGCCGCGACATCATCGGCAAGCGAGGTAAGCGGGTTCTGGACGATCGTCACGCGATAGCCGCGGCTGGTCAACTCGTCGTAAACGCCGCGCCATCCCGCCCCGTCGGCAAAGGCGCCATGGACCAAAACAACATTGCGCACCGATTGTTCGGCGACCGAGTGGCCGACATGGCTGGCGGTTTGCGCGATGGCAGGGACGGCGAGTGACGCCGCCGCAACCGCAGTGACGAGCGTGCGAAAAGTGGCGAACATGGCGGTGTTCCTTTCGTTGTAATCGGAGCGGTTGCGCCGGTTCAGGCGGCGAGCACGGGACGGATGTCGAGATTGCCGCGGGTGGCGTGCGAATAGGGGCAAACGATGTGCGCCTGATCGACAAGCTGCTGACCGACCACCGGATCGATCCCCGGAAGCGAGACGGAAAGAGCCACAGCAAGACCAAATCCCTGACCGTCATCGCGCGGACCGATGCCGACCGACGCGGTGACGCTGGCGGATTCGGGAAGCTTCACTTTGCGCTGCCCAGCTACGAACTTCAGCGCACCCAGAAAACATGCCGAATACCCTGCGGCGAACAGCTGTTCAGGATTGGTTCCTTCGCCGCCTGCGCCGCCGAGTGCCTTTGGCGTGGCCAGATTGACTGCGAAAGAGCCGTCAGTGGTGGCGGCATGGCCCGTCCGGCCACCGGTTGCGCTTGCTTCGGTTCGATAAAGAATGTTCATGGTTATTTCCTTTATTGCCATAATGGTTATTGCGATATGCTTTGAGTAGCTGGGTGTTGACAGTGTGTCCAGCAAATAATTATCGCGATATGTGTTTTTCCGATATGGTTGCTATATTGCGCCCGGAAGGAGTGCCCTGATGACTGATGCCAACCCCCCAGTCCCGCTTGATGACCAGCTTTGCTACGCGATCTACTCTGCGGGGATGGCCATCCAGCGGGCATACAAGCCACTGCTTGACAGCCTTGGTCTGACCTACCCACAGTATCTGGTCCTCAACGTACTATGGCGCGAAGACGCCCAGACAGTGGGCCGCATTGCCGAGCAACTGGCGCTGGAATCGAGCACATTGACTCCACTGCTCAAGCGCCTTGAGGCGGCGGGCATGGTCCAGCGCGCCCGCAATCCGTCCAACGAACGACAGGTCGTCGTGCGGTTGACCGATATCGGGAAGGCCATCCGCTCGCAGGCAGGTTGCCTCGGTGACACATTATTGACTGCGTCGGGCCAATCACCTGCAGCTTTGGGTGATCTCAACGCGGACATCCGGGCGCTGCGCGATGCCGTCTACCACCATATCGGTGGCTGGGAGATCGCTACCGAACTTCGCCCCGAGGCCGAATGATCGAGCGGCGCGCATCCCTCACACGGTCGGGATCGCGCCTCCGCCGATAACATATGCCGTTCCGGTATTGTCGCTGTCCTACCGGGTTCGCCCTTTATCGACGAAGCCTGGTTTATGCTTCCGATGTCGCGGCGGCGGACTCTGGGGCCGGGGCCTCATACGTGGCCCAACTGCTTTGGTCAGATGGGAGAGGTGGAATTCCAGCAGGCCCGATGCTGTCCAGCACGCCGCCCTCCGGCTTCACGCGCAACTGATGCAAATGCACTTTTGCGATCATGTTTGCAGATATTGGCGCGGTTACAAACAGGAACAGGGAGATCAGCAGTTCGTGCAGAGCCCATTCTCCTTCCGCCAGATGGAAGAACAGGATCGATCCAACCAGCATTCCACCTAGACCCAGCGTCGTGGCCTTGGTTGGCCCGTGCAACCGCTCCATCAGGCTTGGCAGTCTGACCATGCCCCAGCTGCCGATCAGCGCAAAGGTCGCACCGATCACGATCATGACGCTGATCGCAATGTCAGGCAAAATGGCAAACGCGGTCATTCAACAATGTCCCCGCGCAGCAGGAACTTGCAATAGGCAACGGTGCCGATGAATCCGACCATCGCCAGAAGCAGCGCGGCTTCGTAATAGGTGGCGCTTGCAGTAGAGATGCCAATCAGGACAATCACGGCGATGGCATTGATCACCATCGTATCCATCGCCACGATGCGATCGCCAAAAGATGGCCCCTTCAACAGGCGCCAAAGATTGAGGCAGAGCGCAAGCGCCAGACAAAAGAATCCGTACAAGACTGCATATTGGATCATTTGAAAACCCCTTTCAGTCGGGTTTCATAGCGCGATTTTATGCGGGCAATCTCTGCGGCCGGATCAGGTGCATGGAGCGCGTGGACCAGCAGATAGTTTCCACAAGACGATACATCGGCTGAAACCGTGCCCGGTGTGAGGCTGATCGTACCGGCAAAAACTGTGATCGCCTCAGGCGTTTCAAGCTCCATCGGAATCACCAGCCACGCCGGCTTAAGGTCGCGATTGCGGCGGAACAGGATGATCGCTGCAACCTCGAAGTTGGCAATGACGATGTCCCACAGAACAACGAAAATGTAGGCGATCCCCGTACGATAGTTGACGCCTGGCCTGCCCGGCCAAAACGGGCCGGTGAAAATCGGCAGCAAAATGCCAATGACAATTCCGACGACCAAGCCACCTACGGTAATGGCATTGGCCATCAGTAGCCAGACGACGATCAGCAAGACAGACAAGCCGGGGTGCGGAATCAGGCGGCGCATATCAATGCTCCCCCAGCACGGCGCGCGCCGCTGCGGCACGATCCATCACTTGCACAGCGGCAGAGCGGCCATATTCCGTAGCTGGGCCTGCGCCCGCCGACAGGGCGGCCAGCAGCGCGATCGTGATGATCGGTGCAGCCAGATCCGACTTTGAGAAGCGCGGAGAAAGGTCGCTGCTTTCGATTCTGGCTTCATTCCAGAAAATCGCGCTGCCGGTACGAGCAAAGCCGATGACGGCGATCAAGGTGGTGGCCAAAATTGTACCCCACGCCCAGTGCCATCCCGGCGCATCAGCCACGGATTGCAGGATCAGCAGTTTGCCAATGAAGCCCGAAAGAGGCGGCAGGCCCGTGGCCGCAATGGCAGCGGCCATGAACAGCAGCGCTATCCCCTGGCGATGCTGGAACAGAGGTCCCGGTGTAGCGCCATCGGAAAAACTCAACCGGCGCCGGGCGACGACATCGGCCACCAAAAACAAGGCTGCACCAGCAAAGGTGGAGTGAACCAGATAGTAGATCGCCGCGCCCAGCGTATCCTCCTGCCAACCAGCCACCGCGATCATCAGCGTTCCGGTCGATCCGATCACCGCATAAGCGGCCTGCTCGGACAGTTCACGGGCGACAAATACGCCTGAAAACCCGACAATCGCCGTCAGCATGGCAGCGGGCAAAAGGTAGGGTGCAGGAACCCAAGCCGCTGCGCCAGCATCATCGCCAAAGATTTGCGGAACGACGCGTATGAGCGAGTAGACACCCACCTTGGTCATGATCGCAAACAGCGCCGCAACGGCGGGAGTTGAAACGGCATACGTCCGCGGCAACCACATATGCAGCGGCACAATCGCAGCCTTCAGTGCAAAGACGCTGACGACGAGCAATGCTGCAACGCGCAACAAACCTTGATCGTCGGGGCCAATGGCCGCCACGCGCAGCCCCATATCTGCCATGTTGAGCGTGCCGGTAAGCGCATAGAGCAAACCGAGCGCGATGAGGAACAGCGAAGAACCCACGATATTGACGATCACGTACTGCACACCGGCCTTCAGCCGTGCAGGCCCCTGTCCGTGCAGCATGAGACCGTAAGATGCGATCAGCAGCACCTCGAAGAATACGAAAAGGTTGAACAGATCGCCTGTTAGAAATGCACCGTTCAACCCCATGATTTGAAACTGGAACAGCGAGTGAAAATGCCAGCCTTTGCGATCGGTGCGCGTTACCACTGCATGAAGCAATGCGATGAGCGACAGGCTTGCCACCAACGTCAGCATGATCGCCGAAAGTCGGTCAACGACCAGAACAATGCCGAACGGCGCAGGCCATTCGCCCACTTCGTAAGTGCGGATCGTGCCATCACTGGCGGCGTTCAGCAGCAGCAATGCTACGACCAGCATTAGTGAGCAGGAGGCAAAACCAATCCCGACCCCCAAGCGCCGCCGCCGCCGCATTGATAGCAATGCCAACGGTGCTGCAAGCGCTGGAATGACGACCGGCGCGATGGCAAGATGCGCGGCAAAACTCATTCGCTCGGCTCAGACGTTACGGATGGTTTCGCGTGGCGATCGCAAGCAGCGTCATCCCCATCGACTTGATCGCTGCCACTTTCAAGAAAGCTCCGCAGAGCCAGAACTACGGCGAAAGCGGTCATGCCAAACGTGATGACGATGGCCGTCAGTACCAGAGCCTGGGGCAGCGGGTCGGCATAGCTGCTTGCGGCTTTTGACAGGATCGGTGCGCGATCAATCGTCAATCTGCCAGACGCGAACAGGAACAAGTTCACGGCGTAGGAAAACAGCGTGAGGCCAAGCACAACCTGGAATGTTCGGCCGCGCAATGAAAGGTAGATACCCCCCGCGACCAAAACGCCGATGGCGGTGGCAAAAAGAAGCTCAAGGGTCATGATTCATCCCCTTGTTGTATATTGGTCCGGGCGACATGCGACCGTGCAGCACGCTGCGCAATTTGGCTAAGCTGCGCCAAAGCTTGCATCACAGCGCCAAATACCACCAAAAGCACTCCGACATCGAACAGCATGGCAGTCGCCAGTTCAACCTCGCCGATGAACGGCACATCAAAATAGCCGAACGAACTCGTCAGGAAATTGGCACCGAACAGCAGCGAGCCAAGCCCCGTTGCCACTGCAACAAGCACGCCCGATGCGATCAGCATATGCTCGCCCACCTTGCGCCGCGCATCGGTCCAATCAAAACCCGACGCCAGATATTGCAGCAGAAAGGCGATCGCAATTACCAGCGCCGCGATGAAACCTCCGCCGGGTTGGTTGTGGCCGCGCAGGAAAATGAAAATCCCCACCGCCAGCACCAACGGCAGCAATATGCGCGTTGCCATCACGAACATCAAAGGGTGGCGCTCGGGCGAATGCGGCATGTCTTCTTGCCACGCCCGCAGCCGTGCTCCGGCAGCGCCCCGCTCGGTCGTATCGAGCATTGCATAAATCGCAAGGCCTGCAATTCCCAGCACGATGATCTCACCCAGCGTGTCAAAGGCGCGGAAATCAACCAGTGTCACGTTGACGATATTGGTGCCACCCCCGCCGGTATAGCTGTTGGCGATATGATAGCTGGAAATGGGATTGTTGGGATTGCGCGTCAGCATCGCCCACGCTGCACCGCCGACTCCCAAGCCGCCCAAAATCGCCAGCACGCCATCGCGAATACGCCTTGTATTGCTCGACAATTGCACAGGCGTTTTGGGCAAAAGGTTGAGCGCGAGCAACAGCAGCAGGATCGTCACCACCTCGACCGAAATCTGGGTCAACGCAAGATCGGGTGCGGACAGGTGAACGAAGGCCAGAGCAATGACCAGACCGATCACGCTGACGAAAATGAGCACGAGGAAGCGCTGGCGCTGCGCCAGGACCACAGCCAGCGTCGCTGCGATCAGCAGACCCCACGCCACAACTGCAATTGTCGAAGCCGGAAGGCCCGCGCGTGGACCGGTCAGCCTTCCGCCGCCCATTGCTGCGCCATCAATAATCAACACCACGATTGCCGCAAAGGTCGCCAGCAACATGCGTTGCAGCGAAGGCGTGTGCACAGCCACGATCAGCTTGCGAATGCGCCTGTCGGTAAGGGCCATCGCGCGATCGAACAGCGTTTTGGCATCGACATGGCGTAGGCCGTCATAAGCACGCTGCAGACCTGCATGCCGCCACACCAATGCTGTACCGATTGCCACAGCTGCCACACTCATGCCCAGCGCCGGGTTGATGCCGTGCCACAATGCGAACCCGAGTGGCGGTGATGCCTCACCTGTCACTGCCTCAACAACAGCAGAAACCAATGGCCCCGCAAGTGTCATCGGGATCAGGCCGAGCAACACTGCGACTGCCACCAGAAAGGCAGGCGAGGCCCACATGCCCAAGCCGGGATCATGCGCTTTATCATGAGCCTGCAAATCGCGCGGTTTGCCAAAGAACAGGTGGGCCACGAGCCGAAACGAATACGCTACCGACAAGGTCGCAGCGACTGTTGCCACAACCGGCACCAGCCAAGGTATCGTGAACAAGCTGACATGCAGCGTCTCATCCAGCATCATCTCTTTTGAGATGAAGCCACCCAGCGGCGGCAATCCGGCCATGGATGCCCCTGCAATCGTTGCAACAAGGGCCGTGATCGGCATGACTTTGGCAAGTCCACCCAGCTTGCGGATATCGCGCGTGCCTGCCTCGTGATCGACAATCCCTGCCGACATGAACAGCGCTGCCTTGAACGCCGCATGGTTTATGATGTGCAGCACAGCCCCGACGACCGCCATTTTGGCTGAAAAGCCCAACAGCATAACCAGCAGGCCCAATTGGCTGATCGTCGAATAGGCCAGAATGCTTTTCAGATCATGCCGGAACAGCGCCACCCAAGCCCCGAACAGCATGGTAATCAGGCCAACGCTTGTGACGGTCATCGTATAAAGCCCGGTCCCGGCGAGGACTGGCCACAGCCGCGCCAGCAGAAATATGCCCGCCTTCACCATCGTGGCCGAATGCAGATAGGCACTGACCGGGGTTGGCGCAGCCATCGCGTGCGGCAACCAGAAATGGAACGGAAACTGCGCCGATTTGGTAAAGCATCCTATCAGGATCAGGATCAGGATGACTGGATAAAGTGGCGAGGCCTGAACAACATCGCCGCGCTGCAAAATGGTCATTAAGTCGAACGATCCAGCGACCGAGCCGAGCAGCACCATCCCGGCAATCAACACCAGACCACCGCCGCCGGTAACCGCCAGCGCCATGCGCGCGCCTTGGCGCGCTTCGGCTTTGTGTTTCCAGAATCCGATCAGCAGGAAGGAGGAAAGGCTGGTCAGTTCCCAAAACACCAGCAGCAGCAGAACATTGCCCGCCACGACAATTCCCAGCATTGCGCCCTGGAACAACATCAGGCTGGCAAAAAACCGCCCTGTGGCCTCGGTTGGGCTCAGATAAAAGTGCCCGAAGATCACCACCAGCAGCCCGATGCCAAGGATCATCACGGCAAACATCAGCCCGAGCGGATCGATCATCAGCGAAAAATCAAGGCCGAGAGTGGGCACCCACGGCGCTGATACCGTCGGCACCTCGCCACCCAGCACACGGCCAGCCATTGCAAACACGATTGCCAGCCCCAACGCACTTCCCGCAGCCGCGATTCCGCTATGCAGGGCACGCCCCTTACCGCTGCCAATCGCGATGAGCAGCGCGGCGATGAATGGCAAAAAAACAAGCAGGTAGAGCGTCAATGGAAGTGCCATTACGTGGCCGCTATGCTCCTTCTGGCAGATGGCACGAAAACCTCGTTCCATCTTTTTCTATCAGCACCCTAGCCTTCGGATGTTCCGAAAACCATGAAAATCAGCCATTAAGTGTGGAATCACCGGACAACAAGGCGCTTCAAATCCGGCAGATCGAATGCCTTGGAAGCAACTTCAGAATCAGGCCGGCAGATGGCTATGCAGGCTCATCATGATGCAGAGACGCAGGTTCACTACACCGAAATCCAGCCGAAAACAGAGCACTTCAGTGTGATACTGCACCGCAGTCCGAGCCATCGCGCAGCTACACAGGTAGCTGGTCACTTTGTCCGGCCAGCATTGCTTCGAAGGACCGTGCCCAACTTGACCATTTCGTCGTTGAGCTTTCCCAGCGTAACGTGATCCATCCCGGTCGCCTGAAGAACGTCGGCGGGCACACAACCGAGCGCCTCGTCTGCAATGCCTCGACCAGCCTCGGTCAGGCTCAGACGGACTACCCGTTCATCCTGCTTGTCACGGGTTCGCGAAACCAAACCAGCCGCCTCCAGCCGTTTGACCAGTGGGGTTAGCGTGTTCGATTCGAGAAACAGCTTTTCGCCCAGTTCGCTGACGGTCTGGCCGTCCTTGCCGCGCAGTGCCGCTAGGGCGATGTACTGCGGATAGGTGATGCCAAAGCGATCCAGCAGCGGCTTATAGACGCGGTTGAACGCCAGGCCCGCTGCATAGACGGAAAAACACAGAAACTGGTCCAACGGATTGGTTTGGGAAAGGGGTGTGTCGGTCATGCCCCAATATAAATCGCACACGATTAAATCGCAAGGGTTGACAGTTCGAATCATTCAGCTATTTATATCGCACACGATCTAATCGTGATCGACTTGAAAGGAACCATGTCATGATCAAATCTGCCTTTATCGCCGCTGTAACCTCCAGCGCAGTGCTGGCGCTGTCTCCTGCCCCCTCGCTCGCCAACACGCTGGAGCCTGCAGCCGCGGCTTTCGCCGAAGCGGCCGCTGCAGGTCAGCCGATCTATCAGGGGTCACTACACGAAAGTGAGTTTTACGTACGCTAGGCGCGAACGGATGGCGAACGGCAAAAAGTGGTGATTCCTGCCCCCGGATTATATCACGCA
>NZ_NCII01000115.1 GCF_002256775.1 Novosphingobium sp. 17-62-19 | reverse complement strand
TTCCGCCACGCGTTCAAGGCCGGCATCTCGTTCGGCAAGGATGACATGATCATCCCCGACAGCAAGGATGCGCTGGTTGCCGAAACCAAGGAACTGGTGGCCGATTACGAGCAGCAGTATCAGGACGGTCTGATCACGCAGCAGGAAAAGTACAACAAGGTGATCGACGCCTGGAGCCGTTGCGGTGACCAGGTGGCGAATGCCATGATGGAAGAGCTGAAGTCGTCGCCGATCGACCCGGAAACGGGCCGCCAGAAGCCGATCAACGCCATCTATATGATGTCGCACTCCGGCGCACGTGGCTCCCCGGCACAGATGAAGCAGCTGGCGGGTATGCGCGGTCTGATGGCCAAGCCTTCGGGCGAGATCATTGAAACCCCGATCATCTCGAACTTCAAGGAAGGCCTGACCGTTCTTGAATACTTCAACTCGACCCACGGCGCTCGTAAGGGCCTCGCGGACACCGCGTTGAAGACGGCAAACTCGGGTTACCTGACGCGCCGTCTGGTCGACGTGTCGCAGGACTGCGTTGTGATCGAGGAAGATTGCGGCACTGAACGCGCGCTCGAAATGCGGTCGATCGTTCAGGGCGGCGCCACCATCGCCTCGCTGGGCGAACGTATCCTCGGCCGCACGCTGGCCGAAGACATGGTCGAAGCCAAGAGCGGCGAAGTCGTTGCCTCGAAGGGCGATCTGCTCGACGAAGCGGCGATCACCCGGATCGAAGCAGCAGGCTTCCAGTCGGCGCGCATCCGCTCGCCGCTGGTCTGTGAAGCGACGATGGGCGTTTGCGGCAAGTGCTACGGACGCGATCTCGCCCGTGGTACGCCGGTCAACATCGGTGAAGCTGTTGGCGTTATCGCTGCACAGTCCATCGGTGAACCGGGTACACAGTTGACCATGCGTACCTTCCACATCGGTGGTGCGGCACAGGTGAACGAACAGTCGCACCTTGAGGCGATCAGCGATGGTACCGTGGTTTACCGCGATATCCCGACGATCACTGACAAGCGCAACCGTCGCCTGTCGCTCGCCCGCAATGGTGAAATCGTGCTGATGGACACCGATGGCCGCGAACGCGCGATCCACCGTGTGCCTTATGGTACGCACCTGCTGCACGAGAACGGCGCAACCGTTTCGCAGGGCGAACGTCTGGCCGAATGGGACCCGTTCACCACGCCGGTGATCACCGAAAAGCCGGGTATCGTGCGCTATCAGGACCTTGTCGACGGCAAGACCTTGACCGAAGCGACCGACGAAGCGACCGGCATGTCGAGCCGTGTCGTCACCGAAAACCGCGCGGGCAACCGGGGCAAGAAGGAGGATCTGCGTCCTCGTCTGACCCTGTTGGACGACGATTCGGGTGAAGCGGCACGCTATCTGATGGCGCCGGGCACGACGCTTTCGGTCGAAGACGGCCAGAAGGTCGAAGCGGGTGACATCCTTGCCCGTGCTTCGCGCGAAGCTGCCAAGACCCGCGACATCACCGGCGGTCTGCCGCGCGTTGCCGAACTGTTCGAAGCGCGCAAGCCGAAGGACAATTCGATCATCGCCAAGATCGCGGGCCGCATCGAATTCGTGCGTGATTACAAGGCGAAGCGCAAGATCGCGATTATCCCGGAAGAGGGTGAACCGGTCGAGTATCTGGTGCCGAAGAGCCGCGTGATCGACGTCCAGGAAGGCGACTATGTCAAGAAGGGCGACAACCTGATTTCGGGTTCGCCTGATCCGCATGACATTCTGGAAGTGATGGGCGTTGAGGCTCTGGCCGAATACCTCGTTGCTGAAATTCAGGAAGTCTATCGCTTGCAGGGCGTGAAGATCAACGACAAGCACATCGAGGTGATCGTTCGCCAGATGCTGCAGAAGGTTGAAATCACCAATGGTGGCGACACCACCCTGCTCGCAGGCGAACAGGTCGATCTTGAAGAAATGCTCGAAGTGAACGGCAAGCTTGAGGATGGCTTCGCGCCCGCCGAAGGCAAGCCGGTGCTGCTGGGCATTACCAAGGCATCGCTGCAGACGCGCTCGTTCATCTCGGCTGCATCGTTCCAGGAAACCACCCGCGTGCTCACGCAGGCGGCAGTGGAAGGCAAGAAGGACTCGCTGATCGGCCTGAAGGAAAACGTGATCGTCGGTCGTCTGATCCCCGCCGGTACCGGTGCGGGTATGAACCGCCTGCGCGTTGCAGCTTCCAGCCGCGATGCCGCTCTGCGCGCATCCTATCGCAAGCTTCAGGACTCGCTGATCGCTCCGGCATCGGCTGCTGAAGAACATGCGGCAGAACGGGCGCAAGGCCCGGAAGCAGCCATCGGTGATGACCCGCTGGCAGCGGTCGAGGGCGAAACCCACGGTCTTGATGCCGATGCCGGTGATTACCTGATCGCCGACAAGGCCGAAGGCAGCGAGGACTGATCGTCCTCGTAACCCTGACCTAAAGTAATCAAGGCCCTGCTGGAGCGATCCGGCGGGGCCTTGTGTTTGTGAATGTGCTGCTTTTCGCGAAATTTACAGCACCCTACGCAATCCACATCTGCCCGGTGCACACTGGAATTAACTGCAAATGGCTAAACAAGCAGCACTCAATTGGCTGCAAGGAAGCCTTGTCATGATCCGCGATCGTACTGCTCTGGGGACAAAGATTGTCGTAGGACTGATCGTTGCCGCGATTGCGCTTGCGGCAATTGCGATCGGCTACATCCGCTTTGGCGGGCCTCTCCACCGCCAGAACCTGCTGCAGGACGAATTGCTGGCAGACATCCTGCCGCCGCCTGCCTTTGTCGTCGAACCTTACCTCCACACCACTTGGGCCATTGCCGATCCGTCACATGCGGAGGAGGCAGCCGTGGCGCTTGCCGAAGAGCGCAAACTGTTCGAGCAGCGCAAAACCTACTGGGCGAGTGCGCCCGTGCCGGAAGAACTTCGAGAAGAGGTCGCCGCGACGGTCGGTTCGGCTGACGCTTTTTGGTCCGCCGTCGACAGTCGCTTTCTTCCAGCAATGAAGGCCGGTGATATGACGACCATGCAGCAGGTCCACGCCGCTGAACTGACCCCGGCCTATCGAAAGCAGCACGATGCCGTGACGCACCTCGTGGCGGAATCAGGCAAGTATCGCGCAGAGCTGATGGACTTCGCGCAAACGCTCGTATTCTCGCTGCTGGCGCTGTTTTCCATCGTAGCTTTGGCTATCCTCGCCATGGTCCATGGGGCGGGGCGGATGATCCGCCGCAGCATTGTCACCCCGCTGGTTGAAACCGCCACGGCAATGGAGCGCATGGCGCAAGGCGATTACACCCTGAATGTCGAGGGGGCCGACCGGCAGGATGAAATCGGCATGATGGCACGGGCCATGACGGTGTTCCGCAGCAATGGCGCAGCCCGCCAGAAAGCTGAGCGCGATCAGCAGGAAGTTGTCGCGGCGCTGTCCGCCGGGCTCGATTGCATGGCCCGGCAGAACCTCGAATACCGGATCGATGATGCCTTCCCGGATGGCTACGAGGAACTGCGCAACAACTACAACGATGCTTGTGACGCGCTGGCATCCGCCATGCGATCGGTACGGGTTGGCACCTCCAGCGTTCTGGGGTCGATCTCCGAACTTCGTGTGGCCACTGATGATCTGGCGATGCGCAACGAGCAGCAGGCGGCCAGCCTCGCGGAAACGGCAGGTGCTATGCATAATGTTACCGGCAGTGTGCGCGAAACAGCCACCGGCGCGCGGAACGTGCAGGATGCGATTGCAGCCGCTCACGGACAGGCGAATGCGGGCGGCGATGTTGTCCGACAAGCTGTGGCGGCGATGGCGCAGATCGAAGCTTCGGCTCAGGAAATCAGCCAGATCATCACCGTGATTGACGGCATTGCCTTCCAGACTAACCTGCTAGCGCTCAACGCTGGTGTTGAAGCCGCGCGGGCAGGCGAATCGGGCAGGGGTTTTGCGGTTGTAGCCACCGAAGTGCGGGCGCTTGCCCAACGCTCTGCTGAGGCGGCGCAGAACATCAAGACTTTGATCGAGAACAGCACGAGCCAGGTGGGCGAAGGCGTTCGCCTTGTCGACGCGACCGGTGAGCGGCTGACTGGCATCGTCGATCAGATTGCCGCCGTTGACGGACTGGTCTCACGCATTGCCGAGGCTGCCACCAGTCAGGCGGAAAGCCTGGAACAGGTCAATGTGGCGGTCGCTGCAATGGATCGCATGACGCAGGCAAACGCCGCGATGGTTGAGCAGTCCTCCGCTGCTACGCGCAGCCTGTCGAACGAGGCGCAGGCGCTGACTGATCTCGTGACCAGTTTCCGCACGCGCGACGAAGAAAAGCGGCCCGGAAAGGTGAGCGATCCTGAGAGCTTGCGCCGCCACTCTGCGATGGAGAGTGAACGGCAGATACCGGTGATTGCCCGTTACGGAACCTGATGTGAAAAAGCCCGGCTTCCACAAGGGAGCCGGGCCATTCAGCTTACAACGGCTAACTGGTTCAGCGGCCCTTGCGGTGCTCACCCTTCACCCAACGGACCGTGCCCGACGACGCGCGCATCACCACGCTTTCAGTGGTCATCACGCCGTTCTTGTGAACCTTCACGCCCGAAAGCAACGACCCATCGGTTACGCCGGTGGCGGCGAAGATACAGTCGCCCTTGGCCAGTTCCTTGAGGTCGTACTGCTTGTTCAGGTCCTCGATGCCCCACTTGTAGGCGCGCTGTTTCTCGTCCTCGTTGCGGAACAGCAGGCGACCCTTGAACTGCCCGCCTACGCAACGCAGGGCGGCTGCGGCCAGTACGCCTTCGGGTGCACCGCCTGTGCCCATGTACATGTCGATGCCGGTGTCTTCATCGGTCACCGCGATCACGCCTGCTACATCGCCATCGGGAATCAGGCTGATGCCGCAGCCAAGAGCGCGCAGTTCATCGATCAGATCCGAATGACGCGGACGGTCAAGCACGCAGACGATGATGTCGCCCGGTGCCACGCCCTTGGCCGTAGCCACGGCCTTGACGTTTTCGGTCGGCGACTTGTCGAGATCGATGATGCCTTCGGGATAGCCGGGGCCGACCGCCAGCTTGTCCATATAGACGTCCGGCGCGTTGAGCAGCCCGCCTTCTTCGGCCACGGCCAGCACGGCCAGCGCGTTGGGGCCGGCCTTGGCGGTGATGGTGGTGCCTTCCAGCGGATCGAGCGCAATGTCGATTTTTGGGCCTCTGCCCGGCGCGGCGCCAACCTTTTCCCCGATGTAGAGCATCGGCGCTTCGTCGCGTTCGCCCTCGCCAATCACGACAGTGCCGTCCATCCAAAGTTCGTTGAAGGCGGCGCGCATGGCTTCGACGGCGGCGGCATCGGCGGCCTTTTCATCGCCACGGCCGATCAGCTTGGATGCGCCGATGGCGGCAGCTTCGGTCACGCGGACCATTTCCAGCACAAGGACGCGGTCAAGTACCTGAGAGGCGGCGGGGTTGGTGGTCTGGTCGGTCACGTGGGCTCCAACTTGGTCAGATGGTGGCGGGAATAGGCAGCAAGTCGCGATCGGTTCAGCCAATGTGCAGCATCGGACCGGCACGACCGGGTCGACGGGGCACACAGACTGTGCAAACGTATGCACGAACATCAGTGTGTCGCGCGATTGGCATTGCGTGGCACAGATGACATTGGTGTGACCCGGCACTAGACGCGAGGGAAGGGTCTTGTCGAGACGAACAGTAGCAGTTCTAGCGAGCATTGCGCTTCTTTTTGGCGCAGCGCCTGCTTTTGCCCAGCAAACAGCGTCACCCAGCCCGGGTGGCGTACAGGGTCCTGTCTTGCCCGGCGTCGGGCAAAGCGATGCCGAAGTGGCGCGCAATCTTCTCACCACCTCGCAGACCCAGCGCTGCCGTCCGATGCAGCGATCCGATGGCACGATTGTCGTCTGCGGCGGCAAGGAGGCGAGCGACCGCGAGCGCGTGCCGCTGCGTGATGAGACTGACGGCGCGCAATCGACCGACACGGGTATTCCGCGTGCGCCCAATGTTTCGGGCCTGCGCGATTGCAGCCGGGGTTGCATCGGTGTGGGCGGAGTGCCGCCGCCGATGTATTATTTCGATATCAAGGCGCTACCGGCCCCACCACCGGGATCGGATGCAGACCGTATTGCCAAGGGTGAAATTCCGGCGCGCTGAATCTCAGTCGCCCAGAATGTGCATCACCAGCGGCGGATCGGCCAGCACCGGCGATCCATCGAGCAGGCGCAGCGCTTCGGCGATGGCGCTTTCCGGTCCATCGTGCGTGACCATCGCCACCATGACCTGTGCGTTGTCCGAATTGCCCTTCTGGATCAGGCTCTCGATGGAAACGCCCGCATCGCGCATGGCAGCTGTGATCTCGGCCAGCACACCGGGGCGATCTGCCACGTTGAAGCGGATATAGGCCTTGCCTCTGCGATGCCCGGTTTCGGCAGGCGCGGCGCGCTCCAGTTCGGCCACCGGAATCGAGAACGGTGCGCCAATATCGCCCCGCGCAATGTCGATAAGGTCGGCCACCACGGCGCTCGCCGTCGGCCCATCACCCGCGCCAGCGCCCTGGAACAGCAGGCGGCCCACAAAGTTGCCCTCGGCCACGACAGCATTGGTCGCCCCGTCAACGTGCGCCAGCGGGTGATCGCGGTGGACAAGGTGCGGATGCACGCGCTGGAACAGGCGGCATTTGCCCTCGGCGTCAATCTCGGTCTCGGCCATGCCGATCAGGCGGATGTAGTATCCCAGCGCATCGGCCTGCGCGATATCGGCGGCCAGCACACGGCGGATGCCGGTTGCGGCCACAGGCTTGAAATCCACCGCCGTCCCGAATGCGATGGATGACAGGATCGAAAGCTTGTGCGCTGCATCGATGCCGTCGATGTCAAAGCTCGGGTCCGCCTCGGCATAACCCTTGGCCTGCGCCTCGGCCAGCACATCGGCAAAGTCGCGCCCCGTGTCTTCCATGGTCGACAGGATATAGTTGCAGGTGCCGTTGAGGATGCCATAGACCCGCGCGATCTCGTTGGCGGCCACGCCTTCCTTCAGGCCCTTGATCACCGGGATGCCGCCCGCAACCGCGGCTTCGAACTTCAGCGCCACTTTGGCCGCTTCGGCCTTGGTCGCCAGTTCCACGCCATGGTGCGCGATCATCGCCTTGTTGGCAGTCACCAGCGCCTTGCCAGCTTCAAACGTGGTGCGCGCCAGCGCCAGCGCCGGGCCATCTGCCCCGCCGACAAGCTCCACCACAACGTCCACATCGGGCCGCTCGCCCAGGATGACCATGTCATCTTCCCAGGCATAGCGCGAAACGTCGAACCCACGATCCTTGTTGCGATTCCGCGCGCTGACCGTGGTAATGACAATCGGCCGCCCCGCGCGCCGCGCGATAAGATCGGCGTTGGCCTCGATCAGCCGGATTACCCCGCCGCCGACCGTGCCCAGCCCGGCCAGCGCGATGCGCAAAGGTTCGCTCATGTCATTCCCGTCCGCTCAAACATGCAGATTCTGCGCGGCGGGCCTTAGGGGACACGGGCCAGCGGGGCAACAGCGCGATTGCCCGCACGCAGGATCAGCGCTCCACCGCCGGGCGTGTCCGCACACATTCGCCCAGTTGCTCTACAACGAAGGCATAGTCCGCCGCCGCTGCCCGCACCTGATCCGCGCTGCCCGAAAGGCTCGCCCCCGCCGGCATGGATCGCGGCAGGAAGCAGGCAAGGCGATACCACGTCAACGTATCGCGTTCAGGCGGACGCGCAGCCTGATCGACGATTTCGGAAAGACTCACCCCCCACACCTTGTCCATGCCGGGGCGCCGCACCACCGTTACCGAAACCGGTTCGTTGTTCTCGGTTTGCAGGAACACTTGCGTCTCGCCCTCGCCGACGAGATTGCCGGGAACGTACAGGACCTCGCGCACGCCCTTGATTCGGGGCGGCGCTTCGGGTGAGAGCAGCTCGGTCAGGATGGCACGGATGCGTGTCTCGGTGGCCCCGGACCAGGCGATCTGCGCGCCGCCATCAACAAGCCGCAATTCACCCGGTCGTCCTGCGACGGTACGTGCAAAAACCAGCATGACCCGCTTGTTCAGCTTGAGCACTTTGCCTTTGGCATCCAGCGGAACGTCTGCAAGATAACGTACCTTTTCGCCCATCGCCGGACCGCTCAACACGGTCTGTGTGCGTCCCTCTACCAGTAGCCGCGCCATGCCGGGGGCAAGGCCTGGAGCCTGTTCGGGCTTGAGGCGATTGGCCTTCTTTACCTGCACACGAAGGACCACCTCGGATGCATCAGCCAGTGATACGAGATCGGCAAATGTAAGTGCATCATCGGGCGCAGCGCTGACAGCGTTACCAACCCCGCGAATCAAGGCCTGTTGAGCCACCGCGACATTTGGAACGAATCCAGACCAAGCCATGGCGGCTACCGCAGCGGCAACGATCGGACGAAAGGCGAACTTCAACATTTTAGCATCTCCGGGGGGCGTCCATCGCGGCAACCGCCCTTTGTTTCCCGCCAGTTTCAGCCAGCACAACCCTGAATCGTTGGTTAACCGATAAAGCATTTGCGCGGCTTTGGCTTCGCCGTTAAAGATGCACCCGTTCGGGCAATCCAAAAACAAGCAGCCCGACGATTTTCGCCGTCGGACGCCTGCGTTCGATGGCGATTGACCGGGTTGCCGGCAGGGTGGATTGAAATTTGCTGGATTGGCCTGCGGGCAGGACGGTGATCCTGTGCGTCGGCACCACCTTTGTCAGGGCCGTATCCGCGTGCTCCTGGTGTAGGTGGGCGATCAGGAGTATTGGAGCTGAATGGCATACGCTGACCAACAGATGAGCGGTAACAAAGTCACCGCGCTCATCATCGTTTCAGAAGGTCAAAGAGGTGACCTCGGCGGTCAACATCGAGGAAGAGAAACCGCCAGAGGAGCCGCCGCCGCCGCCGCCTCCGAAGGAGAACACGCCGCCACCGCCGATCGTCGCGCCTCCGCCGCCGATCAGCTTTAACGCACCGGCACCACAGGTGCAGACGGTCAATGTAGCGCCCGCGATTCCGGCACCCCCGGCTCCCGTTGCGCTGCCTGCCCCGCCTGCTGCCCCGCCGCCCCCGCGTTTCACGCCGAAGGCTGCCGTTCCAAAGGGCAACCCCGGCAACTGGGCGACGTCGAACGACTACCCCTCGCGTGCGCTTCGCGAAGAGCGTGAAGGCACCACGGGTTTCCGTGTCACTGTCGGCACCGATGGCAAGGTTACGGACTGTCAGGTCACCCGCTCGTCGGGCAGCCCTGATCTGGACGAAGCCGCTTGTTCCAACATCCGTCGTCGTGCGCGCTTTGCGCCCGCAACCGATGGTGATGGCAACCCTGCTACCGGTTCGTACTCGAACTCGATCCGCTGGGTCATCCCGAAGGACTGATCTCCTTCACTGGCTGACCCGGACGGAAACGTCTCAACGAATGGCACGAAGGCCCGTTTGAATGGCTTTCACGCACTTTGATTTGATTTGAAGAGGAAGACTCGCAATGTCCATCTACACTCTGGCCGCTGCTGCCGCTGGCGCTGCGCCGCAGAACAAGTT
>NZ_NCII01000016.1 GCF_002256775.1 Novosphingobium sp. 17-62-19 | reverse complement strand
CAGGCTGTCGTCATACCTTTCCGACGCTAGCACCGTCAGCGTTCGCCGTTCGTTCGACCCTAGCGTACGTAAAATTCACTTTCGTGCAGTGACCCCATAAACCAACGGTCGCGGGAGAGACCATGTCAGACACAGCCCCAACCAGCGGCGGACTTCGGACGGTCATCGTCTGCATGTTTGCCAACAACTTCACACTCGGCCTGATGTACGGGACATTCGGCGCACTGCTTTCCAGCAACGAGCAGGCCTTTGGCGTTGCGCGCGATACGATTTCTTTCGGAATGAGCGCATTGACCACCACCATGGGCCTTTCGGCGCTGGTCATGGGCAATCTGGTGCGCCGACTGACGCCACGGATCGCCATCATGATCGGCACGCTCACGGCCGCCACGGCGTTCGTCGGCCTCGGCATGGCGACAAGCCTTACCATGGCGCTGGTGATGTGGGCATTGCTGGGCTTCAGCATTGCCATGGTCGCGCTGCTTGGCCCGGTTGCCATCGCGGCGGAGTTCTTTCCCGAAAAGTCGGGCAAGTTCCTTGCGATGGTCAATATGCCCATCGTCCTGTTCCTCAGCCCGTGGTTGGTAACGGCAATTCTCCCGACCGTTGGCCGCGACGGCGCCTATTTCCTGATGGCCGCCATCCTGCTGCCTGTCGCTGCACTTGTGCTGCTGGTTCTGCCCAGAGGCGCGCCGCGCGTGCAGGCAGGCCACCACGCGCAATCGGACAAGCCCGCCGCAGCGATCCTGGGCCGAACCGATTTCTGGCTGATTTCACTGGGCATCGCCGTGATTGCCAGCACTGGCACCGCGTTTACCGTGCACGCCATCCCCTATGCCCAGTCCGAAGGGTTGAGTGTTCCGGCCTCGGCGCTGATGTTCTCGGTCTATATGGGCGCGGGGCTGGCCGGAGTGCCGCTGTTCGGATGGCTGGCTGACCGCATCGGCGCACCGCGCACTTTGGCGCTTTCCGGGCTGATCCAGTGCCTGTGCTGGGCAGGGCTTGCCCTGCTGCCAGCCATTGCCTTTGTACCGATCGCAGGCATTCTGGGCGCGGCTACCACTCCGCTCACTACCCTGCACGGCACAGCGATGGCCCAGATTTTCAAGGCCGACGGTGTGGGCAAGGCGATGGGGTACAGCTTTGCCATCAAGCTGCCGTTCCTTTTCATCGCTCCACCTGCGGTCGGCTATGCCTATGTCCAGCTTGCCGACTATCGCCCTGCCCTGCTCGCCGTTGCGGTTAGCCTTGTGTTTGCGGTGGTTCTGTTGATGGCAGGTGGCAATCTTGGGCGGCGCATGGCCATGCGCACAGCCGCAGCGTGATGGAAGAGAGTGCTTCAATGCTGGTAACGACGGAACTGAAAGCGGAAGGCCGCGTGGCGGTGATCCGGCTTGATCGCCCCAAGGCGCTCAACGCGCTGGGCGGTGAATTGCTGGACCAGCTCGACGCCGCGCTCGATCATGTGGAAGCCCTGCCCGATGTCCGTGTTCTGATTATCACTGGCACGGACAAAGTGTTTTCGGTCGGGGCCGATCTCAAGGAAGTGCTGCCCAACCGGGACGAACGCATTGCCCGGATGCACCGCCTTGCCCTGCGTCTTGCGGCATTTCCCGTACCGTCAATTGCGGCAATCGAAGGTTGGGCACTGGGCGGCGGGCTGGAACTGGCGCTTTCGTGCACCTTCCGCACTGCCGCACCCGGCGCCAGACTGGGCCTGCCCGAAATCAAGCTCGGCGTCATTCCCTCATACGGCGGGACACAACTGACGCCGCGCCTGATCGGCACCAATCGCGCGCTGGAGCTGTTGTGCCTGGGCGATCCTATCGAGGCGGAGCGCGCCGAGGCCATTGGCCTGGTCAACTGGCTGGCGAACGCGCAGGGTGGCGCGCTTGACCTTGCGCTGGAGCGCGCAGCCGTGCTGGCTGAACGCCATCCCGCTGCCGTCCGCGCCGCAAGGCAGGCGGTGGGCGAAGGTCTTGCGCTGCCACTGGATGCTGCCCTTGCCACCGAGGCGCGGGTCAGCGCCGCGCTGCTGGTGGGTGACGACGCGCCCGATGCAAGTGCGGCATTTCGGGCGCGTTAGGGAGCGGCGCTATTCCCCGCGAAACGCAGGTTTGCGCTTCTCGCGGAATGCGGCAACGCCCTCTCCAAAATCCCCGGTCCTGCCCGCTGTGCGCTGGTTGGCGCGTTCGCGCTCCAGCGCCTGCGGGAAGTCGCTGGTCAGGCCCAGCCGGATAGCCTGCCGCGTGAGGGCATAGGCTACCGTTGGCCCTGCGGCGAACTTTGCCGCAAGGGCATCGGCCCGCGATTCAAGTTCATCGTCCTCGACCATTTCGTAGATCATGCCCCACTCGGCCGCTTTTTCGGCGGGGATGCGTTCACCCAGCATCATCATGGCCGAGGCCCTGCCCGCCCCGACGAGGCGGGGGAGCCACCAGCTGCTGCCCGCATCCGGCACAAGGCCGATGTTGACAAAGGCCTGCAGGAAATACGCTGTGCGCGAGGCCACGACCACATCCGCCGCAAGCGCCAGCATACACCCTGCGCCGACCACCGGACCGCGCAGCGCCGACACCACCGGCACGCGCAAGGCGAAGATCTGCTGCATGATCGGGTTGTAATGTTCTTCAAGCACCGCCCCTGCATCAAACCCTTCGGAGCCGACCGGCGACGAACCCGCCGAAAGATCGGCGCCGCTTGAAAAGCCCTTGCCTTCACCGCTGAGCAGCAGAACCCGCGCGGCGGGATCGCCCTCTACAATGTCGAGCGCCTGACGCAGTTCGGCCAGCAGCGGGCGGCTCAAGGCGTTGAGGAAAGCCGGACGATTGAGGCGCAGCCGGGCAATGCCTGATTCGATGGAAAAGGAGATGGTCTCGAACATAGTGGTGGCTTCAGGCGACATGGCAATTCCGTGAGCTTGGCGGCAAGTTCAGCCGATGGAACAACACGCCTAACCCACATTTTTGTCGAGGTGGGGTTGCGCCCCGCCCATGGCAGCCCCGGCACATGGTCTGCTTCACGTCCAGTCAAATCCTCCCCTATGCACGCCCGCCGCACGCTGGCAGAACGTGACACCATGAACACCACATCCGATCATCCGCAGACGGCTGCGCGCGTGCCGCCGGGCCGGGTTTCCTCGGAATCGTGGATCGCGCTGGCCCTGTTGACGGCGGCCTACACCATCAGTTTTGTCGATCGCACGGCGGTCAGCGTCGTGCAGGACCGGATCAAGGCGGAACTGCTGCTGACTGACTGGCAGATCGGGCTGATGATCGGCCCGGCCTTTGCCATCGTCTATTCGCTTGCCGGATTGCCGCTGGCGCGATTGGCGGAACGGCGCGACCGTGCCCGGTTGCTGGCCTGGTGTGTCGGTGTCTGGTCGATCATGGCAATGGCGTGCGGACAGGCGCGCAGCTTTCTGGGCCTGTTCGTGGCGCGGATGGGGGTAGGCATCGGCGAGGCCGGTGGCAATCCGGCGTCGCATTCGCTCATCGCCGATTACTTCCCCGAAACCCGGCGATCCACCGCCATTGCGATCTACACGTTGGGCGCACCGCTCGGCGCGTTCCTTGGCGCTGCGGGGACGGGCTGGCTGGCCGGGCAGATGGGCTGGCGCAATGCCTTTCTGATGCTGGGCATACCCGGCTTTGTGCTGGTGGTGATGATCCTGCTCTGGCTCAAGGATCCGGTTCGCGGGGGCATCAGAACCCGTTCGGAAAGGCTGGATGAACAGGTTCCCGCGTTCGGCACTGTCGCGCTGGAATTGCTGCGGAATTCGGCGTTCCGGCATCTGGTGTGGGGTGGATCGCTGGTGGTACTGGTCGGCTATTGTCTGGCAGCGTTCCTGCCCGCGCTGCTGGTGCGCAGCTATGGTTTGCCGCTGGCCCAAGTGGGGCTGTGGACGGGCCTTGCCGGCGGGATTGGTGGTGGCATTGGCACCTTGGCAGGCGGCTTTGTTGGGGATCGCTGGGCCGCAGGGCGGCCGCCGCGATTGGCATTGGCCTGTGCGTTTGCGGTGCTGCCAGCGCCTTTCCTGATTGCCGGGGGCATCCTGTCTGGCGAATTACACTTTGCCGTTGGCGGGTGCTTTCTGGGCATGATTGCGATCTATGCCTATGTTGCGCCTGCTTTTGCACAAGTCCACGCGCTGGCCGGGGATCGCAGCAGGGCGACTGTCACCTCGATCTACTACCTCGTCACCAATCTTGTCGGCCTCGGCATCGGACCGCCACTGCTGGGGGCCTTGAGCGATGTGTGGGCAAGACAATGGTTGGGAGTCGACGCCGCTGGCTTTGTACAAGCCTGTCTGACCCCGGGCAGCGCGCCTCAGCCTGGCTGCGCACCTGCCATGGCACACGGCATGGAAATGGCACTGCTGACGATGAGCCTGCTGCCGCTGGCTGCCAGCGCCCATTTCCTGATCGTTGCCCGCCGCTATCGCCAGCAAGGCGGCTGAACGCTTTCAGGCGCAGCAGAACGCTTCGACCATCGCGGTGACATCTGCGGCCCATTGCGGATCGGCCAGCCTCTGCTCATCAATCCACTGTTGGTCGAGCGTTTCGAGCAGGCGGACCGGGCATCCTGTTAAAGACATCATCATGATCGCCGTGCGGTTGGTATCCAGACAAGCGCGATAGTGCCCGCGCGCTTTGAGGCTGTTTATCAGATCGTGCAGGGCCGCGATGATCGTATCGGGACGACCGGCCCTGTGATCCTGCCGGCGGGCCGACCGCACGTGCACAAACAGGCTGTTGAACAGCGTTCCGGCCAGGCGTTCCTGCAGATAGATCTCGCTCAGGCAAGCAATGATATGCTGGGTATGACCACTGTCGGCAATCGCCACGCGTTCTGCCAGTCGGTCAAGCCGATCACGCACCCGCACCAGTGATTCATCGAGCAGTGCGCCAATCAGGCCTTCCTTGCCGTTGAAATAGTATCGCACCATTTCCGGCGAGGTGCCTGCGACGGCGGCAATATCGCGCAGAGTCAGCGCGTCTGCCGGTTTTTGGGTCAGCAGTTGCTCAAGCGCGCGGATCAGCGTTTCGGGAACGTCACCCCGCTGGTCCCGGCGCGGACGCCCGCGCTGGCGTTCAGGATTATCGCTGTCACCATTCATGTCTGTAGCTGACATTGCATCCTTTATTGTGCGGGTGGCCAATTTTGGACCCTCGACGACGGTCCGGTCAGCGGTTCACCATCGCCCCATACGATAACTGCGCCAATGCACGACCGTGGACAATGCCCAGCATTGCCATGCGACAGGCCTCAAGGCGAACCGGGAGACGAACAATGGCATCTGAACAGGCCGATTACGACATCGTTATCCGCAACGGCATGATTGCCGATGGGCTGGGCGGCGAACCGGTGGCAGGCGATGTTGCCTTGCGCGATGGGCGGATCGAACGGGTCGGGCTTGTTCACGGCCAAGGGCGGGAAGAAATCGACGCGACCGGCCTGCTGGTAACGCCAGGGTTCGTTGACATACACACCCATTTCGATGCGCAGGCGATCTGGGAAGCGCGCATGTCGCCCGCCAGTGAACATGGCGTCACCACGGTGGTCGTCGGAAATTGCGGCGTAGGCTTTGCCCCCTGCCGCGAGCAAGATCGCGACAGCCTGATCACGCTGATGGAAGGCGTGGAGGATATTCCCGAAGTGGTGATGGCCGAAGGGCTGACCTGGGAATGGGAAAGCTATCCGCAGTTCCTCGATGCCGTGGCCAGCAGGCCGCATGACGTCAACATCGCGTCCTACCTCCCGCACGCGCCGTTGCGGCTTTTTGTCATGGGTGATCGTGCCAGCGCGGGCGAAGTGGCCACCGCTGAAGACCGTGCTGCCATGGCACGGATCGCCGCAGAGGCCATGAAGGCAGGCGCCATCGGCTTTGCGACCTCGCGCAGCCTGTTCCACCGCAGCGCCAATGGCGAACCGATTTGCACGCAGGATGCCGAGGAAGCCGAGCTGCTGGACATCGCGCTGGCAATGGGTGAACCCGGATCGGGCGTGCTTCAGGTGGCCGTCGATTTCGGCGGCACGCGCGCATTGGACGAGGAGTTTGCCATCCTCTCCCGCGTTGCCCGCATATCGGGCCAGTCACTGACCCTGCCCATCGCGCAGATCCATTCCGATCCCGATCTGTGGCGCAGGATCATGGGCAAAGTAGGCGAAGCCAACGCCAGCGGAGCGAACGTCTGCGCCCAGGCCCTGCCACGTGGCATCGGCGTGATCTTCGGGCTCGATCTTTCGGCCCACCCCTTTTTCCTCAAGCCTTCGTATCGCGACATCGCAGAACTGCCGATCCCCGAACGCGTTGCCGCGATGCGTGATCCGGCGCGGCGGGCGCGCATTCTTTCCGAAGACCCGGTGGAATGCCTGCTGCCGGTGGCGGCCACGATCAACCGGTTCGAAGGCATGTACGAAATCGGCAATCCGATCGACTACGAACCCGTGCCCGAAAGCTCGATCGTTGCACGTGCCGCTGCGCTTGGCGTCTCTGCCGAGGCGCTCGCCTATGACATTCTGGTGGAGCACGGGGGTGAGCCTGCGCTTTACATGCCCTTTGCCAACTATGCCGATGGCAATCTGGATGTCGCGCTGGAAATGCTGCGCCATCCCGACATCGTGCTGGGCCTTGGTGATGGCGGCGCACACTATGCCGTGATCTGCGATGCCAGCTACCCCACGTTTCTGCTGACGCACTGGGTCCGTGACCGCGTGCGCGGCGAAAAGCTGAGCGTGCCCGAAGTGATCCGCGCGCTGACGCATGACACAGCCAGAGCCGTGGGCCTTGAGGACCGAGGGGTCATCGCGCCCGGCTATGCCGCAGACATCAACGTGATCGACCTTGCCGCCATGCGCCTGCCATCGCCGCGCGTCACCCATGATTTGCCAAAGGGCGGGCGGCGGCTCAGCCAGCGTGCCGAAGGCTATGTCGCCACCATCGTCAATGGCCGCGTGACCTACCGCAACGGCGTGCCGACGGGCCAGCTTCCGGGAGAACTTGTGCGCGGGCGGCAGGTCGCTCCGGCAACACAGGCCATGGCCTGAATGCACGCCGACGGAACCGTGATCGGGAGGGAAAACATGACAACGGCCGAACTGGACAGCACTGCCAGCGATTTTGACGAGCGCGTTGTGCGCGATGCCTTGGCGATGGCATCGACCAACGTGCTGCGCATCGCGCTCTATCAGGCGACCGGGGATGAGGAACTGGCCAAGATGCCGGTGATCAGCGCCTCCTTCTGGGCCGGAGCCTATGAGGTTCCGGTGCTGGACCCGGACTACGATGATCTTGTCCGCGAAAAGGCCGTGGCCTTTCTGCGATCGGGCGCAAAAAGCCGGTGCGATGCGCCCGACGATGCGCAATTGCGCGGCCTGATGGACAACATGGTCGGCCAGCCGATCAGCGACTATCTGTTCAGTTTCGGTAAGGAAGAGGCGAATTTTACACCCTTTCCGCGCGGGGTAGAATGGCCTGCTGACCGCCCGCTGGCCAAAGACACCGATGGCTATAGCGTGATCGTGATTGGCGCAGGGGCTGCCGGTCTGGTCGCTGCCGCGCATCTGCGGCGGCTTGGCATTGCCTTCAAGGTAATCGAGCGAAATCATGATGTTGGTGGCACGTGGCTTACCAATGACTACCCCGATGCCAGAGTCGATATTGCCAGCCATCATTACCAGCTGACCATTACCCGCAATCACCCATGGAAACATTGGTACGCAACACAGGGCGAACTGCTGGAATACCTGCGCGGCATTGCCGACGAGTTTGACCTGCGCCGTGACATTCGGTTCGACACCGAACTGACCGACGCCCGCTGGAACGAAGCGACCGGGAAATGGGACGTGCAATTGCGCGCCGCCGATGGATTATCGCAAACCCTGAGCGCGAACTTCGTGATCAGTGCCGCAGGCCTGTTCAACGCGCCGAACATGCCCGACATTCCCGGCATCGGCGATTTTGATGGCCGCATATTCCACACCACGCAGTGGCCGCACGATTACGACTATGCCGGCAAACGTGCCGGCGTGATCGGCGTTGGCTGCACCGGCGCGCAGCTTATGCCCGCAGTGGCGCGCAAGGCGGCACATGTTTCGGTGTTCCAGCGTTCTCCGCACTGGGTTTCGCGCATGGATCACTATCGCGATCCGATTCCAGATGGCTTCCAGTGGCTGATGGACAACGTACCGCACTATTGGAACTGGCACTGCTTCAACGTCTTTTACACGCTGTTTTCCGATGACGGCGCGTTGCAGCAGATCGACCCGGAATGGCAGGGCAGCGGAGGTGTGATCAATCGCAAGAACGATCTCCTGCGCGAGAACATTCGCCAGAATATCTTGTCCGAATTCCCTGACGATCCCGGATTTGCCGCCTCGCTCATGCCCGACTGGCCGCCTTTTGCCAAAAGGCTGGTGGTGGACAACGGATGGTTCGATGCCCTGAAACAGCCTCACGTCGATCTGGTGACGCAGCCGATCCAGCGGATCGATCCGCGCGGCATCGTTACGGCTGACGGCACCTTGCACGAACTCGACATGATCGTGGTGGCAGGCGGGTTCAATGCAGAGCGTTATCTCTGGCCAGTTGCCTATACCGGGCGGGGTGGCGTCACGCTCGAACAGGCCTGGGCCAAGGACGGCGCACGGTCCTATGTTGGTGTTACCATGCCGGATTTTCCGAACATGTTCATCATCTATGGCCCGAACATGCAGGCACGCTCGGGCGGCCTATTCGCCTGGCTTGAACTGTGGGCGCGCTACAGCCTGGATTGCATCGTCCAGACCATTGCCAGCGGCCATCGCACGATCGAATGCAAGCGCGATGTGTTCGATGCCTACAACGCCAAACTCGACGCGGCGCAGGATCAGTGCATCTGGGGCATGGATGGGGTGAAGTCCTATTACCTGAACGAACAGGGCCGACAGATCGTGAACAACCCGCTCCGGCCTTCGGAAACCTACGCCTCGATCCGGCACGCTGATCTGGCAGACTATCACCTCGGCTGAAGGCAGTGACAAACGCAATGACGCCTATCAAGACCATCGACACTTCGGCCCTGACCGCAGCTTACGAGGAACGTGGCACACCTGGTAACATCCCGGTCGTGCTGCTTCACGGGTTTCCCTATTCGCCGCGCGCTTATGACGAAGTGGCAACGATCCTAGCCGGGCATGGTCTGCACGTGATCGTGCCTTATCTTCGCGGCTTTGGCCCTACGCGGTTCCGCAGCGATGCAGCCATCCGGTCGGGCGAGCAGGCCGCACTCGGCACGGATCTGGTGGAACTGATCCTTGCGCTGGGCCTCGAACAGCCGGTCGTTGCCGGATATGACTGGGGAGGCCGCGCCGCCTGCGTTGCTGCGGCCATTCGTCCCGATCTTGTGCGCGGATTGGTCAGCAGCGGCGGATACAATCTGTTCGGTCCGCCGGTGACGCACCCCCTTCCGCCCGAGATGGAGCATGTGCTGTGGTACCAGTATTACCTGCACACCGAACGTGGCCGGGAAATGCTGGAAACCAACCGCCGGGGTTTCTGTCGGCTGCTGTGGAAGCTGTGGTCCCCCAACTGGGCATTTGACGAAGCAACTTTTGCCCGGTCGGCCGAAGCGCTCGACAATGACGATTTCGTCGAAGTCGTGCTTCATTCCTACCGCAACCGCGCAGGCCTCGTCGCAGGCGATCCGGCGCTGAGCGACCTGGCCGAAAAGCTTGAACGCGAGCAGCCGCCGATTACCGTGCCGACCATCGCCATTTATGGCGATGCTGGGTTGCTGCCTGCGGCGGTTGCCCAACAGCGCGGGCGTTTTTCGGGCACGTGGGAATGTCGCACGCTGCCCGGCGTCGGTCACAATCTGCCGCAGGAAGCACCGCAAGCGTTCGCCGCTGCCGTTCTGGCACTGGCCAGCAACGGCAGCTGAACAACGCTGAGTCAGCCAGCAGAGGCGACCAAAATCGGCCAGAAATCAAGCTGTGGCGGCCCCGCCAGCACTGCTGCCATGCCGTCCATCTCTCCACGTTCTGTGCGCCACGCGATGTAATCGTGATAGGCCTGTTCTGTGTCCCAGGTTTCGATGAAGATCACCATCGGCTCGGTCCCATGGCGCACGATCTGCAGATCCTGAAAGCCGGGACGCTTGGCCGTTTCCTTGATCATTTCCGGCAGCGCGCCGCAAAACCCGTCAATCGCTTCGGGCTTCAGCTTCAGCGTGAAAGTGACTTTGACTCCAGACATATCGATGCTCCTCCGCATGGGAGTGCACCGGATAAGGCATTTCGCACGAGGCGGTGGTTTCCCCCTGCGCAGGCCAGTTGAAGGCAAGGCAGGTGGTCATGGGAGGCAAGCGAAGGGCTTCTTGTCGCAGAATGGGTGATCATCTCCCCCCCTGTATCCGCCAGATCATAACGCTAATTCTCTTGTGGCGATGATGCTGTTACCGGGATCATGGCAAGATCGCCCTTGCAGCGCGGCAGAATCAGCGGGGCGTTTTCAATACCAATCGGCGCGATAGCGCGCTTGCACAGCTTTGGACCGAGATCAGTATCATGACCACATCCACTCTTCCGCTTGCCGTGACCATGGGTGATCCGTCGGGCATCGGACCTGAAATCATCGCCAAGATGTTCTTGCGGCGGCCAGCGCAGCGTAACTGGCTCGTGGTGGGCGATCCACTGGTGATGGAGCAGGCCTTTGCAGCGCTCGGTGCAAATGTGGGCGTGCGGGCGATGACCGCCATCGGCAGCGCAGAGCTTGACGGCGTACACCTCCACGTTCTCGCATCGTCTGCCCTTGATGCCTTGCCACCGGTCGGTCACGTTTCGGCAGCAAGTGGGCAAGCTGCATTCAGTGCGATCGTTATGGCCATTGGCCTTGCGCGTGAGGGCAAAGTTCGCGGTATCGTGACCGCGCCGATCAACAAGGAAGCGCTTGCTGCCGCTGGTTACGGCTATCCCGGTCATACCGAGATCCTGGCTGAACATGGCGGTGGTGGCCGCGTCGCCATGATGCTCGCCAACGATGACATCAGGACGGTCCTTGTCACCATCCACTGTTCGCTGGCCGAGGCCATCCGCAAGGCAGATTTCCCCGCGCAGATGGCCGCCATGCGCCTTGCCGATGCGGGTGCGCGTGCATTGGGCATTGCCAATCCCCGCATTGCCGTCGCCGGATTGAACCCGCACGCAGGAGAAGGGGGCCTGTTTGGCGATGAGGAAATCAGGATCATCGGTCCGGCCATTGCCGCCGCCCGCCGCGAAGGCATCGATGCGTCCGGCCCATGGCCCGGCGACACCGTGTTCATGCAAGCGCGCAAGGGACGTTTCGACGTGGTCGTGGCGCAATATCACGATCAGGGTCTGATCCCGGTGAAGTACTTGGGAGTAGAAAATGGTGTCAATGTGACACTTGGCCTGCCCTTCATCAGGACCAGCCCCGATCACGGAACCGCATTCGACATTGCAGGAACGGGAACCGCCGATCCTTCCAGTCTGGAATACGCCTTCGATTATGCACTCAAGTTGCGCGCATCCCCTATTTGAAAGCCGTGAGGCAATTTCACCATTTCACTTCATCTTTGCGCTGACGCGCAAGGACCGCGCGGTCACAGCTGCACACCACGCGGAATTGAGCGGGACTTCAGCGCACTCCGGCCTCCGTCAACCAATGTCGTGCCAAAGCGACATGCAGCCTGATGCCGGTTTCCATCACGGTGTCGTTGAAATCGTACTGCGGATTGTGCAGCGGTGCCGCATGGTCCTGCGTTCCTTGCCCTAGCCAGATGTAGGCTCCGGGCCGCTGCTGGAGCATGAACGAAAAGTCTTCGGACGTTGGCGCAGGCTCAGGTGCCAGCTCGGCATGGGCAACGGTGGCAGCCACTTCCAGCGCATCGGCCGCCGCGTGCGGATCGTTGATCGTGGCGGGGTAGTAGCGATCATAGACCAGTGCGCATTGCACTTCGAAGCTGGCCTCAATGCCTTTGAGCATCGCGCGCATACGCTCTTCAATGCGATCCTGCACCGCCAGATCGAACGTGCGGACCGTGCCGCCGACCGTGACATCGGCAGGGATGACATTGTGCGAATGGCCGCCTTGGATTTCGGTCACCGAGAGCACGGCGGCGGCATAAGGTGGCACCGCACGTGCAACGATGGTGTTGAGTTGCTGCACCAATGATGCAGCCGCCAGGATCGCATCAGGGGTGTCTTGCGGGATCGCAGCGTGGCCGCCCTTGCCGGTGAGCGTGATCCTGAACTTGTCCGCCGCCCCCATGATCGCGCCGGGGCGGGTGCTGATCGTACCTGCGGGCAAGCCCGGCCAATTGTGCAGGGCATAGACGCGGTCGCACGGGAAGCGGTCGAACAGCCCTTCCTCGATCATCACGCGCGCGCCGCCGTGGCCTTCCTCGGCAGGCTGGAAGATGAAGTTCACGGTGCCTGCAAAGTCCGGGTCCGCCGCCAGCACGCGCGCTGCTCCGAGCAGCATGGCGACATGTCCATCATGGCCGCAGCCGTGAAAGGTGCCGGGCGTTGTGCTTGCCCAGGGCAGGTTCGTCGCCTCGTGGATCGGCAGTGCGTCCATGTCCGCCCGCAGGCCAACCGTTCGGGCGCCGTCGCGCTTACCGTGCAACACACCGACAAGACCGGTGGTGCCGATGCCTTCGTGAACTTCGATGCCGCAGGCCCGCAATTCCGCAGCAATGCGCCCAGCGGTGCGATGTTCGCAAAAACCCAATTCAGGGTGCGCATGAATATCGCGGCGCAGCGCAACAAGATCGGGCAGGAAATCGGCAATATCGGTCATGTCAGCCGTGGACCTCAACCATGCGTCTGCCCAAACAGGTTCTGAATCGGAAACTTGTGTTTGATAAAGGGCGATTTTATCACGATGTAGCTGAAGTATTTTTCGATCCCGTAGTCGCTTTCCAGCATTCCTTCGATGATCGACTGATAGTGTGAAACACCGCGCGCAACGAATTTCAGCAGATAATCGTAGCCACCCGACACAAGGTGGCATTCCACGATCTCGTCCAGCTTGGAAATGCGGGTTTCAAACCGGCTGAAATCGCCCTGCCGGTGCTCGCTAAGCGTTACTTCGGTGAAAACGGTCAGGAATTCGCCCAGCTTGTTGAAGTTTACATGGGCACCGTAACCACTGATGTAGCCCGCCTTTTCCAGCCGCTTTACACGCGTGAGGCAGGGACTTGGGGAAAGCCCGACCGCATCGGCCAGTTCCACGTTGGTGATCCGCCCCTCCTGCTGGAGCTTGGCGAGGATCTTCAGATCAATCCTGTCGAGCTTGGGTCCGGGCAGCATGGTTGGGCCTTCCCTGTTCAGGCGACGCTAGCCGAGACGGCGGCGCGGATATCGGGCTGTTCGAGCAACTGATCGAGCGAGCGCTCCACCCTCTCGAAAATCATGTCCATTTCTTCAAGCGTGCAACACAGCGCCGGTGCAAAGCCCAGCACCGCATTGGCAAAGCAGCGCACGATCACACCGTTGCCATATGTCAGCTTAGACAGGCGGCCACCAATGTCGAGCGCGGGATCGAACTGGGCCTTCGTCGCCTTGTCCGCCGTCAGTTCGATGGCACCAAGCAACCCACGCCAACGGACGTCTCCGACGAGTGGATGAGCCTTGATACGCTCCATATGCTCGGAAAAGCGTTCCCCTGTCTTGCGACCATTCTCCATCAGTCCGCCTTCGCGATAGAGGCGCAGGACTTCAAGGCCGACAGCCGCGGCAACCGGATGGCCGGAGTAAGTCTGGCCGTGGCCGATCGGCAAGGCAGCAGGCGCTGCATCGGCGATGGTCTGGTAGACGTGATCAGCCATGAACATCGCGCCCATCGGGATGTATCCGGCGGTCAGGCCCTTGGCCGTGGTCATGAAATCGGGCGATACGTCTTCATCAAGGCAGGCAAACAGTGGGCCGGTGCGGCCAAAGCCGGTGATGACCTCGTCCACCAGCATCAGGATGCCAAGGCGCGTGCAAGCCTCGCGCAGCGCTTTCAGCCAGCCGCGGGGCGGCACGATCACGCCGCCCGACCCCTGGATCGGTTCACAGCAGAACGCCGCAACATTTTCTGCGCCCAGCTCCGCCACCTTGGCTTCGAGCGCGGCCACGGTCGATGCGATCACCGCGGCATCGTCATGACCTTGCGGGTGACGATAGGGATAGGGCGAGGCGATGTGGTGCTGCCACGGGCGCGGCAGATCGAAATTGCGGTGGAAGTTGCCCAGCGCGGTAAGGCCTGCACCAAGGCTGCTTGATCCGTGATAGCCCCATTCCAGCGCAATGAAATGCTTCTTGTCAGGCAATCCGCGCGCATTCCAGTAATGCACGATATAGCGGATGGCGCTGTCCACAGCATCGGACCCGCCTTGGGTGAAGAACACGTGGTCTAGCCCATCGGGCGCGGCGGCGGTCAACTCTCCGGCAAGGCGGATGGCCGGTTCGCTGGCGAAATGGAAGTAGCCGGTGGCATAGGGCAGCTTCCGCATTTGCTCGGCCGCTGCCTCAACAATGGATTCCTGCCCATAGCCTACATTGACGCACCACAGCCCGGCAAACGCATCAAGCACGCGGTTGCCATCAGCATCGGTCAGCCACATGCCCTTGCCCGATTCCAGCACCACCGCGCCGTGCTGTTCGTGCCCGCGAAATGACGTGACCGAATGGATCAGGTGATCGCGGTCAATATCGATCAGGGAACGGTTGGTCATAGTGGTCATCGCGGACTCGTCCATGTGGGGAACAATGAAGCGAGCCTAAGCCAGCAGCAAGAGCGGGTTTGGCCGAATGCTGTGGGGAATGGACCGCGCCGGGTCTTTCAACGCGTCTGACGCAGCATATTATGCCGCGTCAGACGGTGTGCCTCAGAAGTACTTCAGCCAGGTGATGTCGCGACGGCGACGCTTCAGGCGGGCGTACCACACGGTTGGATAATACAGCGGGATGATCATCCCGACAAACCACACCAGAACCCAGTTGTAGCTGTCGAACATATACGCGGTGCCGTTGTTCGGCCCCCAGATCGCCAGCGCGCTGTGATAGAGGATGCGCAGGACGGTGAGGTGCAGCAGATAGAAGAACATCGGCGCACCGCCGAAGATCGCCAGTGCAGCAACAAGCTTGGATGCATCGATCCGTTCGAACAGCACCAGCAACAACGCGCCTCCGCCCAGCGTAGGCAACAGGAACAGCAGCGAGGGCGGATACTTGGTCATCGAGATGAAGCTGATGACGGTCCTGACTGGATCACCTTCGACCACAGCCCAGGGCTTATCACCATAGACGTTCAGCAGGCGCAGCAGCACGAACGCTGCAATCATGCCAAAGCCCAGCATCAAAAGCCGCTTTTGCCGGACCTGCGGTGTCACCGCGCTGGTGAACCATGGCCCAATTCCGAAACCGAGCGAGATGACGCCCAGCCAAGGCAACACTGGATATGTCGTGCGGGCAAGGAAGCCAAGCGGCAGTTCAATCGCATCGCGCTGGTGCAGCAAGGCCCATACCGCGTGGAGGCTGTCGCCCTTGGTCAACTGAATCGGATCAAGCAGGTTGTGGAAGCACACCAGTACCAGACCCAGTGCGATCAGCGCGGCCCTTGGCAGGCGCATCAACGCCGCCAGTGCAATCATGCAGATGCCGATGCACCAGATGACCTGCAGCCAGAACGTCGGCTGCGGCACGATCCCCCAATAGAGCGGCGAGAGATAGACCAGTTCTATGGCGATCAGCAGGAAACCGCGCTTGAGCAGGTATTCCATGGTTTCCTCAACCGTGTGGTTGGTGCTGAAAAGATAGACACCAAGACCCGTCAGAGCCACGAAGATTGGCGCGCAAAAGCTCACTGCAAAGCGCGCGAAGCCGAGAGCGGGAATTACGGTAGTAGCATCGATGGGATCGAGCACCGCGTAGTTCACGAACCAGGTTTCCCGCAAGTGATCCAGCAGCATGAGCACCATCACGAAGCCGCGAAGGGCATCGATGTTGGCGAGGCGTGCATGGGTTGCAGCTTTGGTGCCGCCTGATGCAAGGTTGCTTATGCCCCCTCGGGGCAAAGGTACACTGCTGGCCATTTACTCTGCCTTTCCCCCTCTGCGCCCGGATTCACAATCCTGAACGCTTTGCCAAACTGTCGACCCTGATGGCCCGACCAGCATGGCTGACAATATCAAAAAGTTCCGATGCGCCGATACTGGATTGCAGCGCGGAAACACCGGAACCGCTCTCAAGCCACATCATCCCTGCGGCAGGAACAGGTCCTTGTAAAAGCCGGTGGTTTTGACCGTAACAGTGACGGGCGTTTCACCCTTGTTGCGGAAGTACCAGCCGTGGGTACCTTCGAACGGTGCGGTAAAGTTGCCCTTGCCGCCGGTCAGGGCCTTTTCCTCCCAGTAGCTGGTGAACTCGCCCTCGGCGGCGTTGGCTTTTTCGCCGTGCATGTCGACTTTGACAGGGCCGCCCTTGGTCGACCATTCGAAGACATAGCTTCCGCCCACCGGCATATGCGCTTTCACTTCCTGCCCACTATGGGGTTCAAGCGTCAGCGTCATTTCGTCGCTGCGCATCTCACCCTCGCGGATGATCGAAGCCTTGGTGGGCACAGCGATTGCCACTGGGCCAGCTGCCGGAGCTTCTGCTGGAGTTGCCTCCGTTTCACTGCCTGCGGCCATGCCAACAATGCCGGTCATCTGGCCAACGCCCGTGGGGTCGATGCCGTATTCCGCCGGCATCACAAACAGCACGACGATGGCTCCTGCGGCCAGCAAGGCTCCGCCAGTCGCCTTGGCCAGCGTGGCGGGCGATGCCTGGATCGAGCCAACGGGATTTGCAGTTACGGTCTGGATCATGTCTCTACCTCGTCAGGCCTGAGTGAAATAGCCGGTGAGCTGGAAGCCCACGAGCACGAAGCCAGCGCACATCAGCGCGGCATTGGCAGCGATAGCGCTACGCCTGAAGCTGCTCGTGGAACGCCACAGGTTCATCGCCAGCAGGATCGCACCAAGCGCGGTGAACTGACCCAGTTCCACGCCGATGTTGAAACTGATCAGATTCGGCACCAGTCCGTCTGCTGACAGCGTCAGGTCCTGCAGCTTGGTGGCAAGGCCAAAACCGTGGAAGAACCCGAAGATCAGAACTGCCGCCTTCGGATTGGGCGCACGGCCGAACAAGGTCTTGAAACCATCGAGATTATCGAGCGCCTTATAGACTACCGACAAACCGATGATGGCATCGACGATGTAGGGATTGGCGCGAATGTCGAGCAACACACCCAGCAACAGCGTGGTGCTGTGCCCGATAGCAAACAGCGTTACGTAAGTGCCGACATCCTTCAGGCGGTAGAGGAAGAAGATCACCCCTACCAGGAACAGCAGGTGATCGTATCCGGTGACCATGTGTTTGGCGCCCAGATACATGTAGGGGCCGATCGCCATGCCGGTCGCACCTTCGATAAAGGCGCGGTCGTCTTCACCCACGCCATGGGCATGGGCCGTGGTCTTGAGGGCAAGGATGATGAACAGTGCGATGGCCCACCCGGCCCATCGCAGCAGTCCTTTCGGAAGTGGGTGGGCGGAAGAGCGGGCCATCAGTGCCTCACTTTACCGTGAACGTGGCGAAGGTTTTTGCGCCACTGCCTTTGCCGGTCAGCGCGACCACCACTTTGGCGCCTGCCGGGATCTTCAGACCGGGCGCGGACATCTTGTTGCCGCGCTGAGCAACCAGGGGCACATCCTTCTTGGCACCACCGGCTGTAACCACCAGCTTACCTGCAAAGGCAGATGCCGCCAGCGGCTCGTCCTCTTCAGTAAGGTACACGTCCACACCCTTGGGCGCTCGAACCAACTCAATCACGGTTTCGCCTGACATGGTCACGATTCCGCCGTGGACCGGCTTGGTGGAACCATGTGCACCAGCAGCAACCGGAAGCGCCATCAACGAAAGGCCGGCAAAAGCGGCAACAATACGGTTAGCGTTCATTTCAAATTCTCCCCGAAACGCCGATTATTCCGGCAGGTGCGGCAGTACGAATGTCAGCGACGCGCGGTGCTCCATCTGGCGGTACTTGGTGGGATTATCCGTCGGGCCGACATAAATGCCCACCACCACATTCAGCCCCTGATTGCGGATCGGCAGCGTGACATAGCCTTCCGCATCGGTCATCATCGGCTTCTGATCGGGATCGTTGACATAGTCATGCAGGATGGAAACGCCTGCCATCGGCTTTCCGTCATACATCGCCCGCAGCTTGATCGGTTGACCCATGGCTTGAGGAATGGCCGAAACGGCGGGCACCAGTTGCAGCTTGTGGCCGGGGATCAGCGGTATCGGCTTGGACGGCAACTGGTTGATGTGCACGGCATACTTGTAGTTATGCTCGCTGACGGTTGCGTCCTTGATCTCGTCGTGACCCTTGCTGTGCCATGTTCCGGCGGCATCCTTTGACCACACGCCATAGTCCATGGCGGCGGCAACCACGGCCAGCGGCTCGTCGCTGTCGACTACAGGAATCGCTCCTGCCGCCCGCAACGAAGCATTCACCGGCAGACCTTCGGAATCGAAGCCCGTTACCGACGTCACCAGTGGCATACGCTTGACCGCATCCAAGTCATCGGCACCTACGCCATAAACCATCGCCAGCTGCTTGCCGCGCTGGGCAAACCAGATTGCGTGCGCTTGTGCGGTAGAGGATGCGACGGCGGTGGCGACGGTTACCGCCGCGATTACGGCTGAAATATAGGGAGAAATCCTGCGCATGATAGCGGCCTCCGCATTGATCGACCGGAGTGTTCCGGCATGACAAGAGTATGACTCATGATCGGCATGTTTGCTTGAATTTGCAGCGATGCCGACATGATCCCCTGCAGACCAATAGACCGACGGCAGAACCGGTTGTGGCTTGCAATCCAGCCAATCCGGCCCTGTAAAGTTAGACCAGTGCTTCGGCTATGGCCTTGCCACAAGCTTCGGTGCTCGCCGCACCCTTAAGATCGCGCGTACGGGCAGATGGCGTGGCAAGAACGTGTTCAACCGCGCGCATAATCGCGGCAGCTGCTTCTGCTTCGCCCAGATGGTCGAGCATCATTGCAGCAGACCAGATCTGGCCGACCGGGTTGGCAATGTTCTGCCCGGCAATATCCGGCGCGGAACCGTGAACGGGTTCGAACAGCGAGGGGTGCAAGCCTTCGGGATTGATGTTGGCCGAAGGGGCAACACCGATAGTGCCTGTGCAGGCGGGGCCGAGGTCTGACAGAATATCTCCGAACAGGTTGGAACCAACGACCACGTCGAAGCGATCCGGGTTCAGCACGAACTGCGCTGTCAGGATGTCGATATGATACTTGTCATGACGCACATCGGGATATTGCGCACCCATCGCTTCGACGCGCTGGTCCCAGTAAGGCATGGTAATGGCAATGCCATTGGACTTGGTGGCGCTGGTCAGGTGCTTGCGCGGACGCGTCTGAGCCAGATCGAAGGCAAAGCGCAATATGCGATCCACGCCCACGCGGGTCATCACCGTTTCCTGAATCACGATCTCGCGTTCGGTGCCGGGGAACATGATGCCGCCGACAGAGGAATACTCGCCCTCGGTATTCTCGCGCACCACCCAGAAATCGATGTCGCCCGGTTCGCGCCCGGCCAGCGGGCATGGCACGCCCGGCATCAGGCGCACGGGGCGCAGGTTCACGTATTGATCGTATTCCCGGCGAAACTGAAGCAGCGATCCCCACAGCGACACATGATCAGGCACCACATCGGGCCATCCGACCGCGCCGAAGAAAATGGCATCGGGGCGGCCGATCTCTTCCTTCCAGTTATCGGGCATCATTTTGCCATGGCGCGCGTAATAGTCGCAGCACGCAAAATCATGCCACTTCTGCTCGATCTCGAAGCCATAGAGCGACGCAGCTTTTTCCAGCACGCGCATCCCTTCAGGCATGACTTCCTTGCCGATGCCGTCGCCGGGGATGACCGCGATAGTGTGCTTGCGGGTGTTGCCCTGCGCGTTGCTCGTCATGTCCGTCCCCGTTTCAGATCTTCAGGCCGCCAATGTGGAAGGCCTTGGTTTCAAGGTATTCCTCGATACCCAGCGTGCCGCCTTCGCGCCCAAGGCCCGATTGCTTGATCCCGCCAAACGGGGCCATTTCCATTGCGATGGAGCCAGTGTTGAGCGCGACCATACCCGCTTCCAGCGCTTCGGCGACGCGGAACGCGCGGTCGAGGCCGGAGGTGTAGAAATAGCTGGCAAGTCCATATTCGGTATCGTTGGCCAGCGCGATGGCCTCGTCCTCGGTCTCGAACCGGAACAGCGGGGCGACCGGACCGAAGGTCTCTTCGGTGGCAAGGCGCATATCGCGGTTTGCATCGCCAATGATAACGGGCCGGGCAAAGTTGCCACCTTCCGCACCCTTGCCGGAAAACAGCACCTTGCCGCCCTTGTCCAGTGCATCGGCAACGTGCGCTCCAACCTTGTCGACCGCAGCACGGTTGATCAGTGGACCAGTGGTTGCCTCGGGCTCCATGCCGTTGCCGACATGAAGCGCCGAGACAGCCGCACCGAGACGGGAGGCAAAATCGTCATAGATCGGCGCATGAACGAGGATGCGGTTGGCGCAGACGCACGTCTGCCCGGCATTGCGGAATTTGCTGGCCATCGTGGCCTTGACGGCCAGATCAAGGTCGGCATCGTCGAACACGATCAGCGGCGCATTGCCGCCCAGTTCAAGGCTGAGCCGTTTGATCGTGTCCGCACTCTGCCGCATCAGCAGCGAACCCACGCGGGTGGACCCGGTGAACGACAGTTTACGCACCACTGGGCTTTTCGTGATGGCCTCGCCAATGGCCTGCGGCATCCCGGTCAGCACATTAATCGTGCCCTTGGGAAAGCCAGCGCGAACCGCCAGTTCGATCAGCGCAAGCGCGGTGAAAGGCGTGAGGTCGGACGGCTTGATCACCACCGGGCAACCCGCGGCAAGCGCAGGCGCGCACTTGCGGGTGATCATCGCGGCGGGAAAATTCCATGGCGTGATCGCCGCCGAAACACCCACCGGTTCGGTCATCACGATGATCCGCCGGTCGCGCTCTGGCGAGGGAACGTTGCGTCCACCCACGCGGCGGCCTTCTTCGGCAAACCATTTGATGAACGTGGCGGCATAGCGGATCTCGCCCTGCGCCTCGGCCAGCGTCTTGCCCTGTTCGGCGGTCATGATCCGGGCAAGGTCATCGACATTGGCCAGGACCAGCGCGTGCCATGACTCCAGCAACGCGGCCCGCTCACCCGCAGTGCGGCGGCGCCAATCAGGCCAGGAAGCCTGCGCTGCTGCAATCGCTGCTTCGGTTTCAGCTGCGCCGCATTCAGGCACCGTGCCGATCACCTCACCGGTGGCAGGGTTGGTCACATCCAGGCCGGGCAGCCCGGACGCGACCCATCCGCCATCGATGAACGCGGCCTGCCGCAACAGTGTGGGGTCATTGAGAGTGAGCATGTTTCAACCTAACGCCTGCGCTGCGATGCCAAAGACGGTCGCGGCATCACCGGGGACGGGTGCAGTGCCGCGCACCATGCAGGTAACGCGACCCACTTCGGGAAGCCCGATTTCCGTGAGCCACGCACCCAGTTCACTGTTTTCAGCAATATCGATCCGGCAAAAGCTGCCGGTCTGCGTTCCCAGCCAGTGGGCGAGTAGCGCCTTTGCGCCGGTCACGTCCGGGGCAACGACCGGTGCGATGGCCCAGCCCCTGCCATATCGGCGCAGAATGGCAAAGCCGGTCTGCTCGTGTTCACGGCAAAGCACCACAGTGCTGCCTTCTGCCTGGAATGTGTCCAGTATCAGCTTGCGATCTATGCCCGAAGCATTGGCGTAGAGCGTTTCAAGTGCTTCACCATCGGCCGCACCCATTGGCCGCACACGCTCACCTTGGCGAAGTGGGACCAGCGGTTGAGCTGGCGAAACCGCCTGATGCTGGCAGATTGTGCCATATTCCTCAAACCCCAGCTTGCGATAGAGCGGCACGCCCTCCACGGTGGCATTGAGCATGACCGTGCGGCCTTCAAAACGCCGCAACATGGCCTCCATCAACTGGCGGCCAATGCCCCTGCCCTGAACCGCATTGGTAACGATGACCATACCGATCGACGCGAAATGGTCGCCAAAGCGCCAGCCGAGGATCGAACCCACGATCTTGCCGTCAATTTCAGCCACCAGCCCTTCGCCGATGGAGAGAAACAGCGCCCAGTCCTCTTCGCGATGCGGCCACTGCTGCTCGAACGAAAGTTCGGACGCAGCATGGACGTCATCACCTGTCATGTCACGCAGCACGATCTGTGCGGCCTCGTGAACTGTCATGGGATACTCCGGGGCTTGAGATACTACGAAATGCGCAATTTTCAGGAATTACCCGACCGGATTCGAAATGTGGTGCCGGTTTTGGCGTCCATTCAGAACATTATCGCGCCAAGAGATGTGAGGGACGCCGGTTAGAACTCCGAAACATCTATCAGCGCCCCAGGATCAAAGCGCGAAAGACGATAGGGGCGCGGATCGACAATCGGTTCGTTGCCGGTCACGATATCGGCAACCAGATGTGCCGCGCCTGGCCCGATGCCAAACCCGTGCCCGCTGAACCCAGCCGCAAGGATCATGCCGGGAACAGCGGGTATTTCGCCGATCACGGGCACTCCATCGGGCGTGCTGTCCACAAAACCGGCCCAGCTTGCCACCACGGGCGCGGTGGCCACCGCCGGGATCAGCCGGGAAACGCGCTCTACTGTCAGGCTGATGGTCTTGGCATCGGGGGCCGGATCAAGAATGCGGCGCGCCTCCATCGGCGTTGGCCGGTCAAGCGCCCAGCGTGAAAGCGTCTCGTGTCCGGCGAGCAGGCCCTGCAGGCCGCCGGGCGAGACCTTTTTCCAGCGCTGCTTGAACATCGGCAGGAACTGCTTCTGGAACCGCAGGAACTGCAGGGTGAGATCAACTTTGGCTCGCCCGCTATAGGCCAGGGCATGGCTGCCATCCCCGCGCCGCGTGATCGACATGGAATCGCCGTAAAACGCATCGGGCAGGCTCATGTGGCCTGTGCCGACGGCAAGGATCGATTGGCGCACAGTGGCCTGCGGAAAGCGCACGCCCAATTGCCGCATGAACGACGATGCCCATGCGCCACCTGCGTGAATGACCAGCTTGGTGCGGATCGTGCCGCGCTCTGTCACCACGGCGCTCACCGCGCCGCCGGTCGTCTCGATACCGCGTGCAGCACAAGCCTGATGCACCGTGCCACCCAGCGCCATCACGGCGCGCGCCACAGCCGGAACCGCAAGCCCCGGATCGGCAATGCCGTCCATCTGCGAATGGACGCCGCCTTTCCACACCTGGCGCGTAAACCCGCCCTTTTCGGTCGCTTCCTGGCTGTTCAGCATCCGCGTCTTCACGCCGATGGAGCGGGCATATTCGCCCCACTTTGCCCAAGTTGCCAGTTCTTCTCCATCATTGCTGACATAGAACAGCCCGCAGCGGCGGAAGCCCGTCTCCTGGCCGCTTTCAAGGCCGAATTGCTCCCACAGGTCGAGCGCCTTGGTCGCCAGCGGTAGCTCGCGCTCGTCGCGGTTCTGCTGGCGGCACCAGCCCCAGTTTCGGCTGGATTGTTCACCACCGACCACGCCTTTTTCAACCAACGCCACCTTCAACCCGCGCTGCGCCAGATAATAGGACGTGAAGCTGCCGATGACCCCGCCACCGATCACCACCACATCGGCCTCGGCCGGCAGGTCGGGCGTGGACTCGATGAACTTTAGTGGCGCGGGCATGTCAAACTTCTCCAGTGATCGCAGTCGTCATGCGAAACCAAGCACAGCCTTGACTTCGAGGTATTCCTCAAAGCCGAAAGCCCCATATTCGCGGCCATTGCCGGACCGCTTGTAGCCACCGAACGGCGCATGGGCATCCCATGCCGGGTGGTTGATGTGCACCTGCCCGGTACGAATGCGCAGCGCTACGCTGCGCGCCAGCGCAAGATCCACACCCTGCACGTGCCCGCCAAGGCCGAACACGGTGTCGTTGGCAATTGCCACCGCCTCGTCGACAGTATCGTAAGGAATGATGGCCAGCACCGGCCCGAATATTTCCTCCTGCGCGATGCGCATGGCGCTCGACACGTCAGAGAACACTGTTGGGTGCACATAGAGGCCGTCTGAGAGGCCTTCAGGGCACCCCAAACCGCCGCAAACCAGCTTTGCGCCTTCTTCAATTCCCACGGCGATCAGCGCTTGTACGCGCTGGAACTGTGCGCGGTTGGCGATGGGGCCAAGCGTCGTCGCGTCCTGCGCCGGGTCGCCGACAACGATGGATTCCACCGTCTGCCGGGCCAGCGCTTCAACTTCCGCAAGTTGCGCACGCGGCACGATCATCCGCGTGGGCGCACTGCACGATTGGCCTACATTTCGGAACGCCGCCATCACGCCCAGCGGCACAACGCGTTCGAAATCGGCATCGGGCAGCAGCACGTTCGGCGATTTTCCGCCCAGTTCCTGCGTCACCCGTTTTACAGTGGGAGCGGCACCCTGCGCCACCAAAACACCTGCACGGTTGGACCCGGTGATGGAAATCATGTCGATATCCGGGTGCGCTGCCATGCCCGCGCCCACTTCGGTGCCCGTCCCGTTGACCAGATTGAACACGCCCGCAGGCGCGCCTGCATCATGGACGATCTGCGCAAACATTAACGCGCTGAGTGGCGAAAGTTCGCTGGGCTTGAGCACGACCGTGCACCCTGCGGCCAGCGCTGGAGCAACCTTGGCGGTGATCTGGTAGAGCGGCCAGTTCCACGGCGTAATCAGGCCAGCCACTCCGATGGGCTCGCGCACGATCGCGGTGGTGCCATGCATTGTCAGGAATTCATAGTCCCGCAGCACATCAATCGCCGCCTGTACATGGGCAGCGGCAAGAGGCACGTGCGCCACACGGGCGTGCGTGATCGCAGCGCCCATTTCCTGCACCAGCGTTTGTGCCAACGGTTCGGCACGATCGAGAATCAGCGCGTGAATGCGCTCAAGCAGAGCCAGCCGTTCAGCCACGGGAGACACCGCAAACGCGGCCCGCGCGGCGGCAACGGCGGAATCGAGGTCGGCGCTCGTGCCTGCCACGATCTCGGCCAGCAGCGCGCCGTTTGCCGGGTTGATAACCGGCAGCCGTTCAGAGCCAGAAGAGGGAACCCACGTGCCGCCGATGTAGGCATCGCCAGCCCGCGAAATGGCCTGTGCAGTAAGGCTGGTCATCCCACCATGTCCTTGTACTTATAATAGGCTCCGACGAACGGCAGGAACCATGGCTTGCCGAAATAGCCCGGAATTGCAGGCCAGTCGAAATCGCGCCAGGGGTTCAATTCGGCTTTTCCGTCAAGCGCTTCGGCCATGACCCCACCCATGTAGGTGGCCATGTGCGTGCCGTGGCCGCTGTAGCCCATCGAATAGAACACGCCGTCCTTCTCGCCCGCGCGCGGCAGGCGGTCGCTGGTCATGTCGACCATGCCGCCCCAGCAATAGTCGATGCGCGTATCGGCCAGTTCGGGGAAGAAGTTCAGCATCGATTGCCGCAGGATCGCGCCGCTTTTGGCGTCCGCAGCCGGATCGCTGCGGCTCGAAAAGCGCGCGCGCCCGCCAAACAGGATACGGTTATCGGGCGTAGTGCGGAAATAGCTGACGAAGTTGCGCGTATCCACCGTATTGCGGCGGCGCGGGGTCAACCGGTCCAGCACTTCCACGGGAAGCGGCTCGGTGGCGATCAGGTATGCCCCCACCGGCACGATCCGGCGGCGGAACCACCCCAGCGGACCTTGTCGCGATGTTCCCGTTGCCATCAGCACCTGCTTGGCCAAGATGCTACCGTGCGGTGTCGTCAATTCATGCCCGCCTGCAACGCGGCGCATACCTGTCAGCGGGTTATGTTCGAAAATCGTGCCGCCGTGCCGCACCACGGCTTCGGCCAGGCCCTGCCCGTACATGCCCATGTGCATGTTCGCGCTCTTGCCATAGATCATGCCGCCGAAGAACTTGTCCGAGCCGATTTCCGACGGCAGGTCCTTGGGCAAAACCAGCCGCGTTTCAGGATCGACATTGCGTGCCAGCAATTCCTGCGAGCGGATGATCTTGTCGAAATGCTCAGGCTTGGCCGCCAGCTTCAGCTTGCCCACGCGCGCGAAATGGCAGTCGATGCCTTCCTCCGCCACGATGGATTCAACCTTGTCCACCCCGGCATCGAACGCTTTGTAGTACAGGTTGGCGCGCTCCATGCCGAAGCGTTCAACCATGCCGCCATAGTCCTGTGCAAACCCATTGTTGCACATGCCGCCATTGCGCCCGGAGGCTGCGCCGCCCACGCGGTCAGCCTCAAGAACGACGACCTTGGCCCCCTTCTTGGCGAGCGCAAGCGCAGCGCAAAGACCGGTGAAGCCAGCGCCCACCACCACAACGTCTGCCGTGCCCTCAGGCCCGCCCGGTGCGGCTGAAGCAAACGGCTTTGCGGTATCGAGCCAGTAGGACGTCATCTTCATCTTGGTTACTCCGCCCGCACATGGGGCTGTGAAACGCAATACCTGCTCACCATCCGCGCATACGCGGCCATTGGGCCATGATCGCGCGGCTCTGACCATCGACGACGTTGTAGGTTTCATGCTGTGCGCAAGTGGCGCAGGCGTGGTTGGGCAGGATGCGCACGCGCGCGCCGATCGACAGATCGGGCAGCACGCCATCGCTACCGGGCCGAACCTTGATAATGCCGTGCTCCTGGCTGGCATCTTCCACGATCACATCGCCAAACGGCCTGCCATCAATATCGCAAACCAGGCCATAGCCTTGATCGACCGGATGGCGCTGCGTGCCCCGATCGCGCGACATGGCCATCCAGCCGCCGTCGGTCAGGATCCAGCCCTTTTCCGGGCGGTGGCCGATAACCGTGGCCAGCACCGAAGCGGCGATATCATCAACATTGCACACACCGATGCCATGCATCACCAGATCGAAGAACGAGAACACGCCCGCGCGTACTTCGGTAACGCCGGTCAGGTCTTGGGCAAAATGCGCCGTCGGCGTGGAGCCGACGCTGACCACCGGCGCAGCATGGCCTGCCGCGCGCAGCAATTGCGCTGCCGCTACCGCTGCCGCCCGTTCACCCTCTGCCGCTTCGGGCAGGCCTGCCCCCCCGCGCGCATTGTAGGATTCCCCCGCATGGGTCAGCACGCCTGCAAATTCCACACCGCCCTGCGCCAGCACATCGGCAATCGTCACCAGCGTCTGATCATCGGGCAGAAGGCCGCCGCGATGCCCGTCGCAGTCAATCTCGATCAGCACCGCGGGCATGACCCCACCGTCCTTCGCCGCATCAACCAGCGCGTGGGCTTGTTCCACCGTATCGATCAGCACAGACAGGCGCACGCCTTGCTCCACCAACCGGCGTGCGCGGTCAATCTTGTCGAGACCCAGCCCGACGGCGTATGTGATGTCCGTAAACCCGCCGCTGGCAAAGTATTCCGCCTCGGCCAGGGTCGATACCGTGATCGGACCCGTGCCTTCAGGGAATAGGCGCCGGGCCACGTCGAGCGATTTCGACGTCTTCACGTGAGGCCGGAACCCTGTGCCGAGCGCCGCCAGATGTTCGCGCAGCCGCGAGATGTTGCGGTCCACCTTGGCAAGATCGAGCACCAGCGCGGGCGTCTCTACCGTTTCAAGCGAGATGTCTGTCGTGGTAACCGAGGCTAAGGTTGCTTGCTGGCTCATTTTTTCACCTGTTGGAGACATCGATTCCACCTCAGCCGAGCGACTGGTTGGACAAAGCAAAGAGTGTGGCACCAGGCATGGCCTGCGGCGGTTCGCCAAGCGCCATCGCAACGGGCCGATCCACAACCGGCAGTCCGATTTCGACGAGCCAAGGCGCAAGGCCGCAAGCCTCGGTCACATCGATGCGCACGAAGGTGCCTTCGTAGGCCGAAGCCAGAGTGGCGATGATTGCGCGCGCATCGGTCTGGTCGCGGGCGATCACCGGGCCGATCACCACACCGCGCCCCCAGCGGCGCACGCAGCCATAGCCGCAAACCTCGCCATCACGTTCAACCACCACCGTATCGGCAATGCCCATGACCGCGGCCAGCAGCTGCTTGCGTTCCATGCCTGCGGCCCGTTCATCCACGGCCTCGATGGCGGACCGGTCCTCTGGTCGCGCTGCGCGAACCGGGACAGCGGCATCGATGCGCGGCACTCTGGCTAGCACGGCCTGATGCTGGGTGATGAAGCCAAAGGGCTTGAAGCCCAACCGGGTGTACAGCGGCGCACCCTCGTTGGTGGATATCAGCGTCATCCGCCGACCGGCAGCGTCGGCCAGAAGCGCCGCCATCAATCGCCCGCCGATGCCCTGCCGCTGCGCATCGGCAGAAACAATGATCATGCCGATCGTGGCGAAGGTTTCACCATAGGGCCACCACAGCGCCGTGCCGACCAGCTTCCCGTTAGCAGATTCGACCGCAAAACCACGCCCCAGATCATGCGCAAACTGCCAGTCTTCCAGGCGGTAGGGCCATACGAGCGCCTGCGAAAGCCCATGCGCCTGCGGCAAATGGTCTGCCGTCAGTGCAATCACACCACCGCTGACACCTTCGACCATAAGAGCACTTTCCATACCTGCTGCCTGACAATCCGTGAATTGCTACTCAAGATTAGCCTGATTTGCAGTGGCACGTTCTTCTGAAAGGTTGTGGGGCACATGGCAGTCATGCGGGACTTGTCAGGCCCGGCGGTATAATCTGCCGCGCCTTCAACTGAGCGGGCGCTGCGTGGCGAACACTTTCTTGACGTATTCCTCGCTCAGCCACGCACAGCCATCGCCGCGCACGAACATGCACACATCACCGGTGGAAAAGGTCACGCTGCCGTGCTGGTCACTGAAGGTGACCGAACCTGCCAGCAGCAACATCAGTTCCACCTGCCGATAAGGGATCTGGCGGCGGTGATAGGGGGTGGAATCCCAGGTGCCGGCACAGAATTCCGCATTGGCCGACACATAGTCGGAATAGCCCCGGCACGTTGGCACTTCACCCAGCAGGTTTTCCAGCGCAGGCGGATTGGAGGGGTTCAGCGGGGCGTTTGTGTCGATCATCACAGGTGCGATGGTGTTCCCCGCACGATCTGTCGGCGCGGCATAGACCACGGCCAGCATGTCATCAGACGCGCGCCAGCGAAAGCTTGTGCCGAAGGGTATCACGCCGGAATCATCGAGGCCGAGCGCGAGAGTGCCCTGATCGCTTTCGATCTCAAGCTTTCCTGCCAGCACCAGCACGAATTCGTCAGTCGGCAGTGAAGCGACCTCGCCTTCGCCGCGCAGCGCGAATGCGGAAATCACCGCCTTGTCATCCGCGAATGCCGGTGCCGCGCGGCCCGCAAACCAATCGGCAGATGATGCCGTGCCTGCGGCATAGGCGCGCACATTCATCACCGCCGCGACCGTCTGTTCCACCATTGTGCTCATGGTTTTGTCGTTCCTTCAAATGCAGAAATGAGTTTTCGCGCAATCGTCAGGTCCTGAAGCGCGATGCCGGAGCTGTCGAAAACGGTGATCTGGTCGGCCGACGTGCGCCCCTCCGCCCGGCCCAGCAGCACATCGCCCAATGCGACGATGCGCGTGCGGTCACCGGTGAAGTGCTGCAGATCGCCCATCACCACGGCTTGCGCCGGGTGATCGCAGAACAGCGCGGCAGACGCGAACAGTTCTGGCGGCAATTCCTGCTTTCCGGCAGCGTCCGAACCCATACTGGCCACGTGGGTGCCGGGGCGAATCCAGTCGGCCGAGAACAGCGGCGCGCGCGCCGGGGTGGCCGTCACCACGATATCGGCCTGCTCGCACGCTTCTTGCGCCGCTGATTGCTCGGCGTTGAGGCCTGCGTTGCGCAGTTCCGCAATGAAAGCATCCCCCTTCGCCTGGTCCCGCGCGACAGCCAGCACTTTCGTGATCGGGCGGATGCGCGCAAGGGCGAGGCATTCGAACAGCGCCTGGTTGCCTGCGCCAAAGATCGCCAAAGTGCTGGCATCCTTGCGCGCCAAGGTGTCGACGGCCACGGCATCAGCAGCAGCCGTGCGATAGGCGTTGACCTTGCCCGCCTCGATCACCCATTCGACCCGGCCAATAGCCTGATCGAACAGCAGGATCACCGAATTGTGGCGCGGCAGGCCGATGTCGGGGTTGCCCGGCCAGAACGAGCCGACTTTCAGGCCCGCAAATGTGCCGGTCGAGGCAGACTTGATCGAGAAGCGGTTGGCAGGTGAGGTTCCATGGGCCAGCACGGCGGGAAACAGCACCGCATCCTCAACCACGGCGCACAAGGCCTCACGCGCGGCATCGAACGCCATTTCGTGCGAGACGAGTGCTGCGGATTGTTCTTCAGAGATAAACTTCACGCAAATTCTCCAGCCAGTTCGGCCTCTGTGCGGTGGCAAAGTACGGCGTTGCCTGCCGTCATCGTGCGGAATGGCGGCGGGAAAACATCACAGCGGCCCGCGATGGCAACGGGACAGCGTGGCAGGAAGCGGCACAGGTCAGGGCTTTCCGATAGATGCGCGAACGGCACCTTTCCTTGCGAACCCACGCCCGAAAGCCAGTCGGTGCGCAGTTCCGGCACCGACGAAATCAGCAGGTCAGTATAGGGATGGAACGGCGGCGTGGCATAAGTATTGCGCAGCCCGCTTTCCACGCGCGTGCCTTTGTAAAGCACCACGATCTCATCGCACAGCGCCTTTACCGTCGCAATATCATGGCTGATGAACAGATAGGCCACGCCCAGATCGCGCCGCAATTCGGCCAGAAGTTCGAGAATCGCCTCTCGCACCACGGTATCGAGCGCCGACGTGACTTCATCGCACAGGATCACATCGGGCTGCGCCGCCAGCGCGCGAGCAAGGTTTACGCGCTGCTTCTGGCCGCCGGACAGTTCATCGCAGCGGCGGTCAGCAATCGTGGCGGGCAATTTGATCAAATCGAGCAGTTCCGCCACGCGGCTGTTAACGGCAGCGCCGCTCGTGCCGTGGTAGAAGCGCAGCACGCGGCCAAGGATTTCACCCACGCTATGCGCCGGGTTGAGCGCCACATCTGCGTTCTGAAACACGATCTGGATACGCCGCAGTTCCTCGCGCGATCGATCCTTGAGCGATGCTGCGAGCGGTTGGCCGTCGAGCGAAACCGCTCCCGCTGTTGGCGCCAACAAACCCGCCACCACGCGTGCAACCGTGGATTTGCCCGAACCGGATTCCCCGATAACGCCCACCGCAGCCCCGCGCCCGATCTGCAAGCTCACGTCTGTCAGCACCGGATGCGCCGCGCGGCCATGGCGATCGACAGGGCCGTATCCTGCATGGATGCCCTCGATCGACAGCAGCGGCTTGCCCACTGCTGCAACCGGCACGGCCGCCTTGATCACGGGCCGCGCCGCAGCAAGCAGGGTCTTGGTGTAATCGTCTGCCGGGGCTTCAAGCACGGCGCGCACGGCGTTCTGTTCACGCACGGAACCACGATTGAGCACAAGGATCTGGTCCGCCATCTGCGCCACGACCGCCAGATCGTGCGAGACATAGACGCCGGTCGCACCCTGTTCGCGCACCACCTTGCGGAAGGCCTGCAGCACTTCGACCTGCGTGGTCACATCCAGCGCCGTGGTCGGTTCGTCAAAGATCACCAGATCGGGCCGGGTGATCAGTGCCATCGCCGCCATCAGTCGCTGAAGCTGTCCGCCTGAAAGCTCATGTGGATAGCGGGTGCCAATGGTTGCGGGATCTGGCAGGGCCAGCGCCTCGAACAATTCCACCGCATGGCGGCGCGCCTCGACGGCGGTTGCCGTCCCGTGGATCAGCGCAGGTTCGATCACCTGTTCGATCACGCGGCGCGAGGGGTTGAATGCGGCGGCGGCACTTTGCGCCACGTAAGTGATGCGGTGCCCGCGCTGAGCCGCCAAAGTGGCCTTGCCCGAGCCATCCAGTGTTGCATCGCCAACCGTAATATCGCCGCTGATGCTTGCACCACTGCGGGCATAGCCCATCAGCGACAGCGCAATCGTGGTCTTGCCCGAACCGGACTCCCCGATCAGCGCCAGTACTTCGCCGCGCGCGATGGAAAACGAAACGTCATCGACGATGTGCAAGGGCGAACCGTCCGGCGTGCGCACTGTGACGCACAGATTGCGGACGTCTACGTGAGCGGCAGCCATCAGTGCGCCTTTCCTTGCGTGGCCGCATCGATCAGCAGGTTGACGCCAACCGTCAGGCTCGCAATCGCAACAGCAGGGGCGATGATCGCCAGTGCGCCTTCCGCCAACCCGGACGTATTCTCACGCACCAGAGAGCCAAGGTCAGCATCAGGCGGCTGAAGGCCAAGGCCAAGGAAGCTGAGGCCCGACAGCAGAAGCACGATGAACACGAAGCGCAGGCCGATGTCCGCGAACAGCGGCTTGATCATGTTGGGCAGCACTTCCACCAATGCCAGATGCAGCCGCCCTTCCCCGCGCGCCCGCGCCACTTCGACATAGTCGAGCCGCGCCAGCCCCACGGCCAGCGAGCGCGCAATGCGGAAATTGCCGGGCACATAAGTGATCGCAATAATCAGTGTGAGCAGCACAATCGACGATCCGAACGCCGCCACCAGCACAAGGGCAAATATCTTGGATGGAATGGAAATCAGCGTGTCCATCGAACGCGACAGCAGTTCATCGCCCCATCGTGGGCCGACGGCCGCGGTGAGCGCCAGCCCCGTGCCGAGGCAAGCGGCAATGGTCACCGCAATGGCGGAAAGACCAACCGTGAACCGCGCACCTGAGAGCAGTCGGCTGAGCACGTCGCGGCCCAGAAAGTCGCTGCCAAGCCAGAACTCGCTGCTCGATCCTGCAAATACTTCCTCATTGGCGAACGAACCCGGCGGATAAGGCGCGATGAACGGCCCGACAATCGCCACGACGATCCAGAAGATCACCAGCGCAAGACCGATCTTGCCCGACAGCGGCAGGCGCCGTGCTCCGCGTATGATGCTGCCCACGTTCATCCCTGACGCAGCCGGGGATTGGCAAGGATCGCCACGGTATCGGCAATCAGCACCAGCAGCAGATAGGTGGCGCAAAAGATCATCGCGCAGGCCTGTAGCAATGGCATATCGCGCGAGGTCACGGCATTGACCATAAGGCTGGCGAGGCCAGGATAGCTGAAAATTGTCTCCACGATGATCGCGCCTCCAAACAGATAGGACAGGCTGAGCGCCATGGCATTCACGATGGGGCCGACCGCGTTGGGCAAAACATGGCGAAAGATGAGACGGCGCTGCGAAACACCCTTCAACCGCGCCATTTCCACATAGGGGCGGTCCAGCTCCGCAATGATCGCCGCGCGGATCATCCGGCCCAGCTGTGCGATCACGCCCACACCCAGCACCATCACCGGCATGGCATAGGCGCGCAGGAATTCCCAAAGCGTCGGGTCTTGCGGCACAATCGTGATCGACGGCAGCCACAACAGCTTTACCGAGAACACCAGCACCGCAATCGTGGCCACAAGAAATTCCGGCAAGGCGACCATCGCCAGCGTCATGATGTTGAGTGCGCGGTCGGTTGCCTTCCCCCGCGTCACCGCCGAGGAGATGCCCACCAGAAACGCGATCGGCACCGAGAACAGCGTGGTCAGCCCGGCAAGGATCAGCGTGTTGGGCAGCCGTTCCGAGATAATGTCTGCCACCGGCTTGTTCGCCACCAGCGACTGGCCGGGATCACCGATGGCAATGCCGCGCAACCATTCAAAATAGCGCACCACCGCAGGCCGATCGAGGCCCATTTCGTGGCGCAGCGCCGCAATCTGTTCGGGCGTTGCGCCCTGGCCAAGCAATTCCTGCGCAGCATCGCCGGGCAGCAGGCCGCTGATCGTGAAGATCACGGCTGAGACCAGCACCAGCGTCACCAGGGCCAGCCCCGTACGCTTGGCCACAAGCTGCGCTGGCCCGCTCCAGCGGGATACGGGTGACGCGCCGCTCATGCGTCCAACCACACGTGTTCGCCAAAGGTGTAGCCCATCAGGCCTCCCAGCGGGACCGGCTGAAGCCCGCGAACGCGGCGGTCATAGCCATCGAGCAAGCTGATGAAAACCGGAATGCCGATCCCCCCGGTGCGATGGATCATCCATTGCATTTCGCCATAGATTGCCTTGCGCACGGCCTCATCGCGGGTCTGGCGCGCTTCGATCAGCATTCTGTCAAACTTGGGGTTCTTCCAGCCTGCTTCGTTTTCCGTCGCCTTCGATTGGAAGAACAGGCTGAACATCAAGTCTGTGGTGGGACGCTGGTTGATGTTTCCGAATGTCAGCGGATGCTTCATCCAGTGGGTTGACCAGTAGCCATCGCTCGGCACGCGGTTTACGGCCAGCTTCAGGCCGATTTGCGCGGCATGTTCCTGCAGGATCGATCCCATGTCGACGGAAAGGTTCGCTGCGGGCGACACATATACCGGCAGGCGCGTGCTCAACAGGCCGGAGCGCTTGAGATAGAACTTCGCCTTTTCAGGATCAAACGCGCGCTGCGGTATGCCCGGATTATAATAGGGGTCCAACGGCGAAATCGGCTGGTCGTTCGCAATCGTTGCATAGCCACGGAACAGCGCCCGCTTGATCAGATCGCGATCAAGGAGGTGCTTCATCCCCAGCACAAAATCGGGATTGCCTGTTACCGGGTGGTCCTGCCGCATGACCAGATCGGTGTAGAGGCCCGATTTGGTTTCCATGATCAAGTGTGAGGACGACGCCTTCACGCGCTTGACCGACCCCGGACTCACCGCGATCACCATCTGCACATCGCCCGATAGCAGCGCGTTCACGCGCGAAAGTTCATCGGGAATGGCAATCAGCTCAATCTCGTCAAGGTATGGCTTGCCCGGCTTCCAGTAATTCGGATTGCGCTGCACGATCGTGCGGATACCCGGCGCAAAGGACTTCAGGATGAAAGGGCCGGTTCCGTTGGCCACGCTGAAATCGCGTCGGCCATTCTCCACGATGGCAAACTGCGGCTGCGCCAGAATGATCGGAATATCGGGATTGGGGCCGGTCAGCCGCAGCTCAACTTCCAGTGTCCCCACCCGGCGCGCGCCTGCGAACTGTTCAGCAACGGCCTTGACCTTCGAGCCGACTGCAGGGTCTTTGTGCCGCAGCAGCGAATAGACCACATCGTCCGCGGTCAGCGCCTTGCCATTATGGAAATGCACGCCGCGTCGCAGGCGGATGGTCCAGACGATGTTGTCGTCCGATTCAATCGCCTCCGCCAATCCGGGCTGCGCCCGCAAAGCTCCATCATATTGCGTCAGCCCGCTGTAGAGCAGGAACGTGCGCATATAGTCGCTGGAGTTGCCGCCCTTTGCAGGGTCGAGTGTATCGGCAGTTGATGCGACGATGCCGGCAACGCGGATGCGCCCACCCATGCGCGGCTTTCCGATCAGCCGGTCAGCAGGAGCCAGCATCGCTCCTGCCGCCATGCCACCGATAAGGCCGCGCCGTGACAGCATCAGAGGCCGACCACCGCCGGAAGCGCGCCGATGTGCGGGATCTCGACATCGCGATAGTTGGCGTTCGAAGGCTCGTGCCCGCGCCCGACGAATACGCGGCAGCCAAAGCCGAGATCCGTTGCGGTGTTATGGTCATAGCGGAAGCTGGACGATACATGCATCCCCACGTCCGGCCCCATGCCAAGCTGATCGAACATATATTCAAACGCCTGCATCCGCGGCTTGTAGGCCTGCGCGCTCTGGGCAGTATAGACCCGGTGGAACGTTGCGCCCAGCTTGGCCACGTTGTCCATGATCTGGTCATTCATCGCGTTGGACAGGATCACCAGCGGGATCTTGTCGCAGATTTTCGACAAGCCACCGGCCACATCATCATGCGGGCCCCAGGTCGGAATGGCTTCGTAAACAGCCTTTGCTTCTTCTTCGCGGAATTCTACGCCCCACTTCTTCGAACAACGCGCCAGCGAATTGGCAACAACTTCGCTGTACGGCTTCCATGGCCCCAAAACTTCGTCGAAACGATAGGTGGCCCAATCCTTGCAGAACGCAGGCAGCGCTTCAGCGGCAAGCCTGTCAGCATAGAATGCGGTCGCCATTTCGGTCATGCGAAAGCGCGTCAGCGTGCCATAGCAATCGAAGCTGATAAACTTGGGAGTGAAGACGGCGGTGCTCATGACAGGAGTCCGATCCTATATTTCTGTGGCTTCCGGCAATGCCGGGTAGCGGCTGCGATGATGCAAGATCACCATTTTTGGGGCGGAACTTGCACCCGTTCGTCTTGGCGCAGGAACGTCCACTGCACTTTTTTCACCGCGCAGAACGGCACGTCGTGCCGCGCCTTAATATCCGCGCGTCCGATCCACTTCGCCCAGCAGCGGTTCCCCCGCCAACAGACGTAGCACATTATCTGCCAACACCTCGCCCGCGCTGCCGTGGCGCGTCTCGGCCGCCACGTGAGGAGTAAGGAAAATCGCCGGATGACTAAAGAATGGGTGACCTTCAGGGAGCGGCTCGGGCACGGTCACATCGATCATCGCGGCGCGCAACTGTCCTGAATCAAGCGCGACTATCAGATCGTCGGCCACCAGGTGCCCACCGCGCCCTGCATTCACCACAGCGCTTCCACGCGGCATCTTGTCAAAGGTTTCACGGCACAGAATGCCGCGTGTTTCGGGGGTGAGCGGCAGCAAGCACACCGCGATACCCACTTGCGCCAGGAACGCATCGAAACCTTTGGCTCCGGCAAAACATTCCACGCCTTCGATGCTGTGCGCGCTGCGGCTCCAGCCGGAAAGCGGGAAGCCGAGCGGTTTTAGCATTTCAAGCGCCGCCTTGCCCAACTCGCCAAGCCCCATCACACCCACGCGGGTGTCGGCGGCCAGCCGCGTATGGCGATAGGTCCAGCGGCCTGCGCGCTGCTCTGTTATGAAAAACGGCAGATCGCGGTGCAACGCAAGACAGGCCATGGCGACATATTCCGCCATGCCGGTGATAATCCCCTGCTCCACCATGCGCACCACCCGCACTTGCGGCGGCAGCGCATCCAGCGGCAACTGGTCTATCCCTGCGCCTACGCTGAACAGCACTTCCAGATTTGGGAACTGCGCAATGAATTCGGCAGGCGCATTCCACGCCGCCAGCCAGCGCACTTGCGCCGGATCAACCGAATCTTGCCCCCAACGCAGGAACGGCAAATCCGGCACACGGGCCGCGAATATCTCGGCCCAGACCGCACCGCGCGCTTCCAGCCCGTGATAGAGAAATGTCATTTTATCAGCGTTCCCCAAGTGAATACCCAAAAAAAGGGGCAGGCAAGGCACTCGCCCTGCCTGCCCCAACATTACGCGCAGTGCATCAGAACGAGAAGCTGGCTCGCACGTTGAACGCGCGCGGCGTACCCGGTGCGATCCACAACCGCGAATAGGATGCGGTGTAGAACTCCTTGTCGAACAGGTTGGTCACGTCGGCGGTCAGCTTCACACCGTCCGAAGGCTCATAGCTCGCCATCAGGCGCGCCACGACATAACCCGGCAGATCAAACGTGGAACCAGTTTCGCCCAGCCGCTTGCCGACATAGTTCACGCCGCCGCCAAACGTGGCGCGATGGGTGCCGATCATGAAGCCCTTGCTGACGATCAGGTTGGCAGCATGTTCGGGAATGTTGATCAGGCGGTCACCGGGATTGATCGTCAGGCCAAAGTCCTTGTCGCCCGCCGCCGTCGTCCATTCGGCGTCCAGATAGGCGTATGTCGCGATGATCGAGATGTCACCCGGCAGATTGGCGTTGAAGTCCAGCTCGATCCCGCGCGAACGGGCTTCACCCCCGGCGATCGAGAACCCGGCATTGGCAGGGTTGGGATCGGCGGTCAGGATGTTGTTCTTCTTCATCGTGAACGCCGCGATCGAACCGCTCAGCGGACCGCCCGGCTCGCCCAGTCGCACGCCCACTTCATAGGACTTGCTCAGCTCTGCCGGGAACGGATTGCTTGCCGCATTCACACCGCTGTTCGGGCGGAAGCCTTCACCGTACCCTGCAAAGACCGAAACGTCGTCGTTGACTTCATACAGCACGCCGCCCGTCGGGCTGAACTGCTTGATATGGACGCGGACAGGATTTGTGGGGGAAATCGGGTTGTTCCGGTTTAGCACGGTCTGTCGGTAATCGTCATAACGGCCACCCAGACGCAGCTTCAAGCTGTCAGTCAGGTCAATCTGGTCCTGGAAATAAAGGCCCCAGGCTTTCTGCGTCTCGTAAGTGTTGGTCAGCGGCGTCGCACCCAGCGCCAGCGTCTGCCCATAGACGGGGTTGAAAATGTCCACGGCATAGTTTGCCGCCGTGACGGGCGTGCCCGTGGTATAATTCACCGGGCGTCCGCGCAATTGCAGCAAGTCAATGCGGAACCGGTCCCAGTCTGCACCTACAAGCACATGGTGGGTGATGCCCCCGGTGTAGAACTTGCCCGAAATTTCCCCGCGTACCACTATGTTGTCGGTGGTGTAGTCACGCGAACGGCGCTGGCGGGCGAGGAAATTGCCCGGCTTGCCCAGCGTCTGGCGGCGGTTGGTGCCCAGTGGATCAAGCTCGGCCTCGCTCGAAAGGCCGCTGAATTCGGTCTCACGATAGCCAAAGCCCGCGAGGAAATACCAGTCGCCGCCCAGCTTCTGCTGGAACTGCACCTGATGGCCCAGCACGTTTACACGCATCGGCCCGTCGCCCGGCTCACCAAAGAAGGTCGACCGGTCAACCACGCCCAGCTGCCCGTTCACCGCAATCGTTCCGCGATCAAACGGAATGCGGTTTTCCATGAACTCCATTTCATAGGACAGGCTGGTGTTCTTGCTTGGCGTGAACACGATTGACGGGTTCGCCACATAGAGCCGCTGGTGGATCGTATCGCGGAAGCTGTCGCCATCCTGCACGGCACCGTTCAGGCGGATCGCCACAGTATCGGTGAGCGAAAGGTTGTAATCAGCCTCAACCCGGAAAGTGTTGAAGCTGCCGCCCTGCACGGCAAAAGTGCCGAAGTTCTGGCCGACTTTTGCCTTTTTGGTAATGATGCTGATGGTGCCACCCGGCTCACCACGACCAAATACGGCGCCGTTCGGACCTTTAAGAATTTCTATCTTTTCAATGCTCGATGCATCGCGCGGACCGCCATAGCCACGGCCACCGTTGAAACCGTTGACCAGCACGCCACCGGCAAAGTTTTCGTCACCCACAAAGCCGCGAATGGCGAACCCATCAAACAGGCCGCCAAAGTTGTTCTGGCGCGAAACGCCGCTCGAAAGATCGAGTGCTGTATCAAAGCGCGTGATGTTGAGGTTCTGGAGAGTGTGCGCCCAGGCTGCCATCGGCATCGCTCCCATCGCCACGCCGATTGCCAGCGCGGCCTTTACTGCGGACATCTTCATCATCGCAACTTCACCCCTCGTTTTTGATGCGGTTCTTCGATCCCGCCTACGGCATGTAACAATGTTACATGCTGAGCAAGCGAAACCGGCGGTTGAGCCGTCCTGCGGTTTATTATTATTCCACGAGCTTATGCCTCCGCAGACGAATCATGCGTCGAAAGGGCGGGCGCAGACGAACGATTATTGTGAAAAAGGTATGACACCAGAGTCTTTGTGCCGTCCCATTCCAAATGGCGCGCCAATGGCCCTTCAGCCTGCGATGGAGAACATGGCCGCCCGGCGGAAGAGTTCGAGGACAACCGGATCGCTCTCGTTCGACCGCACGGCCACTTCGAAGCATATCTGCGAACTTGGCGGTGGGGCACATTCTACAAGTGCGCCACTTTTCATCATCGGGCGCGCCATGGTTTCGGGAAAAAGCGCAGCACCTGTGCCACTGGCAACGATGCCCAGCATTGTCGCCACATTGTTGCAGGTGTTGATGGCGCGCACCGGCAGTCCCGCCATCTGAAGGCTTTCGCAAGTCACGCGGTGGATGGGGGAATGTTCGCCAATCGACCAGACCGGAGTTGCGGCCTGCAACCCGCCTTGGGCTGCCGTTTCCGGGCTGGCCAGCCACACGAGTGAGACTTCGCCGATACGGGCAGTGCGCAGACCGGGGCTGGCCACCGGGCCTGCCAGAAACGCGATGTCGCGCGTGCCCGAAAGAACATTCTGCAACATCCTTGCGGTAAGATCGAGGTCTATGTGGAGCGTGACGCCGGGCAGGTCCTTGCGCACAGCACTGGCAAAATGGGGCAGGCACGTGGCAGCGGCAATCTCCCCCGCCGCAATGCGCACAACGCCTGCCGCGCCTGCATGACCGCCCGCCTCAAGCAGCGCACTTTCCAATCCCGCCAGCAGCGGTTCGCAATCCTGCACAAGCTGGCGACCGCGCGCGGTGAGCACCACGCCACGCCCTTCACGCCGGAAGATCGCAAGGCCAAGCTGGCTCTCAATCTCGCGCACACGGGCCGAAATCGCAGGCTGGGTGGTATTCAGCCGCTCGGCGGCCGCGCGAAACGTGCCGAGCCGGGCAATCCACAGCAGCGTTTCAAGGTGGTAGATCGCCAGCTTATGCATAAAAAACTCTTATTAATTCAGCATAGAACTAATCATTGGATCACAAGGCGTGCAAGCTCTATCAAGCGCGGAACGATGGAGAGATCATGACTGGAAAGCTTTATCCCGATGCCAGCGCTGCTCTGGATGGTCTGCTGAAAGACGGTATGTTGATCGCCAGCGGCGGCTTTGGCCTTTGCGGCATTCCCGAACGGCTGATCGATGCCATCGTCGCCAGCGGGATAAAAGGGCTGACGGTCGCCAGCAACAACGCCGGGATCGACAATCAGGGCTTGGGCAAACTGCTGCGCACGCGCCAGATCGCCAAGATGATCTCGTCCTATGTGGGCGAAAACAAGGAGTTCGAGCGCCAGTATCTGGCCGGTGAGTTGGAGGTGGAATTCTCTCCCCAAGGCACGCTGGCTGAACGGATGCGCGCAGGCGGCGCGGGCATTCCCGGATTCTATACCAAGACCGGCGTTGGCACACTGGTGGCCGAGGGCAAGGAGAGCAAGATCTTTGACGGGCAGGAATACGTTCTGGAACAGGGTATCTTCGCCGATCTGGCCATCGTGAAGGCGTGGAAAGCCGATACCACTGGCAACGTCGTGTTCCGCAAGACCGCACGCAATTTCAACGTACCCGCCGCCACTTGCGGCAAAGTCTGCGTGGTTGAGGTTGAGGAAATTGTCGCACCCGGCACGCTCGATCCCGATGCGATCCACCTGCCCGGCGTCTACGTCCAGCGACTGTTCTTGGGCGCACCTTATGACAAGCAGATCGAATTCCGCACCGTGCGCGAAAGGGAGACCGTCTGATGACCACGCATGATGGCCTGACCAAAGGCTGGACCCGCGACGAAATGGCCGCACGCGCGGCAAAGGAATTGCAGGACGGGTTCTATGTGAACCTTGGCATCGGTATTCCGACATTGGTGGCCAAC